>JAJYMV010000004.1 GCA_021786705.1 bacterium
GAAATTTCGGCAAGCACGCGTCCGGCCCGCGTATCGACGATGCTCTCGCCTTGAAGCGCAATGCGCGCGTCGGAATCGACGAGCGAGAAATCGATCGTCGTCATTTTCCCGGCAACGCTGCGCGCGAAACACCAAATGCGTTGGTCGTCGCGGTTGGCGACGAGCGCATCCCCCATACCCGCGTTTTCGACGATACGGAATTTCGCCGAGGCGTATTCATCCATCGATCCGTAGCGGTCGAGATGATCGGGCGAGAGATTGAGCAGCACCGCCACGCGCGGATGAAAACGATCGATGCTTTCGAGTTGGAACGAGGAGAGCTCCGCGACAATGGCATCGAGCCCCTCGGGAAGCACTTCGCGAATCAAGGGGGCGCCGATATTTCCGCCGAGCGCCGTCTTTTTGCCGGCGGCGCGCAACAGGTGCGCGAGCAGCGCGCTCGTCGTCGATTTTCCCTTCGTTCCGGTGACGCCGAGAATCGGCGCGCGTGCAAAGCGTGCGGCGATTTCGACCTCGCCGAGCACGGTGCAGCCCTTGCCCCACGCGATCGCGACCGGGAGCGCGCTCGGCGGGACGCCGGGCGAGAGCACCGCGATTTCGTCGCCATGGAGCGCGTCGAGCAAGGCGTCGATCGCGACGAATGAAACCCCGAGCGCGGCGACGTGCGCGATCGCATCGGGGATGCGCTCGGGCGATTGGTCGGTTGCGAGCACCTCCCACCGCCGCTCGCGCAGCACTTCGCAGGCGGCGATGCCGCTCTTCCCGAGACCGATCACCAAGGCGCGCTGAGGTGCGTCGCTCATTTCGCGATCCACCAGCCGAGCGCCGCGAGTACCGTCGAGATGCCCCAGAAACGCGTCGTCACTTCGAGCTCGCTCATGCCGCCGAGTTCGAAATGATGGTGCAACGGGCTCATGCGAAAGATGCGCTTCCCACGCGTCGCTTTAAAATAACTCACTTGGAGAATCACCGAGAGCGCTTCGGCGGCGAAGATGCCGCCGACGAGCACGAGCAGCAGCATCTCGCCTTCGGCGATCGCGACGCCGGCGAGCAACGCACCGAGCGCGAGCGAACCGGTATCGCCCATAAACATCTTCGCCGGATGGCGATTGTAGAGCAGAAAGGCGAGGCAGGCGCCGAGCCCAAGCAGCGCGACCATCGTCGGCTGCGGGAGCACGTGCGCGAAACCCAACGCCGCAAAGGCTGCGAGCGGCGCCACCATCGAACCGGCGGCGAGCCCGTCGAGCCCGTCGGTAAGATTGACGGCGTGAATCGTTCCGGTCACGGCGAGCGTACCGAGCAAGAGCCACCAGAGATAGGGCACCGTCCAATGCCACGTTCCGACGGCGAGCAACGTCTGCCGCGGAAACTCGGCGTACGAACTATCGAGCCGCGTGAGAAAGAGCAACGCGACGACCGCGGTGAGCAGCAGTTTCGTGCGCGCGTTTAACCCCGCGTTTTTGCCGCGGAAGATGCCGAGCAAATCGTCGATCGCGCCGATCGCCGCGCAACCGAGCACGAGAATGAGAAACTCGCCGAGCATCGGCACCTGCAGATCGAGCGCGAGCGGCAGCACGGCGATGGCGAAGACGATGCCGCCCATCGTCGGCGTGCCGGTCTTCACTTGGTGGCTCGCGGGCGCATCTTCGTAGACGTGCTGGTGCACTTTGAGCCGCCGTAGCAACGGCAATGCCGCCGCACCGGCAATCGCCGCGAGCGCGAAGCCGACGAACGCGGGCCAGAGCGCGGCTTCGGCGAGATCGAGCCCGTGCGGCGGCACGCTAAACCAGATCAACATGCGACGGTTTCGCGCGCGTAGAGCGGGTGCGCGCCAGTGCCACGCCACTTGAGCACGACGATCGGCGTCTGTTCGTCGCCGTTGCCGTGCGGGTTCTCCAGCAACGCCGTCGCCGTCGCCTCGCGCGCGATCCCCGCCGAGGCGCCGAGCACCTTCGCGCGATGCAGATCGTTCACGTCGACGATCGCGCAGCCGCAGTGGAGTTCGGCGGCGATCCGCTCCGCGACGGCGTCGGGTTCGCGCGGGGCGAGCACGATCGCGCGTTCGTAGGGCGGCATCGTGCCGGTGTAACCGTCGATTGCGGTAATGGCGTCGCCGAGCATTTCGTAGAAACGGCCGCGCTTGCCGACGAGCAAGCCGAGCACTTGCGCCGCCACTGCCTGCAGCACGCGCGGAACGCCGACATCGTCGATCACCAGTTGCATCGATTCGGGCTGATTCACCGTCGCGAGCGGGTGCGCGCGGCGCGCGAGCGCGAAGGCGAGCTTCGACGGGCGAATCGCTTCGGCGGCGACGAAGGCGCCCTGCGCGATAGCGACCGCGGTCTCCGAGATCGCGAGCACGTCGCCGGGCGCGGCGATGCCGCGCACCGCATCGCGCACCACCGCGACGAGATCGTCACCGCGATGCAGCAAGCGCGTGCGCACCGGAAGAGCGACGAGCCCCACGGGCAACGCCTCGTCCCGGACCGCTAGATTCCGCATGCCGTCAGGACCTCTTCGAGAATTTCCTCCATATGATAGCGGCGCGAGCCCTTCAGTAGCACGATGTCGCCGCTCTTCGTTCGCTCCAACAACCAGAGCGCCGCGGCGTGATTGTCGGTGAAGTGCCAGACGCGTTCGCGCGGAAAACCCGCACGCAGCGCGCCGCGTTCGAGTGCCTCGGCGTACTCGCCGCCGACGAGCACTTCGTCGATCTTCGTCGGCTGCAGATGCTCGCCGACGAGTTCGTGCAGGCGCTCCGATTCATCGCCGAGCTCGGCCATGCTCGAGAGCACCGCGATATGTCGCGCGCCGTTTTCGTTGCCGAACGCGTCGATCGCCGCGCGCATCGAACTCGCGTTGGCGTTATACGCATCGTAGACGATGGTGATGAAATCGGGGATCTCGTGGCGTTGGTAGCGCCCCTCGGGCAACGTGAGCGTCGGCATGAGTTCGGCGAGTTCGTCGAGCCGAAAGCCGAGCTCGATCGCCGCAGCGGCGGCGCCGGCGGCATTCACGCGATTGTGATGCCCGGGGAGAAAGAGCTCGGTGCGCGCGCGCCGCGGCCGCCCGTTCAGCTCGCGATGCACCACGAGTTCGTCGCGAATGAGCGCGGTGAACGGCGCGCGGACGATATCGTCGCGGTCTTCATCCATCGCATCGTACCAGTGCGGGAGCTGTCCCAGCGAGGCGGCACGGTGCTGCGAGACGCGGTCGCGCGCGTTGAGCAACGGTGCGGCGCCGGTCGAAAAGAGCCCCCACTTCGTTTCGGCGAGGCGTTCGCGCGAACCGACGATTTCGAGGTGCGCTTCGCCGACGTTGGTGAGCAGGCCGAAGTGCGGTTGCGCGATCTCGACGAGCGTGTGGATATCGCGATATTTGCGCGCGCCCATCTCGACGACGATCACGTCGTGTTCGTCGTGCGATTCGAGCAGAAGCTTGCTGACGCCGATTTCGTTATTTTCGTTCGCGGTGGTGACGTGCAGGCGGTTCCCGTAGCGCGCCCGCAGCAATTGCGAGAGCAAATGTTTGGTGGTGGTTTTGCCGCTGCTTCCGGTAATCGCGATAACGTGCCCGTCGAAGCGCGCGCGCGCCGCGCTCGCGAGCGCCATGTACGCGAGCAGCGTGTCGGCGACTTCGACCGTCGGGCGATCGGCCATGGCGACGACCGCACGATCGATGATGGCGAGTGCCGCGCCTTTCGCAAACGCATCGCCGACGAAATTGTGGCCGTCGAATCGTTCGCCGCGCAGCGCGAGAAAGGCATCGCCGGGCTCCAGCGAGCGCGTATCGGTGACGATGCGCATGGGTGCGAACGTCGCGTCATTACGAACGCGATGCGCTGCAGTCGCCCGCACGATCTCCTCGATTGTAAAGCGCCTCACGCGCCGACCCTCCTTCGCGCCAGGGCGTCCGCCGCCGCGGCGACGTCGTCGAAGGGCAGGACCCGATCGCCGACGACTTGATAGTTCTCGTGCCCTTTTCCAGCGACGAGCACGGTATCCCCGGCGGCGGCATGAAGAACGGCGCGTTCGATCGCGCGGCGACGGTCGAGTTCGATTGCGGCGGGCGGGTGGTGCATACCGGCGAGAATCTCCTCGACGATCGCCTGCGGCTCCTCGCTGCGCGGATTATCGTTGGTAAGGTAGACCTGGTCGGCGAGCCGTGCCGCCACCTCCCCCATTGCGCGCCGTTTGCTGCGGTCGCGGTCGCCGCCGCAGCCGAAGACGACCACCAGTCGCCCGCGCAGGTTTTCGCGGAGCGCGAGCAGCGCATTCTCCAGCGCGTTGGGGGTGTGCGCGTAATCCACGATGACGTCGATATCGCCGTTGCCGACGCGCTGCATCCGCCCCGGAACGCCCTGAAGGGCGCCGATCCCGCGCGCCGCGGTCGCGGTATCGATCTCCATCAAGCGAGCGAGCGCGACGGCGAGCAAGGCGTTTTCAACGTTGAAGCGCCCGGGGAGATGCTGCTCGAATGCGACGCCGTCGAGCGTGAAGCGCGCGCCGGTGGAACTGATCTGCAGATCCTCCGGGCGAATCTCGGCGGGGCCCTCCAACGCGTAGCCGATGCATCGGCGCCGCGCCGCCAACTCCGCGAACCACTGCGCGCCCCAGCGGTCGTCGAGCCCGAACGCACACGCGGGAGCGAGATCGAAAAGCCGGCGTTTCGCGGCGGCGTAGGCCTCGATGCTGCCGTGGAAATCGAGGTGATCTTGCGTGATGTTGGTGAGCCCGGCGGCGGCGAAACGCACGTCGTCGACGCGCCCCAATGCAAGGGCGTGCGAGCTCACTTCAATCGCAACCGCGCGC
>JAJYMV010000144.1 GCA_021786705.1 bacterium
GTCGCCTATCCGGGCCCACTGCCGGCGACCGTCAGCAACCCGACCTCCGGCGGAAGCCTCGTTGCGAACCAACAGTTCCTCAACATCCCGCAGCAGAGCGGATCGCTCGGGATCGATTGGGCGCACGACGGCTGGCATGCCGTGCTCGACGGATACGCGCAAGGAAGCAACAACGCCTACAATCAAGGGCCGTTCGCATTGCTCGACGCTGCAGTCGGGCGCACGCTTGCCGACGGAATCGATCTCACGCTCGCGGCGACGAACCTCACCAATGCGATCGCCGGGCGCTATAGCCTCATCGGCGCCGGCGTCCCCTACCGCGGAATCGTCGGGAACGACGCCGGGAATCCGGTCTTCGGGCCCTTACCCACGAATCGCTACTTTGCAGAGCCCTTCGGGGTGCGCGCGATCGTGACGATTCGCCGCTAGCGGGAATCGCGCGCCGCACGCCAATGCAACGGGGAGCGCGCGCTGCGGTCGGTTCTCGCCCCGGCATTCCGCGACGAAGGAGCACCGTGATTCCCGTTCATCTCAATGCCGTCGCCACGGCGGTGCCGCCGAACGTTTTGGAGCAATCCGATATCGAACGACGCGTGCGAGCGCAGTTCGCGGATTCCGCGGTCGTCACGCGCTTGCTCCCGGTCTTTGCGAATACCGGCATCGAACGTCGCTATTCGTGCGTTCCCGTGGAATGGTATTACGACGAGCATCGCTGGGCCGAGCGTAACGCACGCTATCGCGAGAGCGCGTTGAAACTGGTCGAGGAGGCGGCGCGCGGAGCGCTCGCGCGGGCGGCGATCGCTCCCGAAGCGATCGATGCGATCGTCAGCGTTTCGACCACCGGCATCGCGACGCCCTCGCTCGAGGCATCGCTCATGGAGCGCATCGCCTTTGGGCGACGCACGGCGCGCCTCCCGATCGTCGGACTCGGTTGCGTCGGAGGCGCGCTCGGGCTCGCGCGCGCCGCCGATCTCGTCCGAAGCGGATCCTTTGCGAACGTGTTGCTGATCGGCGTGGAATGTTGCACGCTCTGGTTTCGTCGGAACGAAGTGACGAAGAGCAATATCGTTGCCACCGCGCTCTTCGGCGATGGTGCGGCCGCTGCGGTCCTCTCGCGTTCCGGAAGCGGAGTTCGCATCGCAGCTGCGGGTGAATATACGTTCCCGCGGAGCCTCGACATCATGGGATGGGATGTCGCCGACGACGGGCTACAAGCGATTTTTTCACGCGATATTCCCGCGCTCATCGCTCGCGAGCTTCGAGCGATCCTCGATGATTTTCTCGCCCGTAACGAACTGACGATCGGCGAGATCGATACATTTCTCAGCCACCCCGGCGGGACGAAGGTTCTCGACGCACTCGAAGGGGCATTCGCCATCGCGCCGGGATCGCTCGTCGATTCGCGTGCGGTCCTGCGCGATTACGGCAACATGTCATCGGTAACGCTGCTCTTCGTCCTGGAACGCGCGCTGCGCGAAGGAGCGTTTTCGAAGAGTTCGGGAAGACGCGCGCTCCTCAGCGCGATGGGCCCCGGCTTTACCGCGGCTTTTCTCACGCTCGAACGATGACGTGGCTCTACGGCACGCTGCTCGTCGTCGCCGCGCAACGGATCGCCGAACTTCTCTACGCGCGCGCCAATACGCGTCGTGGGCTCGCCTCGGGCGGCATCGAGATCGCACCGCGTCAACACGGATGGATCGTCGCACTCCACACGACGTGGCTTCTCGCCCTGCTCTGGTTCGTACCGCACGGCCGCACGCCCAACGCCGCGCTCCTCGGGTTATACGCCCTCTTACAAGTCGCGCGCATCTGGACGATCGCGTCGCTCGGCCCGTATTGGACGACCCGCGTCATTACGTTTCCCGGGCACCCGCTCGTCCGTCGCGGCCCCTATCGATTCATGCGCCACCCGAACTACGCGATCGTCGCGTGCGAAATTGCACTACTCCCGCTCGCGTTCGGGGCGTGGCAGATCGCTGTGGTATTCAGCGCACTCAATGCCGTGGCGCTCGTCGCGCGAATGCGCGTCGAGAACCCTGCGCTCGACGAACGACGCCGATAACGCCGTCGACCGGCGGCAACTGTGGAAGAAGGTTCTCCCGACGCCGTTTCGGCGCTCTGACACGTCCGAAACAAGAAGATACTCCCCGTACGGGAGGAGCTGCGGGGCGTCCCTTCTGGATATTCGAGCCGGCGGGAAACCACGGCCGGGTATCGGCGAAGCGGCGCGCCGTCTCCAGCGGAAATGCGGGCGGATTATCGGCGCTCGCAAGCGCTTCGCCGAGCGCACCGGTTTTATCGCTTCCGAAATTCGCAACGAGATCGTCGTGAACGAGCATGTGTTGGTATCCGTTCCAGCCGACCGGATCGAGGCGATAGCCGCCGCGAATGCGACGATAGAGCGTCCATCGATAGGTCACCGCACCGATCACGGCGGACATCGTCGGCGAGACCGCGGCAACGCTCGCCGTCGTCTCGGAGTACCACGCATGATCGAACTCGTGGAAGAGCATCTGCACCGCACTCTGCCCCTCGTGGTCGACACCGTAATCGATATAGCCCGGATACCAACCGATGGTGTTCGTGCGCGGATCGTAGGTCCCGGCGGTCATCGTCGCGGAAGTGGGAATGAAGCCCGGCTCCGCCCTGACGCGGTCGAGTGCGATTCGCGCACTCGACCCGGCATACGCGACATCGACGGCGATGTTTCGTAGCAACGCACTGCCCAGTAGCATCGCATCGACCGAGGTACGGCGAGATCCCGTGCGGCGCGGACCACGATAGACCGCCATTGCAGCGGCGCCGAGACGAACGCAGGGCGGCATCGTCGCAACCGGCTCGGGGAGCGATCGATCCTGCGGCGGAAGCGCTCGCCCCGATGCGCTCGCTCGCATCGAACGCCCCCCAATGACGAAAACGGTCGGAGCGGGCGCTCGTGAGCTCGCGCACGCGTGAGCGATGCAGAACATGCCGCCGCATTCGTCGACGCGGGAGAGAGCCCCTCGCTTACGCGAGCGAGTTCGGTATCGCTCCCGCAATCGCTCGCGCGCGGCGAATCGAGCGCGCGGCGTTGATGCCGAAAGCGAGCGATCCCATCGCGCCAAAGAGTGCGGCGGCGAAAAAGAGTGCGGGCCACGCTTGCATCGAAACGGCGAGGACGAGTGCGAGGACACCGAGTTGCGCGAACGCACAGGTCGCCGCACTCGTCCGTGCATCGAGCAATTCCCACGGCCGCGTTTCGTCCTCTTCGCCGAGAAACGCAGTGGCGATAACGCGGATACCGATATGGTGAAGGTGTGCGTAGAGCATCTGTACCAGCCAGCCGGCGAGTGCGGCGACGACGGCAACGCGGTCGAAGCCCAACGTCGCGGCGACCGCCGCAACGAACATCCACGTCAGCGCGGAGGCGATAAATGCGCGCGGCGCCCAGTGCGCGATCGCCCCGCGCCGCATGCGGTCGACGACGTCGAGAATATAAGGAATCGTTCCGAGCGCGCAGATCGCCAGCGCGGCGCGGACGAGTGCGGGATCGAGTGCGACCGCCAGAATCGTTGCCAGCATACCGCCGGCGAGCAACGAGCTCGCAACGATATGGAGGGCGGGAAAGCGAGACGGCACGCCGAGCATCGGGCGCATCGTTCGCACCGAAACCCCGACGACGAGGAGCGTGAGCCACCCGACGAGGCCGAGGACGACATGAATGGGAGCGAGGCGCAGCAGCGCGGCGCTTCCGTCGAGCAGCCCGAATGCCAAGAGCACGCCGACCGTCGCGGTCGCTCCCAGCGCCGTCAAAACGAACGCCAGCGCTCGTGCGACCGCCCGATCCGCTGGATCGGCCGCCGGCTTCGCGAGCGTCACGAGCGCAACGGCGACATAGAGCACGATCGTCGCCGCAACGACGACGGCGAAGAGCGTTATTCCCACGCTCCACCACGCAACGAACGATGCGATAAGGCCGATAACGGCGAGAGGAAGGATGCTCGTCAACGTGCGAGCCAAGCGTTCGAAACGCCAGCGAAGATCGGTAAAGCCGGGCACGACATGGATCAGGACGGCGAGCGAGATCGTCGTGAGCGATCCCAACGCGAGCGTGTGAATCCACGCGAGTTCGAGCGCCTGCGACGGAGCGAACGCGTACGCGAACACGATCGCCCAACTCACCGCATTGAGCGCGGCACCGACGGCGAGGGCGAACGGCGGTATCCAATGGTTTCGAAGGATCGACATAGCTCTACTCTACACGAAAAAGAGCGGAGGGCGCACGACTGCGCCATCCGCTCTTTCCAAGACACTCTCGACTAGGCGACTTCGAAGAGCCCCGCCGCACCCATGCCGCCGCCGACGCACATCGTGACGACCACGTATTTCGCGCCGCGACGCTTGCCTTCGATGAGGGCGTGCATGGTCATACGCGCGCCGCTCATCCCGTACGGATGGCCGATCGAGATCGCGCCTCCGCTGACGTTGAAGCGTTCCTGCGGGATACCCAGCGTATCGCGACAGTAGACGGTCTGTACTGCGAACGCTTCGTTGAGCTCCCAGAGGCCGATATCGTCCACGGTAAGTCCGTGCGCTTTGAGCAATTTCGGAACGGCGTAGATCGGGCCGATGCCCATCTCACCCGGTTCGCAGCCGGCGACCGCGAATCCGCGATAGAAACCCAACGGCGTCAAGCCGCGCTTGCTCGCCGTCTCGCTATCCATCAGCATCAGTGCCGCCGCTCCGTCGGAGAGCTGCGAGGAATTTCCGGCGGTAATCGTCGTCTCTTTGATGCCGGGCACGGCA
>JAJYMV010000162.1 GCA_021786705.1 bacterium
GTTGGTAAAGAAGAGTACGTGATCGTGCGTCTTCGTGGCGAAGAAATTGCGTACCACATCCTCGCGCTTGAGGTTGGAGATGCCGGTAACACCGCGCCCGCCGCGATTCTGCGTGCGGAACGTATCGACCGAGACGCGCTTGATATAGCCGCCGTCGGTATAGGTGACCACGACGTCGGTGTTGGGGATGAGCTGTTCGACCGAGATTTCGTCTTCGGCGGGGAGCACGAGCGTGCGCCGCTCATCGCCGTGCCGCTTTTTCAGATCGAGCGCATCCTCTTTGACGATTGCGGCGACGCGACGCGGGCTACGCAAAATGTCTTCCAAATCCGCGATGGTTTTGATGAGTTCCAGGTATTCGTCTTCGATCTTCTTGCGTTCGAGCCCGGTGAGGGTGCGCAGGCGCATATCGACGATCGCCTGGGCTTGAATCTCCGAGAGCGAGAAGCGCGCGACCAGCTTGCCCTTCGCTTCGTCGGTCGAATCGCTGCTCCGAATGAGCGCGATGATTTCGTCGATGTTGTCGAGCGCGATGCGGTAGCCTTCGAGCAGATGCGCGCGTTCTTGCGCCTTGCGAAGATCGTAGGCGGTCCGCTTGAGGACGACGTCCTTGCGATGCGTGATGTAGTGATCGAGCAGCTGACGCAGGTTGAGCACTTGCGGTTCGAGCGGCGTCGTTCCATCGGCCTTCGGCGGGCCGGCCGGAACCAACGCGAGCATATTGAAGCCGAAGCTCGATTGCAGCGGCGTGTGCTTGAAGAGCTGATTGAGCACGACTTTCGGCGTCGCGCTCTTCTGCAGTTCCACGACGACCCGCATGCCCTTCCGGTTGCTTAAATCGTCGAGACGCGCGATGCCCTGGATCTTTTTCTCGGCGTGCGCCTCGGCGATCGCCTCGACGATGCGGCTCTTATAGACCTGGTAGGGAATCTCGGTGATGACGATCTTATGGCGGCCCTTCTCTTCGATGATCTCGGCCTTCCCGCGCATCGGAATCGAACCGCGCCCCGTCTTATACGCCTGACGGATTGCTTCGTGCCCGAGCACGGTGCCGCCGGTCGGGAAATCGGGGCCCTTGACGATATCGCAGAGATCGTCGTCTGTGACGTTCTCGTTATCGAGGATCGCGACGACCGCGTCGGCGATCTCGCCGAGATTATGCGGCGGAACGTTGGTCGCCATGCCGACGGCGATACCGCTGCACCCGTTGACGAGCAACTGCGGCAGGCGACCCGGCAGTACCGCCGGTTCGGTGCTCTGGTTGTCGAAGTTCGGCGTGAAGGGAACCGTCTCTTTATCGATATCGGCGAGCAGGTCGAGCGCGAGCCGCGCGAGACGCGCCTCGGTATAACGATATGCGGCCGGAGAATCGGGATCGATCGACCCGAAGTTTCCGTGGCCGTCGACCAGCGGGTAGCGCAGCGTGAAATCCTGTGCGAGACGTACCAACGCGTCGTAGACCGATTGATCGCCGTGCGGATGGTAGCTTTTCAGCACTTCGCCGATGATACCGGCGCATTTGCGATGTTGCTTGGACGGGTCGAAGCCCATCTCGCGCATGGCATAGAGAATGCGGCGCTGCACGGGTTTCAGGCCGTCGCGGACGTCGGGCAATGCCCGCGAGGCAATGACCGACATCGCGTAGGAGAGATAGCTCTCCTTCATCTCGTCTTCGACGTTGACCGTTTGTATGTGATCGTTACTCAAGGCTTACGGTTGACTCCGGCGTGCGGATGCTAAGGTGACGCCAAAAACGCCACCGACACAATCCCGACTGCTTCGCGGTTTACGTGCCTTCTTCCCAGGTTGGAAGATCGTCGAACTGCACGACCGGGGCAGGTTCGTCCTCGTCGAAGTTCACGCGCGGACCGCCGTCATCGGGCGGATACGGCGCATCTCGCCCTGCCGACGGCGATGCGAACTCCTCGGCTTCGGGGGGTTCGGGAGCCGTCGGCAACGAGCGCGCTTCGATGGCGGCGAGATCGGCGTGCAGCGCCTCAGCGGCGCGCTGGAAATCCGCGTCGAGCGTCCTCAGAGCCCCCTCGTACCGCTGCCGAAGCGCTTCCTCGAACTCCTCGCTCAGGACGCCCACCCCTCGTTGGCGAAGAAACCCGGAATAGTGAAGTTCACCGCGAGCGCCTTCGACGCCACCTTCCAGGAGACTTGCCGGGATATCGCTGCGTTCGACGCGTTCGCGGCGAAGTTCGCGCAGCGTCTGCGCCCCGGCGACGTCGTCGCGCTCGAAGGCCCGCTCGGCGCCGGAAAAACGCGCTTCGCGCGCGCGCTCGTTCGCGCGATTCAGGGGCACGACGAGGTTTCGAGCCCCACGTTTACCCTTCGCCATCGGTACGAACGGCCGGGGCACACGCCGGTCGAGCACCTCGACGGCTACCGCATCGAATCGCCCGCCGAGCTCGCCGAGAGCGGGCTCGAGGAAGCCTTCGGCGGCGAGGCCGTGGTGCTGGTGGAGTGGCCCGAGCGGCTCGCTCCCCTGCTGCCGAGCCGCCGCTTTCGCGTCGCCATCGCCGGAGCCGGCGAGGAACCGCGCACCCTCACCATCGAGGTGCCGAGGTGAAGCTGCTCGCGATCGAAGGCGCGCTCGGTGCCTTCGAATGCGCGGCGCTCGACGAGGACCGGGTGCTCGCCCGGCGTCGCGTCGAGAGCAACCAAGCGCTCGAAGCCGGGCTCGCCGCGATCGCCGCGACGATCGACGAGAGCGGCATTGCGCCCGACGAGCTCGACCGGATCGCCGTCGGCCTCGGGCCGGGCGGCTTCACCGGGCTCCGCGTCGCGCTGAGCTATGCGAAGGCACTCGCGTTTGCCTGGGGGGTTTCGCTGCTGGGCCTCTCGTCGTTCGAGACGCTTGAAGCGGGTGCGCAGGTACTCCCTTGCCTCTGCATCGTGGAAGGGCGCCCCGGGATCGTCTCCGTGCGGCTGCGTACCGGCGATGGAGAGCGGCGTGCCTCGGGCGAGACCGGCGCGGCGCTCGCCGAGATTCTGCCACAACCGCTCGCCGAGCCGCTCGCCCTCGCCGGGGCGACGGCGGGCGCCGCGCGCATCCTCGCCGAACGCGGGCAGCCCGTGTTCTCGTTGCCGCCGGTTTCATCGCCCGTTCTCGCCCTCGCGCGGCTCGCACGCGCCAAGCCCGCGGCTGCCTCGCCGCACGCGCTCGTCGCCGATTACGGCGAAGCGCCCGCCGCGAAGGTTCCGACGCGCACGTGAAACTCGATCTCGATCCCGCCCACGCCTCCGCGCCCGAACCGCTGACCATCGAAGCGATGCGATTCGAGGATATCAACGCGGTCACGCGCATCGAGTTGCTCTCGTTCACCACGCAGTGGCCGCACGACGCATTCGCCAACGAATTACGCTCGAATAAGCTCGCGCATTATTTCGTCGGCCGCATCGGCTCGCGCATCGTCGCATACGGCGGCATCTGGGTGATCCTCGAAGATTCGCACGTGACGACCATCGCCGTCGATCCGGAATTGCGCGGATGCCGGTACGGCGAGCGCATGCTCGCGCACCTGCTCGCTACGGCGATCGAGCTCGGCGCCGCGTGGATGACGCTGGAAGTTCGCGAGAGCAATCTTTCGGCACAGCGACTCTACCAAAAATACGGCTTTACCACCGTTACCACGCGCAAAGCCTACTACAGCGATAATAACGAAAGCGCGCTCGTCATGTGGGCCGGCAACCTCCAAGGCGAACTCTATCGCGCGCGCTTGGATGCCTTGCGCGCGAAACTTTCGTGAACCGGTACACCCGCATGGCGCGCGAGATGCGCGCGACGATCGGGCAACGACACCGCGCCGAGCACAGCATTCGCGTCGCGCGTTGCGCGGAGACGATCGCGATGCATCACGGTATCGACGCCGCACGCGCGCGCACGGCGGGCCTGCTGCACGATCTCGCGCGATTGTGGCCCGCGCAGCGCTTGCTCGAAGAGGCCGAGCGCCGCGAGTACCCGATCGACGACTTCGAACGACGCAATCCCCTCGTGCTGCACGCGCCGTTGAGCGCGTCGCTCGCCCGCGAACGCTTTGGGGTAGAGGACGCCGAGATCGCCGAGGCGATCGCCGCCCACACCCTCGGCGCCGCCGAGATGTCGCCGCTCGCCCGGGCGCTCTTTCTCGCCGATGCGCTCGAACCGCAGCGCAGCTATCCGGAGCGGGCCCAGCTCTGGGAGCTTGCCCTGCAGGACCTCGATGCGGCGATGTATGCTACGCTTGAGAGCACGATCGCCTACGCACGCAGCCGCGGGTACGAGATCGCCACGAGGACGAAAGCCGCATGGGATACGTTCTCACGATTGAAAGGGAAGGGTTCCACTGTCAGCACTCATTGATATCGTCCGCGCGGCCGCGGAAGAGAAAAAGGGCGAGGAGTTCGAGGCGCTCGAGGTCGGTTCGAAAACGATCCTCGCCGACTACTTCGCGCTCGTCACCGGGCGCTCGAAGATCCAGACGCGAGCGATCGCCGACGCGATCGTCGAGGCGGTCGAAGCCGCCGGCGGGCGGGTCGCGCGCGTCGAAGGCTACGCCGAAGGCAGCTGGATCCTCTTGGATCTCGGGGCGGTGATCGTTCACATCTTTACGCCGGAGCAACGGACGTTCTACAATTTGGAGCGGCTCTGGGGAGAGCCCCTACCGACCAGCCGAGAGGAGCAAGCATGAGTACGCGCGTTCGCGTCGTCCACAAAACCAAAGCCGAGCGCCAGCGTTTTTCGCGTTGGTTGCGCTTCGGCGTCTGGATCTTTCTCGGCGTCTTCAT
>JAJYMV010000010.1 GCA_021786705.1 bacterium
TCTTAGCAAAGCTCGACGATGTCGCGCGCTGGGCGCAGAGTTCGAGCGTTTGGCCTTTAACGATGGGGCTCGCCTGTTGCGCGATCGAAATGATGACGGTAACCGCACCCGAGTACGATATCGCGCGCTTGGGATCGGAAGTGTTTCGCAGTTCGCCGCGCCAAGCCGATCTCATGATCGTCTCGGGGCGCGTCGCGCAAAAAATGGCGCCGGTCGTTAAACGCCTCCACGATCAGATGGCCGATCCGAAATGGGTGATCTCGATGGGCGCGTGCGCGAGCTCCGGCGGCGTCTTCGATAACTACGCCATCGTTCAGGGCGTCGACACGATTATTCCCGTCGACGTGTACGTTCCGGGATGTCCGCCGACCCCCGACGGTCTCCTCTATGCCGTCAATCTTATCCAACAGCAGATTCGCGAAGGCGGGCGCGGCGGCGTCCTCGCACGCGGTTAGCACACGTTCGAGCGCAAAAAGAAAGGCCCGAATGCCGAGCACACAAACGCCTTCGATTACCGGGTTGGCAACCGATCCTACGAGCCTGCGCGTCGATGTCGGCGACGCCGAAGTTCGTCGCGTCGAGCTCGCCGCATTGCGCGCCACAATGGAAGAATTGCACGCGAGCGGCTATTCGATGCTGCTCGATCTCGGTGCCGTCGATTATCCCGAACGCACCCCGCGCTTCGACGTCGTCTATCATTTGCTCGCAATGCCGGTGAAGGCGAGTACGCTCGCCGAGGTCGGAACGCCAAAACGTTTGCGCGTGCTCTGCGGCGTCGACGGCGAGAAACCCGTTTGCCCGAGCGTCATGGATATTTGGCCGAGCGCGGATTGGGCCGAACGCGAAGTCTTCGATCTTTTCGGGATAACGTTTACCGGGCACGAAGATCTCCGCCGCATTCAGATGCCCTACGATTGGGAAGGGCATCCGTTGCGGAAAGATTATCCGTTGCGCGGGCCGGCGCGCGAACGTGCCCCGCGCCCCGCATTCGCCCTCAAGAGTAACGTCGTCGCCGGAGCGCCGCCCTCGGGGCGTACGCTCGAAGCGTTGCAGGCACAAGTAAAAGCCGCACGCGAGCGCGCCGCGCGGGAGAGCGAATCGTGAGTACGACGGAACGGCCGACGACGCCGCCCGAACCGATGACCCCCGAAATCGTCAGCCGCGAAGGCAATTCGATGGTGCTCTCGATGGGGCCGCAGCATCCTTCGACGCATGGCGTGCTCCAAATCATGCTCGAGATCGAAGGCGAGACGGTCGTGAAGGCCGAGCCGGAGATCGGCTATCTGCATACCGGCATCGAAAAATCCGCCGAAAATCTTTTCTGGACGCAGGCGCAGACCGTCATCGAACGGATGGATTATCTCGCGCCTGAGAGCAACGCGCTCTGTTACGCACTCGCCGCCGAACGATTGCTCGGCATCGAAGGGAAAATTCCCGAGCGCGCGCAGACGATACGCGTGCTTTTTTCAGAGTTGACGCGGATGGCCTCGCACTGCGTCTGGCTGGGAACGCACGGCATCGATATCGGCGCGATCTCGGTGTTCTTCTATTGCTTCGATCTGCGCGAAAATCTGCTCGATCTTCAGGAAGCCGCGGGCGGGGCGCGCATGCACCCCAACTACGTGCGGATCGGCGGCGTGAACGGCGACCTCCCGCAAGGCTTCCTCGACCGCTTCGATGCGTTGCTCGAAAAATTCCCGGGGCGCATGCGCGATCTGCGCGGCCTGCTGCAAGCGAATCCGATCTTCCAGGATCGCACCATCGACGTCGGGACGTTAACGCCCGAAGAAGCGGTGCGCTGGAACGTGACCGGGCCGGCGTTGCGTGCTTCGGGAATTGCCTACGACGTTCGCCGCGCGTTCCCGTATTGCGGTTTCGAAACCTATGAATTCGACGTTCCGACGCGGAGCGAAGGTGACGCGTACGCGCGATTCCTCGTTCGGCTCGACGAAATGGAAGAATCGTACAAGATTCTCAAGCAGGTACGAAGGCGGCTCGAGACCCCCGGCGCCGTGATGATCGACGATCCCAAGATCGCCGCCCCGCCGAAGGAGACGATCGCGCTTTCGATGGAAGCGTTGATCCACCACTTCAAGATCGTCAGCGAAGGCTTCCGGATTCCGCCCGGCGATGCGTATGCATCGGTGGAGTCACCGCGCGGCGAACTCGGATATTACATCGTGAGCGATGGGGGCAACCGCCCGTACCGCATTCGGACCCGCCCGCCCTCGCTCTATAATCTGCAAGTACTCAAACACATCGCACCGGGAAATCTGATCGCCGATCTCGTCGTGATGATCGGTTCGCTCGACCCGGTCTTCGGAGAGGTCGATCGATGACGCAGCGAGAGCTCGATTTTCCCGCGTTGGCGGAGCGGCTGCGCCCGCAGTGCGAAGCGATCGTCGCGCGATACGAGGAGCCGCGCTCGGCGTTGTTGCCGATCGTCCATCTCTTCCAAGAGCACGAAGGGTATGCGAGCCGAGAAGCGATGCGCTTTACGGCAGATCTGCTCGGGTTGACCCCGGCGGTCGTCGAGAGCACCGTCTCGTTCTATACGTTGTTCTTCCGCAAGCCGGTCGGCAAATATATGCTTCAGGTCTGTCGCGGTCTCTCGTGCACCATTAACGGCGCCGAGGACATCATGGCCTATTTCCGCGAGAAACTCGGCATCGGTCACCTTCAAACGACCGAGGACGGGCTGTTCTCCTACGAAGAGGTCGAGTGTCTCGCCTCCTGCGACCGCGCGACCTGCATGCAAGTCAATCTCGAATTCATCTACGATCTCACGCCGCAGGCGATCGACGACATGATCGCCGCGATGCGTGCGGGCACGTTCTCCGTCGCTCCGATGGCGCAGGGTGATACTCCGGGCAAGACGTGGAGCGTGAAGCAGGATGGTGAGGTGTCGCGCGGCAGAAAGGCCGCCGGCGCGCTCGGCGTCACCTCGCCGAACAACCCCGGAGGCATCGGCGATAGTAGCGGCGTCATCATGCTCGACCGTTTCGTGCTGCGCGACGACGCTCCGGCGATGCGCGCTCGTTCGAGCGAGCGGCTCGTGCAAGATGCAAAACTCGTGGCGGAGGTTATCGAAGAATAATGCCGGTGGTAAAAGTGCTCACCGACGGCATCGGTGAGGTGGACCTCACCGATATGGCGATCTATCGGCAACGCGACGGCTATCGGCAATGGGAGCGCGCCGTTCGCGAACTGAAATCGAGCGAGGTGCTCGAGATGGCGGATCGTTCGGGGCTTCGCGGGCGCGGCGGCGCGGGCTTCCCAACGGGAAAGAAATGGAGCTTTCTCCCCGCCGGCGATAAGCCGCGTTACCTCGTCTGCAACTGCGACGAAGCCGAGCCCGGTACGTTCAAAGACCACATGCTGCTCGAACGCACGCCGCATTTGGTGCTCGAAGGCATCTTGCTCGGTGCCTACGGCATCGGCTCGCACCACGCGTTCATCTATATTCGCGGCGAATTCAAACGCGGATACGAGATTTTTTCGCGCGCGTTGGAAGAAGCGCGTGCGGCGGGCTTCGTCGGGAAAAACCTCTTCGGCACGGGATACGACCTCGATGTGACGATTCACCGCGGCGCGGGAGCGTATATCTGCGGCGAAGAGACCGCGCTGCTCAATTCGCTGGAAGGCAAGCGCGGCGAACCGCGCCTGAAGCCGCCCTTTCCGGCGATCGCCGGCCTCTACGGCATGCCGACGGTGGTCAATAACGTCGAGACGCTGGCCTATCTCGTGCCGATTTTGCGGAACGGGCCGGAATGGTTCGCCGCCGTCGGCACCGAGCGCAGCAAGGGCTACAAGATTATTTCGATCTCCGGGCACGTGCGTAAGCCCGGAAATTACGAAGTGCCGCTCGGCACCACGGTGCGCGAGCTCATCGAAATTGCAGGCGGCCTGCGCGAAGGCCGGACGCTGCGCGCCGTGCAACCCGGCGGCGGTTCCTCGGCCTGCATTTTTGAAGAGCATCTCGATCTTCCCTACGACTATGAAAGCATGACGAAGGCGGGTTCGATGCTCGGGTCGGGCGCGTTCGTGGTTTTCGACGACACGACGGATTTTGTGAAGTGTGCGTTCAATCTCGTCCGTTTCTTCGCGCACGAATCGTGCGGTCAATGTACGCCCTGTCGCGAGGGTGGGCATTGGCTCGAAACGGTGCTCCATCGCTTCGTGGAAGGGCGCGGCCTCGAAAGCGATTTGGCGATGATGCGCCGCGTTTCGTCGACGATCACGGGGTTAAACCTCTGCGCGCTCGGCGATTCGATCGAGCCGTTCCTGAAATCGGTACTCCAGCGCTTCCCCGAACAGTTTGAAGCGCGCGTTCTTCGTGAGGTCGCTTCTGCATGAGTTCAGCCCCGGCGACGAGCGATCTCGTCAATCTCACCATCGACGGCGTTTCCCTGCAAGTGCGCAAGGGGACGCTCCTTGTCGAAGCTGCAAAGCTCGTCAAGCAAGAGATTCCCGTCTACTGCTACCACACAAAACTCGGCCCCGCCGGGCTCTGTCGCGTCTGCTTAGTTGAAGTAGAAGGCATGCCAAAACTGCAGATTGGTTGCAATACGCCGGTCGCCGAAGGCATGGTGGTGCGGACGCGCGGCGAGAGCGTGGAAAAAGGGCGCGCTATGGTGTTGGAACTGTTGCTCGTCAATCATCCGCTCGACTGTCCGATTTGCGACAAAGGCGGAGAGTGCGATCTGCAGGACTACGCAATGTCGTACGGCCGCGGCAGCAGCGATCTCGCC
>JAJYMV010000078.1 GCA_021786705.1 bacterium
CGATATCGAGGGGAAGCAGGTCGTGTTCTCGGGAGACCTCGGGCGCTACGGCCGTCCGTTACTCGCCGACCCGTCGCCGATCGGCGCCGCCGATATCATTTGCTGCGAATCGACCTACGGCGACCGCGAGCACCCGGCGGAGAGCATCAGCGCACTCGGCGACGCACTGCGAGCGGGAATCGCTCGCGGCGGCGCGATTGTGATCCCCGCGTTTGCCGTGGAGCGCACGCAAGATATTCTCTATGCCATCGCTCAATTACAGCACCAAGATCCCGCGATCGCCAATCTCGCGATCCATCTCGATAGCCCGATGGCCGAGAAAGTCGATGCGGTCTTCGAACGTTTCGGCGGCGAACACCGCGAGGTGGCCGGCGACAGCCCGAGCACGCCGTTTGGGATCCATCATTTCACCGAACACCGCACGACCGATGAATCGAAGGCGCTCAACGCGATGCCGGGCAATTTCGTCGTGATCTCGGCGAGCGGAATGGCGAGCGGCGGGCGCATCCTGCACCACCTGCACAATCACCTCAGCGATCCGCGCGCGACGATCGTGCTCTGCGGATATCAGAGCGTCGGCACCTTGGGAAACCTGCTCGAGCACGGAGCGAAAACCGTACGCATCTACGGCGATGCGCTGCCGGTTCGAGCGGAGATTATCGCGCTCAAGGGTTTCAGCGCTCACGCCGATCGGAGCGGGCTACTCCGTTGGCTGCACACCTGCACGGGAACGCCGCGCTTCTATGCGGTGCACGGCGAACCGGCATCGGCGGCGGCACTCGCGGCCGAAGTGCGCCAGGATCTCAAGTGGAGCGCGCAGGTCGCGATGCGCGGCACGACTGTTACGGTGTAGCGCCGCAGTGTCACCCCGAGTATGCTCGGTGTCACCCCGAGTATGCTCAGTGTCACCCCGAGTAGCGCGAAGCGCGTATCGAGGGGAATGCCCTCATAAACAGCCTCGGTATTGGCCGCCGCGCTCCTGCATGGTAGAATGGTACCACAACTATACGAGAAAGCAGGCATCATGAGCCTAAACATTAAGAACCGCGAGGTCCACCGATTGGCCCAAGAACTTGCGGCTCGCACGGGCGAAAGCATGGCGACCGCGGTAACGCGCGCCGTGCAAGAGCGCTTAGCGCGCATCTCTGCGCCCTCCCTTGCCGAGCGACTCCTGGCGATCGGAAAGTCGTGCGCGCAGCACCTTCCCGAGCCCTATCGATCTGCCGACCACGCAGATCTCCTGTACGACGAGCGCGGCCTCCCGAAGTGATTATCGACACGTCCGCGCTGGTCGCAATCCTACGTGACGAACCAGACGCCGCACGATATGCCGAGGCGATCGCCGGGGCGAGCGAGCGCCGCGTGTCGGCGGCAACGCATGTGGAGATCGCGGCGGTTATCGACGGGGCGGGCGACCCGATCGCAAGCCGCCGCCTCGACGAACTCTTTCGAGAAGCTCGCATCGTTATCGAACCGGTCACCGCATCGCAGGCACAGCTCGCCCGACAGGCGTACCGCGATTTCGGCAAAGGAAGGGGCAACGCGGCGAAACTCAATTTCGGCGACTGCTTCGCCTATGCGCTGGCATCGGAAAGATCGGAGCCGTTACTTTTTAAAGGCGACGATTTCGCACGAACCGACGTAGCCTGCGCTCTTTAGCTCCCGCGCTTCGCGTAGGAGTTCGCGGTGTCGTTACGACGAGGGTCAACGCACCAACGGCAGAGAAGATGCGTCTCGCTTGCTCGGGGATAAACCGCACCTCCTCGGCGGACAGAAGAGAAATGGAACTCGATTTCGACGAGATCGCGCGCACCTTCGACGACCGGACATTCGACCGCGGATATCGGTATTTCAAGGCGGGGCGCGTGCTCCACGTCACAATCACCCGGGAGACGCACGCAACGGGGTTCGTCCAGGGATCGCGAGGGGCTCCCTATACCGTTCACATCGATCGAAGCGACGCTAGCCGGCGCTCCGCGCTCGCTGGAACCTGTTCGTGCCCGATGGCGCGAAATTGCAAGCACGTCGTCGCGGTTGCTCTTGCAATCGCAGAAGACGCTCGCGCGCGGAGCCGACAAACCGAGACAATCCCGGCGCCGAGCGATGAAGGCGACGGCGCAGCCGACATGTGGATGCGGGAGCTCTCCGAGCAGCACGAGCGAGCGCGCCGTCATGAGGATATCGAGTCGCGCGAGCATCTCCGCTACACGATCGATCTACGCTTCGCGCCGTGGGCTCCGAAATTCGTGCTACAGGCTCTTCTCGTTCCGATTCGAAAGAGCGGCTCGTTCGGCAGGTCGAGCGACTATGCGCTCCACAATCTCTCGGCTGGCACCCACAAGGCTCTCGTTCCGATGGATCGCACGATCGGGCGCCTCGCCCACGCCGCCTGCGTCGCAGATCATACCGGCTTCGGCCTCTCGGGAACGATGCTCGGCATGCTCCTCGATCTTCTGATTCGCACGCGCCGAACGCATTGGCAATCGCTGAAAAACTCCACCCTGCAATACGACCCTATCGTGCAGAGCAGTATCGCCTGGAGCCTCGATAACGACGGACGGCAGCGCGCGCGCCTGAAAGGGCACCCAACCTCAGTATTGCTTCCGAGCGTCCCACTCTGGTATGTCGACCCGGAGCGCGGCGTCGCCGGACCCGCGCAGATCGATGCAACGCCGGAGATAGCGGCCCTCGTGGCCGCATCCCCGGCACTCTCTCCGGCGCAGGCGGAGCGCGCGCACGTCTCGCTCCGGCACGTCTTCTCAGGGGCCGGGATCGAGCCGCCGACGGCGAGCGTCGAGGTTCAAACCATCGATGCCGACCCCGTCCCCGTGCTGCGTCTCTTTCTTCTGGCTTCCGCACGGAACGGGACGTACCGGGCACCAGCGCGCGCCGCGGCCGAACTTCGCTTTCAATACGGGGAGCGGCTCGTCGCCCCCGGGGAGGCGCAACGCGACATACGAACGAGCCGGGGCGATGCCGTCACCCTCTGGCCGCGCCGTTTCGCCTTCGAGCAGCGGGCTGCGACGCAGTTTCCTTCAATCGGCTTTTCGCCGGTCGGGTGGCCGTATACGACCGAGCGCGAACGCTCGCTCTACGTCTTTTCCTACGACGAAGAACGCCATTGGATACGCTTTCTCGGCACTCACGTGCCCGAATTCGTCCGCGCGGGTTGGAGGGTCGAGGTCGACTCCGATTTCCCCTATGCCATCCTTCAGCCGGACGACGAATGGGCTATCGACGTGGTCGAAGATGTTCGCCCGCAATGGTTCGAACTCGACCTCGGCATCGAAGTTGAGGGGAAACGCATCTCGCTACTCCCGGTGCTCCTCGACGCGCTCGAACGAGAGGGCTACACGATTGCAACCAACCCGAAAACGATCGAACAACGCAGCGAAGCCTTGCTGGGGAAACTGCCCGATGGAAAATACGTGGCGCTAGCGCCCGATCGCGTTGCACGCATGCTCGCGACGATCGGAGCGCTCGTCGCCGAATCGAACGAGGCGCCGCGCAACGGTCGCATCAACGTCTCCGCCGTGCGTGCTGCCTCGCTCGGCGATCTCGACGGGATTCCCCTGCGATGGTCGCAAGCGCGTTCACTGCGCGAGACGATCGACGAGCTGGCGGGGTTCGCGCAACGCAACATCAAGATCCCGAAGGCGTTCAAAGCCGAACTTCGCCCCTATCAACGCAATGGTGTGGCATGGCTACAGACCCTTCGCGAGCACGGCTTCGGCGGCGTCCTTGCCGACGACATGGGCCTCGGGAAAACGATTCAGGTGCTCGCGCACATCGCGATCGAGCGAACGAGCAAACGCCTCGATTCGCCGGTGCTCGTGGTGGCGCCCACGAGCGTCATCCCGAATTGGCGAGCGGAGATCGCGCGCTTCTTGCCGCCCGCACGCGTGCTCTCGCTCACCGGAGCAGATCGCCGCGACCGCTTCGCCGCGATCGGGGAGGCCGAGATCGTGCTCACTACCTACGCGCTCCTTCCACGCGACATCGAGGAGCTCGCGAAACACGAATGGTCCCTCCTCGTCCTCGACGAAGCGCAAGCCATTAAGAATCCCAAAGCCAAAGCAGGCGCCGCAGCGGCCCAATTGCGTGCTCGGCAGCGCCTCGCGCTCACCGGAACGCCGATCGAGAACCACCTCGAGGAGCTCTGGTCGATTTATGCTTTTTCCGTGCCCGGGTTACTCGCGGATCGCACGCGTTTCTCGCGCATCTTCCGCACCCCGATCGAAAAGCACGGCGATATGCTTCGCCGCGCTGCGCTCGCCGCACGCATCAAACCTTTTTTTCTCCGCAGAACGAAAGAGCAAGTAGCGCAGGATCTTCCGGAAAAGACCGAGATCGTCCAGCACATCGAACTACGCGGCGCGCAACGCGACCTCTACGAAACGATTCGTATTGCCATGCATAAACGCGTTTCAGACGAGGTCGCACGCCGCGGGCTGGCGCGCAGCCGCATCGTGTTGCTCGATGCGCTCCTGAAGCTGCGGCAGGTCTGTTGCGACCCTCGTCTCCTGAAACTGGCGGCTGCCCAGGAAGTTCGCGAGTCTCAGAAGCTCGATACGCTCCTCGAGATGCTCGAGAGCCTCATCGAGGACGGGCGCCGCATTTTGCTCTTTTCGCAATTCACATCGATGTTGGATCTCATCAAACCGGAGCTTGCGAAGCGTGAGATCGCCTTTGTAGAATTGCGCGGCGAGACGCGCGACCGCGAGACGCCCGTGGCACGGTTT
>JAJYMV010000120.1 GCA_021786705.1 bacterium
ATGGGCCATCTCGATCCCGATTGCGTGTTCCCCATTCTGACGAAATTTATCGACGCGCGCGACTGGCTCTCGGTGCAAGTGCATCCGACCGATGCCTACGCGCAACGCGTCGAACACCAACCTTTCGGAAAGACCGAGTGCTGGTTCGTACTGCACGCCGAGCCGAATGCGGAGATCGTGCTCGGATGGACGCGCGATACCTCTCGTGATGAATACGAACGTCGTGTCGCCGACGGCACGCTCGGCGAACTCCTTCGCCGCATTCCGGTACGGAGCGGCGATGCATTCTATCTTCCGTCGGGAACCCTGCACGCAATCGGCCCCGGGATCGTCGTGTACGAAACGCAACAAACCAGCGATCTGACCTATCGCATCTTCGATTGGAATCGCCTCGGAAACGACGGGAAGCCGCGCGAACTCCACGTAGCAAAGGCCGCCGACGTTCTCAATTACCGCGCCGGAACGACCGGCGCTCTGAGAACGATCGACTATGCGTGGCAAGGCTGTTCGCGCACCGCGCTTATCTCCGATAATAATTTCACCGTCGAGCGTTTCCAACTCGCGAACGGCGCGACGACGACGTTGCTCACCGAGGGCTTGCCCGCAATCTTCACCGCCCTTGCCGATGCGGTCGAGATCGCCCATTCGGGCGGCTCGCTCCGCCTCGCGCCCTACCAGAGTGCGTTGATTCCCGCCGAGCTCGATTCGGTAACGCTCAGCAGCAGCGATACGACCGCGTTCCTCTGCATCGTCCCAACGGTACCGGGGCGGCTCGCCGAACGCATTCACCAAGCCGGCACGCTCGACGCGACGATCGCCGATTTTCTCGCACAGTTTTCCCCTGCATCCTAGGAGCGGCAGAGCGATGGAAGCGGCTCTCGCGCTCGCGCAGCGTTTCGGAACGCCGTTGGTCGTTTACGATCTCGAACGGCTCGATGCGGCGGTCGCGCGCGTCCTCGCTGCGGCGAAGCCGTTCGACGTCGAGGTCTCGTACGCCGGGAAGGCCTTTCTCTGCGTTGCATTCGCGCGCTATCTCCACGAACGCGGCATCGGGATCGATGTCAGTTCGCTCGGAGAATTCGAAACCGTTCGACGCGCGGATATTCCGCCCGAGGTGCTCACGCTGCACGGGTGCATGAAGAGCGAAGCGGAGATTTCACTCGCCGTCGACGGCTTCGTCGGCCGTTCGGTCGTCGACGGATGCGAAGAACTCCGTCGCACGATCGAGCGTTCCTCCGCAACATCGCCGACGCCGATCCTCTTGCGCCTCAACACCGGGATCGCCGCCGCGACGCACGCGGCGATTCGAACCGCCGGCGAAGCGAGCAAATTCGGGATCACCGCCGATTGCGAAGGCGAAGCGCTCGCGCTCCTGCGTTCGGCAAACGGACGCGTGCGTTTTCTCGGCTTGCACGCCCACCTCGGTTCGCAGATCGAAGAGAGCGAGGCCTTCATCGCACACGGGCTCGCACTCGTCGATGCTGCAGCGCGCTTCTCCGCCGCCGGTTTTCCGGTCGAACGCATCGTGCTCGGCGGCGGTTTTGTCGACGATCCCGCACCCGCGCTCGCCGCCTGCATTCCGGCGATGCGCGCGCGGGCCCAAGAGCGAGGCATCGCATTCCCGCGGATCGGCATCGAGCCCGGCCGAGCAATCGTCGCCGCATCCGGAACGACGATCCTTCGCGTCGGAGCGGTGAAGCGGACTTCGAGTACGCGCATCGTCATCTGCGATGGAGGGCTCTACGAAAATCCGCGTCACGTCCTCTACGGCGTCACGCACCCGGCAATCGTTTTCGCTCGCGTCGGTGAAGCAACCGAACCGACGCTCCTCTGCGGGCGCTCGTGTGAGAGCGACGAAATGGGCACCTACGAGTTCCCGCGTTCGTTAGCAGCGGGAGATACAATCGCCCTTCTCGATACTGGAGCGTATACGGTGAGCATGGCTAGTACGTACAATCGATTCGCGCGCCCCGCCGTGGTAGCGGTGCGCGGGAGCGACGTGGCGCTCTGGATGCGCGCGGAGACGCTCGAAGAGACGGTCGGACGCGATATCCGTGCGTAAGTGCCTCGGAACGCTCGCATTCGCGGCCCTGCTCGCGTCACCGATGCTCGCTTTCGCCGCTACGACCGCCCCGCCGACGCTCGCATCGACGCGTTTTTCCACCGCCGAAGTGGCGCGGCTGCGCGCGCGCATCGCCGCGATTCTTCGCGCCGCCCGCAGTGGAACGTTACGCGGCGCGCACGTCGCGTTTCTCGCCATCGACGCAAACCGCGGGACGTTGATCGATGCCGTGCATCCCGACGACGATTTCATCCCCGCTTCGACGTTCAAATTGATCGTTGGCTCCGCGAGCCTCGATACGTTCGGGCCCGAGCAGCGCTTCGTTACGACGCTCGCCTCGGACGGCACGCGCGCGGGCACTGCCCTGCACGGAGATCTCATCCTGCGCGGCGGCGGCGACCCTACGCTCGACGACAAGGCACTTCGCGAAGCCGCTCGAGCGGTCGCGCAAAGCGGGATCACCCGCGTCGACGGCGCGCTCATCCTCGATAATACGGCGTTTCGCTATCCGAGCGCACTCTATCGCCCAGGATGGGCGTGGGACGATCTCACGTACGGCTACGGCGCTCCCACCGACGCGCTCTCGGTCGACGAAAACGCGCTGCATATCACCGTCGCACCCGGCCCCCGCCCGGGATCGGCGGTCGCGCTCTCCGTCTCGCCGGAAACGGCATCGCTGCAAATCGAAAATCATGCGATCACCGGATCGAGCGAAGCAACCGACACCATCGATGCCATGCGCCCATGGAACGATCCCAACGTCGTCCGCATTATCGGCGTTATTCCGCAAGGCGTGAAGAGCCCCGACCGCTTTCGCGTTGCGGTAGAAAATCCGCAGGCGTTCGTCGGCGATGCATTTCTCGCCGATCTCGAAGCGAACGGCGTCGCGGTCGCCGCCGGTATGCGTACCGATGCATCGCCGCCGGATGCGACGACGCTCTGGCAGCATCGGTCGCCGCCGCTCTCGACGATCCTCGCGCGCATGTGGCAACCGAGCGATAATTTCATCGCCGAGATGCTCTACCGCCATCTCGGCGGCGCCCGCGCGGAGCGCGCCTGGCTGCGGCGCGTCGGCATCGATCCGACGACGCTCACCATCGTCGACGGCTCGGGGCTCTCTGCGTACGATCGCGTCACTCCGCGAGCGCTCGTGCGCGTCCTTCAATACGACCGGGCGCCGCAACGGAGAGCGATCGTCGAAGCAGCACTCCCGCTCTCGGGCGTGCGCGGCACCCTCCAATATCGTTTCCGCGACCCGACCCTTCGCGGCAAGGTCAACGCAAAAACCGGAAGCGTCAATCACGTTCGAACGCTAGCGGGCTACCTCCGGACCGAGAAGCACGGCACGGTGACCTTCGCGCTGCTGGTGAACGACTGGATGGATCGCGGGCCCGGCGCGATGAAGCGGCTCGATGCGGTGCGCGCGGCGATGCTCCGCGCCATCGTCACGGCGCCCTAAGCCGGGCACCACCCGGAGCAACAAGCGTCGAATCCAAGGGCTCCTTCGAGGCGTTATACTCGCTGAGATGAGTGAAAAAGCGATATTTGCAGCGGGCTGTTTCTGGGGGGTCGAGGCCGGCTTTCTCCAAGTACCCGGCGTCCTCGACGTCACCAGCGGCTACACCGGCGGGCACACCGAGAACCCCACCTACCGCGAGGTCTGCGGGCACGGCACCGGGCACGCCGAAGCGGTCGAAGTCACCTTCGATCCCGAAAAAGTCAGCTACGACGCGTTGGTGGCCTATTTTTGGCGCATGCACGACCCGACGCAGGTGAACCGGCAAGGCCCCGATATCGGCTCGCAATATCGATCGGCGATTTTCGTCCTCTCCCCGGAGCAGCGCCGTATCGCCGAAGCTTCGAAGAGCGCCGCCCAGGCATCGTTTGAAAAACCGATTGCCACCGAGATCGTCGACGCCGCAACCTTCTGGCCGGCGGAGGCCTATCACCAGCGCTATTTCGAACGAAACGCGATCGCCTGCCACGTTCCGGCACCGTGACGCACGCGCGGCGCTACGCCGTCTCGACGAGCTCGCGCTGCGCTTTATTCCGAAATCCGGCGCCGGTCGTGACTGATTTTTAAAACGAGGATCGTACAATTCAGCGCGAGCGTTACCGCGTTCGTGAGGAGAATCGGCAACGAACGCAAGGCGACGCCGTACCACACCCAGAGCGATATTCCAAGAATAAAAAACGCCAGCGCGCCGTAGGAAAGATCCTCGGCGCTGCGCCGCTTGAGGATTCGCAGCATCTGCGGCATGAACGAAATCGTCGTGAGCGTTCCGGCGGTTAAGCCGAGAGCGTCGAGCGCACTCACGTGCCGTGCGCTCGACGAGACATGCGAAACATCCACGTGTAGAGCCCGCCGACCGTCGCGACGAACGCGAGCGTTCCGATAATCTGCGAGGGCCCCGCAAAGGAATCGCCGACGAGCGCGAGCGGCGTGCCGCGATTGCTCGCGACGATGAGCCCCGCGAGGAGCACGCCGAAGAGGCTCTCGCCGACGATCAAGCCCGATGCGAGCAGGACGCCCAAGCGCCGTCCGAGATCGGCGAACGCTTCGCCGCGCAGGCGACGTTCGTACCAATAGCCCAGCAACGCACCGATGACCACCGGCGCCGTCGTCGAGGTGGGGAGATAGATGCCGAGCCCGACGGCGAGCGGCGGGAGCTTCCC
>JAJYMV010000061.1 GCA_021786705.1 bacterium
ATTCACTTGCTCTTCGGCCCCGCGGATCGCCGGCTCAACGAGTTTCTGCTGAAACTCGATGCGCCGACATTGCCGATGTTGCGGGAGATCTATCGCGGCATCAAGCGGCTCGCCGGCGAGGCTCCGTTGCATGCGACGAGTCGGGAGATCGCCGATGCGCTCGATATCGAGGATTGCCGCGAACGCAGCATCGAGAGTGCGCTCCGGATCTTCGAAGACGAGCGGCTGGTCGAACTCGGACGCGACGACGATGGTTCCTACCTGCGGATGTTGCCGGTCGCCGGGAAAATCGAACTCGCCGCCAACGAACGCTTCGCCGAAGGCGAGGCGGAGCGCGAGGCGTTTGCGGAGTTCGCCGAATTCGTCTTAGGTGCGGAGGCGAGCGCGCTCGAACGGCTTATCGACCGCCCGCTCTACCCCGAACGCATTCCGTTGCGTTCGATCGGCCGCGGTTAGCCGGATAGGCGGTTCTCGACCGGCCAGGTTCCGAAGGCCAACACGATGAGGCAGACGAGCGGGCCGATCGTGGGAATCAGGCAGAGCAAGCCGAGGGCGCCGTTAAACCCGGCTTTTGCGAAGACGCGCCAAAAAAGCCAAACGAAGAATACCGTGATCGCGACGAAAAAGAGGAAAAACGAAAGAAGAAAACCGCCGGCAAATAAACCGGCGAAGGCGTTTGCGGAGTTGTTGTCCATAAGCCCTCCAACGTTGCAGTCGTAATGGCAAGAACCTACGCCCCGCGGCGCACGATTCCTCGGTACGTTGAGGAGAATTAGGAGCTCGCCAAACGCTCCATGCTCTCGGGGGCGCCGACGCCGAGGACGCGCAGCGCGTTCGCGAGCACGTGCTGGGTCGCCGAGGCGAGCGCGAGCCGCGCAAGCCGCTCGTCGCGTTCGTCGCAGAGAATGCGGCACTCGCCGTAAAAGGCGTGAAAATCGGCGGCGATATCGCGGGCGAAGCGCGCGAGGCGGTGCGGGCTCAACGTGTTTGCGACCGATTGGAGAACGCGCGGATACTCTTCGATGCGGCGCATGAGCGCGATCTCGCTCGCGTGCGCGAGCGGTGCGAGCGTCTCGCCGCGCCGCGCGATGCGAAGCTCCTCGGCATCGGCATTGCGCAGCACCGAAGCGATGCGGGCGTGCCCGTACTGCACGTAATAGACGGGGTTCTCGTTGCTCTGCTCGGTCGCGAGTTGGAGATCGAACGCCAGCGGCGTATCGGTCGCCAACATGGCGAAGAAGAAGCGCGCGGCATCGACGCCGACTTCGTCGAGGATCGCATCGAGCGTGACGATCTCGCCGGCGCGTTTGCTCATGGCGACCTGCTCGCCCCCGCGCGAAAGCGTTACCTGTTGGGCGATCGCCACGTCGAGTTTCCCGGCGTAGCCGAACGCACTCGCGAGGCCGCGCAGGCGTTCGATATAGCCGTGATGGTCGGGGCCGAGGAGATCGATCACGCGATCGGCGCGTTTGAGCTTTTCGTAATGGTAGGCGACGTCGGCGCAGTAATAGGTCGGCTTCCCGTCGCTCTTCACGAGCACGCGGTCTTTGTCGTCGCCGAATTGCGTAGCGCGGAAATAGAGCGCGCCCTCGTTTTCGTAGGTGAGCCCCAACTCGCGGAGCCGTTCGACGCCCGCTCGCACCTTGCCGGTTTCGTGAAGCTCGCGTTCGCTCTGCCAGAGATCGTAGTGAATGCCGAAGCGCTCGACCGTGCGCTGCTGCTCGGCGACGAGCGCGTCGCGGCCGCGCGTGCCGAAGAGCGGAAGCCAGATCGATTCGTCGGTATCGTCGTAGCGCGCGCCGAATTCGTTCCGTAACGCGGCGGCGATGGGGAGCAGGTAGTCGCCGGGATAGCCTTCTTCCGGAAATGGAAAGCTGGGATCGGCGATCTGCCGGTAGCGCGCGTAGAGCGAACGCGCGAGCGTCTCGACTTGGCCGCCCGCATCGTTGACGATCCATTCGGTGAAGACATCGTAGCCGCAGGCATCGAATGCCGCCGCGAGCGTCGCACCGATGGAGAGCGCGCGCCCTTGCACCACGACGAGCGGCCCGGTTGGGTTCGCACTGCCGAACTCGAGCGAGATACGCGTCCCGTTGCGCGGGAATTCTCCGTAGCGCGCGCCTTCGTGCAACGCGCGCTCGACGACGCGCTGCCAACATTGCGGCGCGAGGCGAAGATTGATAAACCCTGCGGTCGCCTGCGCCTCCACAACGAGTGCGGCGATCTCGGGACGCGAGAGTATCGCATCCTCGATCAGCGTCTGCGCGATCTGCTGCGGCGCGCTGCGCGCCGCTTTCGCGAGGCCGAAGGCGACGTTGGTGGCGATATCACCGAACTCCGGGCGCCGCGGCGCTTCGAAGGTGACGTTCGGCACGTCGGCCCCGTATCGCGCGCGCGCGGCATCGCGAATCACGCGATCGATACGAACGAGCGCTTCTTCGGGCGTCGGCATCCGGTCAGTGGTGATAGGGTTCATTCCGTGCAATCTTCGCCGCGCGGTAGAGTTGTTCCAGCACGAGCGCGCGCGCCCACTCGTGCAAAAACGTCAACGGCGAGAGCGACCAGCGAAAAGTCGCACGGTCGAAGAGCGCGGGCGCCGCGCCGTAGGTCCCCGCGATGACGAGCGTCAGACGCGAGATTCCCGTCGTATCGAGCGCCGCAAGCTTCGCCGAGAGCTGCGGGCTCGAGAGCGATTCGCCGGTGCGTTCGAGCAACCAGAGCGGCTCGCTCTCGGGAACGAGGCGCAGGATCCGTTCGGCCTCTTCGGCGATCGCATTCGCCGGGCTGCGCCCGTCCGATGCGCGCACTTCGCGGATCTCGCAGGGCATCATCGGCTGGAGGCGCGTCGCAAATTCTTCGCAGAGTGCGGCGATCGGCGCGCTACGAAGTTTACCGACCGCGATGATCCGGAGCCGCATGGGGGCTATCATCGCGCCTTGCGCGTGCGCCGCGCAAGCGCATACCCGGCAGCGCGCCGTTCGATGGCTCCACCGAGTTCGAGCAGGTTCAGGCGCCCGATCAGTTCGCCGGCGGGGAGGCCGCTCGCGGCGAGGAGCGTTTCGAGGCTCGCTTCACCCGCCGCGAGGAGGGCGAGCAAGGCGTCGCTTGGGGGAGCGGGCTCCTCGGGCTCTTCGGGCGGGGGCGCTTGCCGATGGAGTAGCCCCATCGCCTCGACGATATCTGCGGCGTCGCGCACCAGCGTCGCGCCGTCGCGGAGCAGGGCGAGGCTCCCGGCACCGCTGCGGCGATCGACGTCGCAGGGGAGCGCCAGGACCGGGATATCGCCCCCCGCCCAGCTCGCGGTGTTCAGCGCCCCCGAGCGGGCCGGCGCTTCGACGACCAGCACGGCGTCGGCGAGCGCGACGACGACGCCGTTGCGGGCCAGAAACTGCCCTGGGCGCGCGGGTTCCTCCGGTGGGAAGGGGGAGAGCACGGCGCCGCCCGCCGCAAGCATGCGCTGGGCCAGGGCGGCGTTTCGCGGGGGGTAAAAGCAGCGGTGCCCGGAGCCGAGGACGCCGATGGTCGGCGCTCCCGCGTCGAGCGCCCCTTCGTGCGCCGCCGCATCGATGCCGAGCGCGAGCCCCGAGAGCACGCAGATGCCCAGCCCGGCGAGCTCGGCGGCGAGCGAGCGTGCCTGCCCGCGCCCATAGGCGCTCGCCGCCCGGGTTCCGACGATGGCGAGGCAGGGGCGCGCGAGGGATTCGAGGCTCCCCGTCGCCCAGAGCCCGGCAAAACGCGGCTCCGGCCGGCCGGGGCGAAGAGCAAGGAAACGCTCGCGGGGTTCGAAGCGAAGCTCCATACCGTTCATTCACGAGCGGGCTCGCGCCGACAAGCGGGGGGAATCCCGGGCGGCCCAGAGAAACGGCGGGTCGCCGATACGGAAGGAGTAACTGTGGCAGTCGAAGCCTATTGCGTCAAGTGCAAAGCGAAACAGCCCATGGCTGACGCCAAGCAAATCACGATGAAGAACGGTCGCCCGGCGACCGAGGGAAAGTGCTCGAAATGCGGCACGAAGATGTTCAAGATCGGGGCGGCAAAGTAGCCGCGTCGCTCTGAAAGACCAGGAGCATACGGAAAAGGGCCACCGCTCGGTGGTCCTTTTGCGCTCCCTACGGGTAGTGGGTTATACTAACGCGAAGCACAATATGTGCGTTACATCGTCATGAGGGCTCGCCGCTGATCTGTCCGACCTGCCGCAAGAGCGAGACACGCGTCGTCGATTCACGCGACGACGATAATGTCGTGCGCCGCCGTCGCGAGTGCCTCGACCCGCGTTGCAAGCACCGCTTCACCACCTACGAGCGCATGGAACAATCGCGCCTCTTCGTCGTGAAGAAGGACGGCCGCCGCGAGCAGTACTCGCGCGAGAAGCTGCTCTCGGGGCTGCACAAGGCCTGCGAGAAGCGCCCAATCTCCGAGAATCAGATGGAGAGTATCGCCGCCGATTTGGAGCGCGAGCTCTTCGCGCGCGGCGAAAACGAAGTCCCGTCGACGCTCGTCGGCGAAAAAGTGATGGAAGCGTTGCGTGGGCTCGACCCGGTCGCATACATCCGCTTCGCCTCGGTCTATCGCTCGTTCCGAGATATTGAAAGCTTCCGAGAAGAACTCTCGACCCTTCTTCCTAAGTAAAGGCCTATGAGCGCCGATCTTCGCCAAACGCCGCGCGTCGCC
>JAJYMV010000110.1 GCA_021786705.1 bacterium
AACGACTCCCAGGGGGGTTGACGGGAACGGGGGGCTTCGGTATAAGTAAACTAGTTTAAAAAACAAACTAATCTAACCTGAGGAGAAAAGGATGATCGACGGATCCGAAGCAGGCGAGCACTTGGCGATGGTCGAGCGCATCGTCGACCGCACCTCGACGCGCCTGAATGTCGGCGCGGAGTACTTCGTCGTCTGGGGGATTTCATCGGCCCTCATGTCGCTGATGTTCCAACTCGTCGGGACGCATCTCGCACCAGGGAACTCGATCTGGATCGCATGGGGGGCGGCACTCGCCGCAGTCCTGTTTTCCATCTGGCGCGGGCGGACCGCTCCGCAGCAACGCATCACCTTCTTGGAGCGAGAATTTCTCACAGTCCTGAAAGTGGCGATGATGGTGACGTTCTTCGTCTTTATCATCGAAATTTTCGGCGCGAACCTCTTTGGAGGCATCGGAATGGGAGCGATCTGGAGCTTTGCGGCGAGCATCGTGTTGCTGTATATCGCCATGCATGGGAATCGGCGCGCCCTCGGCGGCGCCATCATTCTCTTGCTCTCGCTCGTCGTCGCGAACGTTCGTCCCGAGTATGCAGGCTACGCGCTCTCTGCGGGGATGTTTATCGGGTATGCCGGATTCGGCGTTCTCGAACTCATCGCCTCATCGCGTGCCGGCGATTGATGGACGAGCTCTTGCTCTCGAAAATTCGGCTCGCGATCGTCGCGGAGCTCTTGGCGTCGCAATGGGCGAGTTTTAGCGAATTGCAAAAATCCGTCGGGACGACCAACGGCAACCTCAGCGCCCACCTCGGAAAGCTCGTCGAAAACGCGTACGTCGAGGAAGAGAAGAGCTTCGTGGATCGGCGCCCGCACTCGCGCTATCGCCTTACCCCGCTCGGACGCGAGCGGATGATCGCCCACGTTCGTTCGTTACAATCACTTCTGGAAAAGGGATCGAAATCATGAAACACCTCATCGCACTCGTCGTGTTCATTTCGATGAACGTCCTCGCAGCATTCATCGCGTCGGCGGCGCCGCTCGCCGCTCGCGCCGCGCTTCCCGCCGGCTGCAGCGACGTTCGCGCTCCATTTGTCGGTACGATCTGCGTGCCCGCGACGCCGGGGCGGCACCCGGCGGTGCTGTTGCTCGGCGGATCCGAGGGCGGAAACTCGACGATGCCGCTCGTTGCCCCACTCTTCGCCGCACGCGGCTACGTCGCGGTGACGGTAGCGTATTTCGGGCTGCCCGGGCTCCCGAAGCACTTGGTGAACGTCCCGGTGGAAACGATCGGGCGTGCGTTGCGCGCCGTCGCTGCCCGCGGCGATGTGAATCCGCAGGAGATCGGCATTCTCGGCGGATCGAAGGGCGGCGAATTCGCATTGCTCGCTGCCTCGACCTACCCGCAGATTAAGGCGGTCGTCGCCGACGTTCCGTCGCCGGTTGCATTCATGGGCCTCGGCGTGAACGACATGCCGACGGGGTGTTCGTGGAGTTATCGCGGCAAAGCGCTGCCGTGCGTCTCCGTATCGCCATCGGCCAATGCGGCGATCGGCATGCAATTTGCGCGCGGTGGTGCGATTCGTTTGCGCACGCTCTACGATCTCTCGCTCGACGCCGATCCGGCGCAGGTACGCGCATCGTTCTTTCCGTTGCAACGTATCGATGGGCCGGTGCTCTGTTTAGCGGGTGCCGACGACGAGCTGTGGGATTCGCCGCGGCAATGCGCGATGGCGATGCGTTACCTAAAGGCACACCATCACGCCTACGCCGATCGCAGTGTCGTTTATCCGAATGCGGGGCACACGTTTCTTTGGGCGATGCACGGGCCGCAGTCGGCGATGGTTGCTTCCCCGCTCGGCGGAAACATGGTGATGGAACTCGGTGGAACGCGCGCGGGTGACGCCGCCGCCTCGACGCGGGCGTGGGCGACGATCTGGCGCTTCCTCGCGCACGCGCTGCCACAGGTGACGCGATGAGCGCCGGCACCGGCGAGGATGCCGTGCTCTTTCGCGGCGTCTCCAAAAGCTACGGGAGGCTCCTCGCGCTCGATGCGATCGATCTCCGCATTCCGCGCGGCGAGAGCGTCGCCATACTCGGGCCCAACGGCGCCGGCAAAACGACCGCGCTCTCGTTGCTGCTGGGATTACGGCGCGCGAGTGCGGGTGCGATCTCGGTGCTCGGCGGCGATCCGCGCGCACGCTCCGTGCGCGCACGCATCGGCGCGATGTTGCAGAGCTCGGGCCTCCCGGAGTACCTGCGCGTCGATGAAGCACTCGAGCTCTTTCGCAGCTATTATCCCGCGCCGCTGCCGATCGACGAATTGCTCTCGCTCGCCGGCTTGGACGATATCGCAGGGTCGCGGATCGCGCGCCTTTCGGGAGGGCAGGTGCAGCGACTCTATTTTGCACTCGCGCTTTGCGGCGATCCGGAGCTGCTCGTCCTCGACGAGCCGACGGTAGGGCTCGATGTCGAGGCGCGCCGTTCGCTGCTCGCGACGATCGCCGCGATCGCCGAACGCGGGCGCACCGTCCTCATGAGCACGCATTACCTTGAGGAGGCCGACGCTATCGCCGACCGCATCGTCGTGATCGATCGCGGGCGCATTATCGCCGACGGATCTCCGCGGGACGTGAAGGCCGGCGTCGCCCGGAAACGCATGTCGTTTCGAACGCGTAGCCCCCTCGACGACGCGCGTTTCGCGCGCGACGGCGAGCGCTATGACGCCCTGACGGAATCTCCGGAGAGCCTCTTGCGCGATCTTTTCGCGCGCGGCATCGAGATCGACGATCTCACCGTCACCGGAGCGACGCTCGAAGAAGCCTTCGTCGCACTCACCTCGGGGGAGCACCGCCATGTCGCTTGAGATCGCGCCCTTCATTCCCATGCTGCGCGCGCAAAGTAAGGTCGAATTCCTTCGCTTGCTGCGCAACCCGTGGTTCTCCGTAGCGACGATTGCGTTCCCGATCATGTTCTACGCGTTTTTCGGGCTCTCGCAGGCGCATATGCCGTATATGAACGCAACGGTGGGTCTCTATCTGTTCGCCTCGTTTAGCGCCTATGCGGTGACGAGTATATCGTTGTTTTCGTTCGGGGCGAGCGTCGCCGCCGAACGCGGGAGCGGTGCGACGCGCTTGATGCGGGCCGCGCCGTTGCGCCCGCTCGCTTATTTCGCCGGAAAATTTATCGCTTCGATGGCGTTCGGTGGACTAGCGATTCTGCTCTTGGCGCTCTTTGCACGCGTCGCCGGCGGCGTCGACGTATCGTGGCCCGTCCTCGCGATGCTCCTGGTACGGCTCCTGTTGGGGAGCCTGCCTTTCGTCGCGCTCGGCTTTGCCGTCGGTTATTTGGCGGGCTTCAATGCGGCGATCGCGGTGTTGAACCTGATCACGCTACCGCTCTCCTTTGCGTCCGGACTCTTCGTTCCGCTCGACCAACTGCCGCAGTTCGTGCAATCGATCGGGCCGTATCTTCCAACCTATCATTTCGGCGAACTCGCGTGGGGCGCGGTCGGCGCAACGAGCGAGCCGTGGCCGCGCGCCGCGCTTTGGTTAGTCGGCTACTGTGCGCTCTTCACGTGGATCGCCGTACGCGCGTACTATCGTGAAGAGCGCAAGGAATTTTCGTGATCTGCCGCTTGGTCGCTGCGCTTAGCGTCTCGCGAAGATGCTGCGACGCAGTTGACGCAGATGCGGGTTGTTCCATTTCGTCCCGTTTTGGAAGGTGATTCGCAGCGGCACGCATTTCGAGAAACTGGTACCGAGCGGCAGGACGTTGCGGCTCAGGCCGAATTGATGGCGAATCAGGGCCCCGGGCGTAAACGTCCCAAGATCGCGAACCTCCGCAACGATCCGGCCTCGTGCGAGAAGGCCGAACTCGATGTTCTTCATGACGCGGTGCGTTTGGTTCACGTACGCGATGGTGAGGAGCGGATACGTGCGCGTCGGCGGTTCGTAGAACGCGCCTCCGAACGCATCGGTCCAAGAGTAGGGATAGGCGGGTAAAAAACCGTCTGAGTACGACCACATCGCACTGCCGACCGCCTCTGGGCGGCAGGTGGCGATGCGGATTGGGTTCTTGATTGGGGCGGTCATCGCGGTCGTCGTTGTAGAAGCGAGAAGAAGGGCGATTGCGAGGTATGCCTTTGCGTTCTTCATGATGTTACCTCACGATAGAAGAACGTACGCGCATCGCATTTCGGTACGCCCGAGAGCGAAAAGAGCGCGCGCCGCCGCGCGTACCACCGCTTTACTCCATGGCATGGAGAGCAGCTGCCCCGCGATCCAAGCGTGAATTGAATCACGAATCCGTCAGCTCGAGCGATGTTTCACAAAAGAAGGGCGACCGAACGGCCGCCCTCGCGTGAGTCTCAGCTTTTTCGCGTCGTCGCGCCTACCGCTGGTTCTTCCAGGTCGTCCCGTCGGCGTAGGTAATCGAGATCGGCGCGCAGGCGACCGGTGCGCTGCCGAGCGGGAAAATTTTCGAACTCAAGGGGAAGCTATGCTGGATCTTCGCCCCTGGTGCGAAGTTCCCGACATCGCGGACATCGGCGACGATCTTCCCTTGGGTCACGAGCGCAAAGTCGATCGACGAAATCGGCTTCGATGCGAGGTTCGTATAGCCGATGGTTAGCATTGGG
>JAJYMV010000138.1 GCA_021786705.1 bacterium
CTCCGTAATGCTGCGCGCGAGCGTGCGATCGATCTCCAGCCGTGCGGCGAGCCCGAAATCGGACATGCCGTAGAGCAACCCGAAATTGACCACTTTCGCCATGCGCCGCTGTTCGCTCTCGATCTGCGTACCCGGGGCGAGGCCGAATATTTCGCGCGCGGTAAAATCGTGGATATCGATGCCTTCGCGGAACGCCCGACGCATCGCTTCGTCGCCGGAGAGATGTGCCATCAAGCGTAGCTCGATCTGGCTATAATCGGCGCTCAACAACAACCGCCCCGGCGCGCGTGCGACGAAGGCGCGCCGAATGCGCCGCCCGATGCCCGCGCGCACCGGGATGTTCTGCAAATTGGGATTGGTCGACGATAGCCGCCCGGTCGCGGTGACGGTTTGGTTGAAGACGGTGTGAACGCGCCCGTCCTTGGGATCGCGAAGCGCCGGCAAGACATCGACGTAGGTGTTCTTGAGTTTCGTGAGTTCGCGCCACTCCAAAATATCGGCGCAGATCGGATAGTCGCGCGCGAGCGGTTGCAGCACTTCGGCGCCGGTCGCCCAACCGGTTTTATTTTTCTTGCCGCCGGGAATGCCGAGCTTTTCGAAGAGCACGCGCCCGAGTTGCTGCGGCGAACCGATATTGACCGGCTCGCCCGCCGCTTCGACGACGCGCTCCGCCAGCGTTGCGATATTCGCAGTTAATTCCAGCGAGAACGTCTGCAGCGCCTCGGCGTCGATCGCAATTCCCGCCTCTTCCATGCGCGCGAGAATCGGCGGCAACGGAAGTTCCACCTCGCGATAGAGGGCGAGCTGCTCGCGCTCGCCGAGCAATTCGGTCGCACGCTGCGCGACGCGCGCTGCGATATCGGCGAAGACCGCCGCATCGCGCACCGGCTCTTCGGCGAGCACGATCAGCGCCGCCTCTGCGGGATCGGTGCAGCTCCGCGACGGATCGAGCAAGTGCGCGGCGAGCATCGCATCGTCGGCAAACTCCGGCACCCGTACGCCGTAGGCGTCGAACGCGCGCACGATCCGTTTCGTATCGTATCCGACGACGCGTCCGGTTCCGTGCAGCGCCGCCTCCAGCGCGCGGCGCACCGGCTCGCCGCGCAACGCCTCGAGATGGAACGAAAGCCCCGCGTTCGGTCCGGCGCTCGCGCCGAGCGCGTCACCCTCGATCGCCACCGCGACGCGCGGCGCATCGGCCATCGCTTGCAATTCGCCGCAGAGCTGCACGAAATCGGGCGGATCGACGGCGGCGACGTAGGAACGAAACGCGCCGTCGGGGGCGCGCAACGTCGCCATTAACGGCAGGTCGCCGTTAATGGGCGGCGGTTCGAGCTTTCGGAGCAGCGTGCGAAATTCGAGTTCGCGATAGAGCGCATACTGACGCGCCGCATCGGGCGGTCGTAGGCGCGCCGCCTCCCAATCGAGCGTCACCGGCAAGTTGCGATCGACGCGCGAGACGTCGCGGCAGAGCCGTGCCTGTTCGCCGTATTCGCGCACCAGCGCTTCCCAACGCGGCTTTCCGGCGAGCGAGGGATCGGCGAGCAATGCATCGAGCGTCCCCGCCAATTGCATGAGCGCGATCGCCGTTTTTTCGCCGATGCCCGGAATGCCGGGAAGATTATCGGAGGGGTCGCCTTTGAGGCCGCGATAATCCGCGAGTTGCTCGGGGGTGAGCCCGTAGCGTTCGCGCACCGCGGCGCGGTCGTAGCGCACCAGGTCAGTGACGCTGCGCCGCGTGGCGAGCACCATCGTCGCGTCGTCGACGATCTGCAGCAAATCGTTATCGCCCGTCACCACCAACGTCTGCGCGCCGGCGCGTTCCGCCTGCGCGGCGAGCGTCGCGATAATATCGTCGGCCTCGTTTCCTTCGAGCTCGGCGATGGGAATGCCGAAGACCTCGAGCACTCGCCGTACCAATGCAAACTGCGAGCGAAGTTCGTCGGGCATCGCTTCGCGTTGCGCCTTGTACTGCGGCATCATCTCCATACGATGCGCGGGGAGCCCGCGGTCGAATGCGGCGATCGCATGCGTCGGTTTTTCGTTCTCGAGAATCTTTACCAACGTCGTCGTAAAACCGTACGCGGCGTTAATCGGCACGCCGCCCGCCGTCGTCAACGGCGGTAACGCAAAAAACGCGCGATAGACGAGCCCGTAGGTATCGAGCAACAGCAAGCGACGTTCTTCTGCCATCATCGCACCTCGAGGCGCATCGAACCGGAGACGACGCGGCCGTCGTCGCAGATTTTGAGGATCGAGAGCGTGTAGCGCCCCGCTTCACTTGGCAGGTGGAACGGAAGAACGTCGCCGAGCGATGGTTCGACGCTCCAAGAAACCGTCGAGGTATCGGACTCCGCGATCGTGAGGTTGCTCGGCGGCAACGCGACGCGCTCGAAGCCGAGCACTTCGGGGTGTTTGCCGGTCGAATCGACCCACGGATGCCAGGTGGTTTCGGGCGGCGCGCTATTTTGCGTGAGCGTCGCGCCGACCGCGAGCAGCCCCGGTGCGTCGTCGAAGAGCGCGCTCCCCGAGGGAACGCCGCGGCTAATGCGCAGCACCACCGTGCCCGCGCCGTCGGCGAAGGGGCCCATCGCCAATTTCGCGAGCGCTCCGGGGCGTGCGTCGCCGCCGATCGCTTGCAAGCGCGCCTGCGCGGGGCGCCCGGGCGTATCGAGCGGCAGCGCGATCGTGTTCCATTCGATTGCGCCGGCGCGCACCATCGCCGCGCCGATCGAGACCGTGCCCAACGCCGTGCGCGCGACGAACGAGCCGTGCGAGACGCCGTTCCCATCCCCCGCAACGTCGGACTCAACACCCAACGCACTCTCCAACGTGAAGAGCGTATCTCCGCGTGCGCCCGGCGAGCGTGCGGTGACGCCGATCCTTTCGCCCTGCGTAAAGCGCGAACCGGAGAGCGAGAGCGCGAGCGCCGCGCTGCCGATCGCTCCGGTATCTTGCGCCTGCGGCACGACGTTGACTTGGTCGGCATCCTTCGCTTTTTCGCCGTTCCGGTCGATCTCGGCGACGATGAGATTCGTTCCGAGATCGGGCGTACTGAACGCACCGCGCACGAAACCGTTCGCGCCGAGCGTCAGCACCTGGCGCTGCACCGAGGCGCCGTGCGAGAGCGTGACGACGACTTTTGCGCCGCCGAGCGGAGCGAGCGTATCGACGTTATTGGCGTAGATATCGAAGCCGAGCGGCGTACCCAGCGATTGACGCCGATGGAACGGACGCACGCGAATCGTAAAGGGGGCGGTTGGGACGGTGACGCGCGTTTCGGCGCTCGCTCCGCCGGAAGAAATCGTCACGCCGTACGTCGATGCGAGGCCGTCGGTCGGCATGGGAATTTCGACCTCGGCAGACCCGTCGGCGTTGGAGCGCACGGTCGTTTCGAGCCATTTCGAGATCGCCCAAGGACGGCGCTTTTCTTCATAGCCGACCACCACGTGCGGAGAGCGAACGATATCGACCGTTACGGGAAGATCGCCGGCCGGGCGCCCCTCGCGGCGCGCTTCGATGTGCAGCGGAATATCGGCGTTCGCCGGGCAACGCCCGTTGCACGCCGAGCGCACGCTCAACGCAATGCCGTTCGCATCGGCATCGACGTGCAGCGTCGCACCCGCGATTCCGGACGCGCCTTGGGCGAGCACCGCGTAATCGCCGCTGCGCGCGTCGGCGGGAATCGCGACGGTGGTCGAAAATGCGCCGGCGCGATCGAGCGGAACGCGCACGTCGGCGACGGAGATCGGGCCGTTTCGCACGCTCACGGTCACGTCGCCGCGCGCGGGGCGCAACAGGTCGCCGTCTCGCGTCCGCGCGAAACCGACGATGCGCACGCTCTCGCCCGCGTGTACGACGGCGCTCTCCAGCCGCACGCCCAGCACCTCCGCCGGCAACGGTGCCTGCGGTAATAACGAAACGAAGGCGTAACTGCTGCCCCACTGTCCGAGCGCGAAGACCGGCCAGGGTGCGCGATCCCAACGCACGATGCCGTGCGCGTCGGTATAGCGCACCACGAAGCGGCTGTTCACGACGAACATCACCCGCATGTGCGGGCGCGGCTTGCCGGTATGCAAATCGGCGGCGTACAACATCAAGCCGCCCGGCGTCTGTTTGGCGATCATGCCGACATCGGTGCGATTGATCCAGACTTGCTCGCCGACGCCGCCGCGCCGCGCTTCGACGACGAAGAACCCCGCCCGCGATCCCAAGGGCACCTGCACGACGTTCGCCTGAAAGCGATAGCCACCGGGAGGCGTGAAGTTCCAGCGCACGACCGCCCGCCGATGGCTCACGTCGATCGCGCGCGGGCGCGCGTTACTTCCGGCGGTGAGGACGTCGCCCGGATCGACCGGGTACGCTGCGAAGCTCACCGGCGCGCTCGAATAGGTATCGAGGCGCACCACGGTCGGCTGCCACGGCACGTCGCTATCGTGGGCGAAGAGCGCGAAGTACCCGTCGAGCCGATGGAGATCGACGATGGGGCGAGCCGCCCCAACGGGGGCGAGCGAAAGGGCGAGGAGAGCGCAGGCGAGCCCGAGCGCGCGAAAACGACGTACCATGAGCAGAGCGCGCTTCGGAGGCGGAACCCCCAGCCCCTACGAATCGTTTACCGCACACTCATGAGAAAACTTCGTCATCTGCTCGCCGCCCTGCTGGCGACCGCCGTCCTTGCCCTGCCCGCGCTCGCTCCGGTCGCTCGCGCCGCCGCCGCGCACCCGATCGTAACGCCGCGCCCACCCTCGGTTCCTTTACATACCGAGTTCGTCGTGGAGGTGAATCGGCTCGGCCAGGTCGTTCGCGTCACGCAAAAGCACGGCTGTAAAGATCTCAACTTCAACGCGCACACCTTAGGCAACGTGCTGCAGATGTGGATTCGTCGCCCCGACGGCACCGCCGTGGTGGGGCTCTACCGCGTCACCTTCGATTACAATCCGCACACGCATGGGATCGACCGTCACGTCGCGCTCGTTCGCGCGGGCGGGAATTGGGGCAACGATCCCGGCGCGGCGAACCAAATGATCGACGACGCAAAGCGCATGCAGCAAGAGCACGAGCATCCGAATCTTCCCAGCTTGAAGAAACTGCTCAAGCCGACGCCGAAGCCGACGCACCACCCGTCGCGCTAGCGCCGCATGGAGCGACCGCGCAGCGAGACCGATCGCGACCGAAGTTGTGGAACGAAAGATACCTTCCGCAACGAAGCGGAGGCGCGCGCACACATGTTGATGAACGGTACCGCTGCAATGTTGCGAACCTACGAATGCCGCTACTGCGGTTTTCTCCACCTCACCAGCCGCAAGGAGTAACCCGTGCGGCTGATTTCCTTTTACGACGACGACGGAACGCTCCGCCCGGGCCTCCTGCGCGACGACCTGGTCGCGCGTATCGACGCACCCGATATGCGCGCGTTCGTCGAACTCCGTCCCGAACGGCGCGCGGAGCGCATCGGCGCGCCGGAGCTCGATGCGGCGGCGCTCGTCTACGGTCCGCCGATCCTGCCGCCGCGCAATGTGTTCTGCGTCGGGCGCAATTATCTCGAACACGCTCTAGAAGGCGCGCGCGCTGCGGGGCGCGACCTGAAATTACCCGACGTGCCGACGTTTTTTACCAAAGCGACGACGGCGGTGATCGGCCCCGATGCGGTCGCGCACTTCGATGCCTCGCTCTCGCACGAGTACGATTACGAAGCCGAACTCGCCGTCGTGATCGGCGAGCGCTGCCGCGATGTCGACGAACGGCGCGCCGGCGAAGTCATTTTCGGATACACGTGCTGTAACGATCTCACCGCGCGCGATCTCCAACGCGCGCACGTGCAGTGGATGAAGGGAAAGAGCCTCGACGAAAGCTGTCCGCTCGGCCCGGCAATTCTGACCCCCGACGAGATCGGCGACCCGCAAGCGCTTGAGATCGCGATGTACGTCAACGATATCGAAAAGCAACGCAGCACCACCGCGAAGATGATTTTCTCGATCCCGCGCATTATCGCCGAGCTCTCGCGAGGGATGACGTTGCTTCCCGGCGACGTGATCGCGACCGGAACCCCCGAGGGGGTCGGGTTCGCACGCACGCCTCCCGAGTTTTTACGCGACGGCGACCTGCTCGAAGTACGGATCGAACGGATCGGCTCGCTGCGCACGCGCATCGCGCTCTCGTGATGCTTCCGACGCTCGGCGTCTCGCTCTCGCTCCTTGCGGCGTGCGCCCTGCTGGGGATCGGCGCACTCGCACTGCTCGCGCCCGAGCGGCTCGCCGAGGCCTACGGCCTCCCGGTGCGCGAGGGAAACGCGCTGGGTTTCGTCCGGGCGACCGGGGCGCGCGACGCAATTCTCGGTGCCGCGATCCTCGCCGTTGCGCTGCGGCACGAACCGTTCGAACTTGCCATCTTCGCGGCGCTCGGCATCCTGCTCTCGGCGTTCGATCTCGCGATCGCCTACACGCATCTGCGCCGGATCCGTCCCGAACTGCTCGCCCACCTCGGGGGCGTCATCGGGTTTTCGGTGCTCCTCATAATTCTAATCGCTGAATTGCGATAGGAGTCGCTACGCGGGAGCCGTATGCCCCGCAGATGATACTTGCCGTACCGCGTGAGAGCGCAGAGCGCGAACGCCGTGTCGCGCTCGTTCCCGAAAGCGTCTCAAAATTTAAAAAACTCGGACTGGAAATTCACGTACAGCGCGATGCCGGTCGCGCCGCTTCTTTTCCGGACTCCGCTTACGAATCCGCCGGCGCTCGAATCGTCGCCGACGAAAACGAACTCCTTTCCTCGGCCGACGCGCTCCTCTGCGTCGCTCGGCCGACCGAAGCTCAAATCGCGCGCCTGAAAAAAGGCGCGCTTCTCGTAGGTTTCCTCGATCCGCTCGGCGACCCGGCGTACGCCGCGCGCTTGGCCTCCGCCGGCATAGAAGCGCTCGCGGTCGAAAAAATACCGCGTATCACGCGCGCGCAAAGTATGGACGCGCTCTCCTCGCAAAGCAATATCGCCGGATATAAAGCGGTCTTGCTCGCGGCGAGCGCGCTGCCGAAATTCTTCCCCATGCTCACCACCGCGGCGGGAACGATTCCGCCGGCGAAGGCACTCGTTCTCGGTGCCGGCGTCGCCGGTCTCCAGGCGATCGCCACGGCGCGCCGCCTTGGCGCGGTCGTCAGCGGATACGACGTTCGCGCGGTGGTGCGCGAACAAGTGCAATCGCTCGGCGCGAAATTTCTCGAATTCGATCTCGGCGAGAGCGCCGAGGGCTCCGGCGGCTACGCCAAAGAGCTCAGCGCCGAACAACAGCAGCGACAGCGCGATTGGATGGTCGAGCAGATCGGCAATAACGACGTCGTGATTACGACCGCACTCGTCCCGGGGCGCCGGGCGCCGATCCTCATTACCGAAGCGGCGGTCGCCGCGATGTCTCCGGGAAGCGTCATCGTCGATCTCGCCGCCGAAGCGGGCGGGAATTGCGCGTTGACCAAACCCGACGAAATCGTATTTACCGAGAACGGCGTGCAGATTATCGGCACCACGAACCTGCCCGCCACGATGCCCTATAACGCGAGCCAACTCTACTCGCGTAATTTGTTCGCCCTGCTTTCGCCGTTTGCGAAGGACGGTACGCTCGCTCTCGATTACAAAGACGATGTCATCGTAGGCGCCTGTATCGTCCACGACGGCACTTCACTGATTGGAGCGACGCCGTGAACGATATCGCGCATTTAATTCAACTCCTGACCGTCTTGTTGTTGGCGGTCTTCGTCGGTTTCGAGGTGATCTCGAAGGTCCCCACGACGCTGCACACGCCCCTGATGTCGGCGACCAATGCGATTCACGGAATCGTTTTCATCGGCGCAATCGTCGTGGTCGGTGCGCTCTTCGCCGGGCCGACCTCTCCGCTCTTAGCGGTGATCAGCGTCGCCGCACTCACGCTCGGAGCGATCAACGTCTTCGGCGGCTTTGCGGTGACCGAACGAATGTTGCAGATGTTTAAGAAGAAAGAGGGCCCGCGTTCATGAGCATCGCGCTAAGCCTTGCAAATTTGGTTGCGGTCGCACTCTTCATCTACGGTCTCCACCAGCTCAATTCTCCGCCGACGGCGCGGGCGGGGAACCGCCTCGCGATGGTCGGCATGGCGATTGCGTTGGTCTCCTCGCTCATTCAGACCCAGGGTATCGGCTGGTGGGCGATCCTCGTCGGCGTGATTCTCGGCGGCGCGATCGGCATCGTCGCCGCACTGCGCGTGAAGATGACCGCGATGCCGCAGATGGTCGCGCTCTATAACGGCGCGGGCGGTGGCGCGGCGGCGTTGATTTCAACGCTGGAATTTTTCGTTCTCGCGAGCGGCAACGGCGAGAACGCCGTCGTCTCGGTCTCGTTGGTGCTCTCGGCGATCATCGGCTGCCTGAGCTTCGCGGGCTCGATCATCGCGTTCCTCAAACTTCAAGAACTCATGACGGGCCGGCCGATCACCTACCCCGGGCAACAGGTGGTGAACGCCGCGATCTTACTGGCGATTCTCGGGCTCGCGGGTTGGTTTATCGCGACGCTGGGAACGATGCCGGTGCTCGCCTTCCTCGGATTGCTGCTCTGCTCGCTGCTGCTCGGCGTCCTCTTCGTGCTGCCGATCGGGGGCGCGGATATGCCGGTGGTTATCTCGTTGCTCAACTCGTTCACCGGCCTCGCCGTCGCCGTGACGGGCTTCGAAATTAACTCGACGCTCCTTATTATCTGCGGCGCGCTCGTGGGTGCGAGCGGTACGTTGCTCACCGTGATGATGGGCAAGGCGATGAATCGTCCGCTCACCAACGTCCTCTTCGGTGCCTTCGGCTCCGGCGGCGGCAGCGAGCCCGCCGCGGGAAGCGGCGGCCCGCAGCAGATCCGCAGCGCGAGCGCCGACGATGTCGCCATCATGTTGGCGTACGCCTCGAAAGTCATCTTCGTTCCCGGGTACGGCATGGCGGTCGCGCAGGCGCAACATTCGGTGAAAGCGCTCGGCGATCAATTGGAAAAGCGCGGCGTGAAAGTGCTCTACGCCATCCATCCCGTCGCCGGCCGCATGCCGGGACACATGAACGTTCTGCTCGCGGAATCGAACGTTCCTTACGAACTGCTCCTCGATATGGAGGATGCAAACCCCGAGTTCCCGACCACCGATGTCGCGTTGGTCATCGGCGCGAACGACGTCACCAACCCGGCGGCGCGAAACGTGAAGAGCTCGCCGATCTACGGAATGCCGATTCTCGATGTCGACAAAGCGGCAAACGTTATCGTGCTCAAGCGTTCGATGCGTTCGGGATTCGCGGGCATCGACAACCCGCTCTACGAGATGCCGAATACCTCGATGCTCTTCGGCGATGCCAAGGCGAGCGTCGACGCGCTCACCGCAGCGGTCAAGGCGCTCTAGCCGATGCTGCGAGCGTCACGAAAACTGTTCCCGCTCTTCGTGGCGCTCGCAATCCTCGGCAGTACGCTCGCCGCCGCGCGCACGACGACGACGCCGGTCACGTACGTCGACCCGTTCGTCGGAACGTCGGGAACGCCGATAGGCGGCCCGATCGACGATTTTCCCGGTGCCGACGTGCCGTTCGGCATGCTGCAATGGAGCCCCGACACGCCTTCGCAGAACGCAGGCGGCGGCTACGAATTCAACGACACCACGATCACCGGCTTGAGCCTCACGCATCTCAGCGGACCGGGCTGCAATGTGTTCGGCGATTTCGCCGTGTTGCCGCTCATCGGCGCGCCGCCCGCGGCGCTGCAAGGGCTCTCGCAGCCATATTCGCACGACGGTGAAATTGCAGTACCCGGTTATTATGCGGTCACACTCGGCAAGCCCGGTATCCGTGCCGAGCTGACCGTGACCTCGCGCAGCGGCCTCGCGCGCTTTACCTTTCCGCAGACGCACGACGCACTGCTCACCGTCAATCCCGCCTCCGATCAGGCCGGCGTCGGCGACGCGAGCATTCGCGTCGTCGGCACGAACGCGCTCGTCGCGAGCGCTCGGAGCGGGCATTTCTGCGGCATGCCCGACCGCTTCACCATCTATATGGCGGCACGATTCAACCGCCCCTTCGCGGCTTCGGGGCTCTACGAAAACGGCCGCGGCCGAAAGGCGGGGGCGTGGTTCCGTTTCGACGCCGCACAACGACGCGATGTGCGCATGCAAGTGGCGATCTCGTTCGTCAACTCGCGCGGCGCGTGGCGAAACCTTCGCGCATCGGCGCGCTCCTGGAGTATCGTCGGCGTCCGCGATCGTGCGCTCGAGCGCTGGAACCGCGCCCTCGGGCGCGTGCGCGTCTCCGGCGGCAGCAACGAAAACCTCCGGACATTTTACAGCGCGCTCTATCACACGATGCTCCATCCGAATCTCTTTAGCGACGTCGACGGGCGCTATCGCGGCTTCGACGGAAAAATCCATCGCGTCGCACCGGGACACGCATTTTACGCCAATTTCTCGGATTGGGATATCTATCGCACCGAGATTCCGTTGCTCGCGCTGCTCTTTCCCCATCGCACGAGCGATATGATGCAATCGCTCGTCGACGCGGCGACGCAAGAAGGCTGGCTTCCGCGGTGGGCGCTTGCGAACGCTCCGACCAGCGTGATGGGCGGCGATTCGGTCGATCCGGTGATCGCCGGCGCCTACGCATTCGGCGCTCGCTATTTCTCCGCGCACCGCGCGTTAGCCGCCATGGTAAAAGGCGCGAACGATACCGCGGCGCCACCCGCGTTCGGATGGTACCAAGAGCGCCCCGCCGGCGGCGATTTTAACGCACTCGGATACATTCCGAACGTCTACACCACCTCGGTCTCGCCGGTTCCGAACGGCGCCTCGGAGACGCTGGAATATAGCCTCGACGATTTTTCCATCTCCGCTCTCGCAGGCGCGCTACACGAACCGAAGATCGCGCGGACATTTCTCGACCGCAGCGCAAACTGGTCGCATCTCTTCGATCGTTCGCTCGGCGAGATCGCGCCGCGCGGCCCCGGCGGCGCGTTCGAGCGCACGCGCATCGGCGAGAACGGGCAGAGCGGCTTCCAAGAAGGAAACGCGGCGCAGTACACCTGGATGGTGCCGCAGGATCTTCCCGATCTTTTCCGCGGAATGGGCGGGCGCGCCGCGGCACGCAAACGGCTCGACACGTTTTTCACGCACCTCAATGCGGGGCAGAGCGCTCCCTACGCGTGGCTAGGAAACGAACCGAGCATCGGCAGCCCCTGGGCCTATCTCTCCGCCGGCGCTCCGTGGCGCGAAGAACAAGTCGTCCGCGCCGCGATGACGCGGCTCTGGGGCGATCGTCCCGACGGCCTTCCCGGCAACGACGATCTTGGCACGATGAGTGCGTGGTATGTCTGGAGCGCGCTCGGGCTCTATCCACAGAATCCCGCCGAACGTTATCTCGATATCGGCGCGCCGCTCTTCACGCATGCGACGATCTCCCCTTCGCACGGGCCGATCGTTACCATCGATGCGCCGCAGGCTGCCGCCGACGCGCCGTACGTTCGCGCGTTGTCGGTCGACGGGCATCCATGGAATCGTCCGTGGATCGCGCTGCCGCAGAGCGGAACGCTGCATCTCTCGTTTCTTCTCGGCACGCAGCCGAACCGTTCGTGGGGAAGCGCGAGCGCCGACGCACCGCCCTCCTTCGCACCCGCGCACCTGCATTTTCCGGCCTCGACGGCGATGACGCTCGAACGGAGCCCCGGCGGATTTACGGTTCTCAATCCCGGCGCGCACGCGCACCACGTCACCTGGAGCACCGCGATCGCCGCTCCCGCGAGCGTCTCCCCGCGCAGCGGCTCGCTCCTCGTTCCGGCGGGCGGGCGCGTGCACGTAGCGCTCGCGGTTTCGAGCGCCGACGCACCCGCCGGTCTCTACGATATACACGTGATCGCACGCGCCGGAAACGGAGCGCGTTTCCCCTCATTGCTGCTCTATCGCATCGGCGCGCGCGGTGTCGATCCCGATGCGCTCGCGTGGTTGGTCGATCGTTCGCACGACCGCGTCATCCCCTTCGATCTCCGGACGCTCTCGCGCGGCCCCGCGGTAGCGGTCGGGAAGAACCCACTCGATGCGGCGCTCTCGCGCGATAATCGAACGCTCTTCGTTGGGAACCGCGGAGGCGACAGCGTTACCGCGATCGATACCACGACGCGCCGTGCTATTGCGACGATTCCCGTACAGAGCCCCGATGGGCTCGCACTCTCGGCGCACGGCAACGGCATCTGGGTTGCAAACTATCGCGCGGATACCGTGGAACGGATCGACGTCGCGACGTTGACCCTCGGGGCGCCGATCGCGGTCGGCAAACATCCCCGTTGGATCGCCGTCGCTCCCGACGGTTCGCGCATCTACGTGACCGATCAAGGCGCCGATACCGTAACGCCGATCGATCTGCGCACGCAACGCGCGCTTCCCGCCATCGCGGTCGGCCGCGAACCGACCGGCATCGCGATCTCGCCCGACGGGCGCACGCTCTACGTCGCCAACAATCGTAGCGACGATGTCAGCGTTATCGACACCGCGACGCTCCAAGTGCTCGCCGCTCTTCCCGCAGGCGCGCAGGCACAGATGGTCGCGATTTCGCCGAACGGACAGCTCGCCTACGTTCCTAATCTCGACGGAATCTCCGTAACGCCGATCGATCTCACGACACGCACCGTCTCGCCCGACATCGTCGTCGGCGGCGCACCGTTCGAGGCCGCGTTTACTCCCGGCGGCGCGAATGCCTACGTCATCGATATGCGCGATAACGCGTTGGTACGCATCGACGTCGCGCAGGGCCGTGCCAGCTCGCCGCTCCTCTACGCCCCGGGAATCATCACCATGGCGATGCCGCACGGATCATCGGCGCTTCTTCCCTTGCCCTGAGGGAGCTCGCCCTCGGTATGCCTCCAACGTCGTATCGAGCGTCATGAGGCGAGCGTCCTCAAGCATCGCCTGAACGACGATGAGTCGATCGAATGGATCGCGATGATGGAGTGGGAGCGCCTCAACGGCGGCCGCGTGTCGCGCCGAAATCGTGATGATACGGCCATCGAGAGCCTTCATGCGGCTACGCACGAATTCACCGACCGGCATCGGCAGACGAAGTTTTCCAATCGAGCTTTCGATCGCCATCTCCCAGACCGATGCAACGGAGAGGAGCCGTTCGTCGGCGCCCTCGATGCTTCGTCGCATCGTCGCGGGAATGCGTTTGGGCTCCGCGAGAAGGCTGAGAAACACACGGGTGTCGAGCAGGACGCGGCCGCTCACGAATACTCCTTAAAATCGCTTGGAGTCGCGTCGAAATCATCGGCGATAAAAATGCGTCCGGCGTCCATGCCGAGAGCGTCGGCAAATGACGGTTTCTCGACCGGCGTGAGGCGGACGAGCGGCACCCCATTGCGCGCGAGGACAACCTCCTCGCCCGCAAGCGCCTCGGCAACCAGCGCCGAGAGATGCGTCTTCGCTTCGTAGAGATTGCTGGTTTTCATAGACCTAGTCCATCACACTAAACCAACTGGTGCTACGGGTCGGCTAGCGGTTCTCCTCGCGCGCCGCGAAGGCGAGCCAGGCCAAGAGCAGCGGCATGATGATGTCGTTGAGCCAGAGCATCATGCCCGCGTTGTTCGGTGCGAAATTATGCTTCGTCACCATCATCGCGATATGTTGTGCCGCCGCGGCGAACGAAAATATCACGATGGGAATCGTTAACGCCAAGCGATATCCATAGTTCTGTCGACGGGCGAAGAGCGCCGCAATGCCGATACCGATCTCGAACCATCCGAGTTCGTATTCGAAGGGGCTCGGCTGCCAGCCGATACTCGCGGCGGCGATATGCTGTTCGTAGCCGTGGAAGAACCCGGCCCAGATGAGCGTGAGGCCGCCGTACCAGAAGAGCAACTCTCCCCAGAAAACAAACGCACTGTCGAGCGCGCGATGTTCGAGCCGCGCGCGGCGCATCGTTCGCCACCAAAGAATCACCGCAAGCGCATAAAAGAGCAGATAGACGTGCGAGAGGGCGTTTCCGATAACAGCAGTAGCGTTCACGCGTTACCTCCGAGATACGGCCGGGCGCAGGCGCCAGGCCCAAGCAGTAGCGGTTGGAAGCACCGGATTCGGCGCGAAGCCTTCAAGCCTTGCATCGTACGCGTAGAGATAGGACGCATCGAAGAGAACCAGCAGCGGCACCTGCGAGGCGACGCGCGCTTCGATGCGTGCGTAGAGGCGTTTTCGAAGCCGCTGCGAGCTCGCGTCGAGGGCTTGGGCCTCGAGGCGATCGACGAGCGGGTCGCACCAGCGCATATAATTTTCCGGCGCGCCGCAGCGCAAAATCGACGAGTCATCGGGATCGATGCCCATCGTCCACGGGATATAGGCGAGATCGAATTGTCCGCGCGCCAGGGTGCCGTCCTTCGGCAAGAAGAGTTGCGCGTTGCCGACGCTCTTTAACGTGACGGCAATGCCGCGCGCCTGCAATGCTTGTTGGATGAAGGTCGCGACGAGAACGCCGGTCGTCGATTCGGGAAACTGCACGTAGAGCAGGTGAAGCTTCTTGCCGTTCTTATAGCGCATCCCGCCCGCACCGCGCCGCCAGCCCGCCGCTCGAAGCAACGCATCGGCGCTCCGCGGGTGGTATCCCGGTACGCGCACCGTCGGATCGAGCGCCCACGAATAGCTCGGTTGGAGCGTATCGGCGACCGGGTAGACACCGAGGGTGATCTTGCGCGATATCGCCTCGCGGTCGATGCTCTCGGCGATCGCACGCCGAACGCGCACGTCGCGCAACGCTCCGCGTTCGACGTTGAGTGCGAGCCCCGCGACGACGCTCGTCGGCACGCGTTCTATGCGAATATCGCGCGCCCCGCGGAGTGCGGCCTGTTGCGCGGGCGCGATCAGGTTCCAATCGAGTTCGCCGGTGCGCAATAACGTCAGGTTCGTGCCGGGATCGGCGACGATGCGGGCGACGATGCGCCGTATCCTTGGAGCTCCGCGCCAATAGCGCGGATTCGCTTCGAACGTGAGCCGGTCGCCGCGCCGCCACGAAACGAAACGATAGGGGCCATCGCTCACGTGCGGATCGCCGTTGAAACTCGCAGTGCGCAGCGAGCGTACCCGCGCGAGCACGTGTGCCGGAACCACCGCGTAGGGTTCGATACCGTAGGAAAAAAACGTCGCGACCGCAGGAGCCCACGGTTTGCGGAGATGCAGAATGACGGTGCTCGCATTCGGAGCGACGGCACGATCGATCGAATCGTAGCCTTCGCGCGTCCGCACCGGATTGCGCGGGTTGAGTATAGCGCGCAGCGTGAAGAGGACGTCGGCGCTCGTCACCGGAACGCCGTCGCTCCAGCGCACGCCGGGGCGAAGATGGTAGGTGATGGTGCGACCGTCCGCCGAGATTCCACCATTTTTGCGCGTCGGAATTTCGCGCAGCAAGACAGGCACCAATCGCCCGCGCGCATCGAGATCGACGAACGGTTCGAAGAGCAACCGCGCGACCTGCTGATCGACCGACGCAGCGTCGGGAGTAAGGAAGAGCGGGTTCAGCGTCGTCGGGTCGGCGGCGATAGCAAAACGCACCGTCTGCGCGGGGGCGTTCGTACGCGGCCCGCGCGAGCAGGCTGCAACGAGCAGGAGCAGCGTGACTGCGGCAGCGCGGCGCATCACGATGCCGCGCGCTCGAATTCGATCGTCGGCTCGTGCGCGACGAGAAACTTTACCGAGCGCGCGATGAAGCACATGTTCGCCGCCTCATCGTGGATTGCGAGTGCGCGCTCGCGATCGGAGCCGACGGCGATGGTGACGGATGGACGAAGGAGAACCGAGATGAACTCGCCGCTTCCATCGGGATGAACGGCCATGGTGCTTTCGGCGCGATCTTCGTAGGTGCGAACGACGACGCCGGCGCTCGCACAGAGATGGAGATACCATAATTGATGGCAGGCACTCAACGAAGCAAGCAAGAGTTCTTCGGGATTCCACAGCGCCGCATCGCCGAGGTATTGCGGGTCGGCGGATCCCTTCATCGTCGCCTTGCCGTCGGCCATCAATTCATAGTCGCGCCCGTAGCTGCGATAGGACGTGGTTCCAACGCCCCTGCTTCCCGTCCAAATCATTCGTACGTGATAGTGATGCTTCGTGTCGGCCATACCAATCCTCGCGCGTCGCTCGATCTCACCGCCATTAGCTGCGAGGGCATCGCTCCCTTCAGAGCGATCGCCGCCGCGGATTCCCCCGCTCGGCCTGTAGCCGCACGCGTTCGAGCGCCTCAGCATCGTCGACGTCGGCGTACGCTCCGATGTCGTCGATCGGCAGCGTTCGGCGCCGTAACGCGGGATCGTCGCGCAGAGTACGCAGCGAATCGCCCATCGGTAACTCCGCGAAACGTTCGCGCGCGCGCGCCGAGAAAAAGACAGGGTGCCCGCCGACGCCGCCGTGCTCCGGAAAGCAGATATCCATACCCCGCGCGCCCTCGAGCACCGCGTCGACAAGCGCGCGAGAGACGAGCGGTTTGTCGCCGAGGAGCACCAAGATCGCGCGCTCGGGCTCCGTCACCGCATCGGCGAGCGCGATCGAATGCGCCATTCCCGCCTCCGGTCGATCGTTCACGATACAGCGTATACCGCTTGCGTCGACGAACGCGCGCAGGCTCGGCGACGCGACGACGAGCCGCGGAAGGTGCGCGCACGCGCCAAGTACGCGCGTCAGCATCGGCGTCCCACCGATCTCAAGCAACAGCTTCGGCTCGCCCATGCGGCTCGCTTCGCCTGCAGCGAGCACCACCGCGGTAACGTTCACGTCGCCCTGCGCCCACGAATCGGGCCGATCCCGCGCGAGAGCGTTCCGCCCGAACGCCCCCGTTCCACGGCGACGATCTCTGCGAGCACCGCGAGCGCCGTCTCTTCGGGCGTGCGCGCGCCGATATCGAGCCCCACCGGCGCGTGCACGCGCGCGAGTTCCTCTTCGGTCATGCCGGCCTCGCGCAGCGCGATGCTGCGATGCGCGTGCGTCGTGCGGCTGCCGACCGCACCGACAAATCCCGCGCGCGAACGAACCGCCGCCAGCAGTAAAGGAACGTCGAATTTTTCATCGTGCGCGAACGACACGATCGCCGTCCGTTCGTCGATCGGCGCCGATGCGAGAAATTCATGCGGCCACGCCACGACGATGCGGTCGGCATTCGGAAAGCGCTCTTTCGTCACGAAGGGTGCGCGCGCGTCGCAGAGCGTCACCACGTAGCCGAGTAGGTGCGCCGCGTCGATCGTCGCGGCGGCAAAATCGAGCGCGCCGAACAGATACAGGTGGGGAGCGACGCGCTTGGGCGCGAGAAATATTTTCGCGCCTTCGAATTCGAGGCAGCGCGCTTCGCCGCCGACTCCTTCGCGCACGCGCGCTGCAACCGCGCGGTCGAGCGCCGGGTCGCCGAGCGTTCCCAGAACGCGCTCCGCCGCGAACGCCGCGCGCGCGCCGATGGCCTCGCCGTCGAGCCGCAGAGCGTGGGCGAGGATCTCGTCGCGGCTACGCTCGAGCTCCGCACAGTAGCGTGGGTCGAGAGGATCGAGAGCGATCGTGAGCTCGCCGCCGCAGCGAAGCCCGAGCTCCGCGCCTTCGCGATCCGACAAGCCATAGGAGCGCACGCACGCTTTTCCGCTGCTGAAGAGCTCGCGCGCCTCATCGACGAGCGCTGCCTCCACGCATCCACCGCCGATCGCACCGACGAGTTCGGTCCGGTCGCTGACGGCGAACGCCGCGCCGGGATCGCGCGCCGACGAGCCCCGCACCTCGACGAGCGTTGCGAGAACGATTTCGCGCCGCTCGTTTTGCAAGCTGACGATACGCGAAAGAATATCAAGCATATTTCTTGTTTACGCTTTTCAACAATTTATTGTAAGGCGCGACTAACATTATTTCGATTACTTCATCAAAGGAGTTGCTCGGTATCGATAGCAACCCTTCTTCGCAAGAGGTGAGTAACGACCGTGTCGGCCGCTCCGTCGAAAATGTTAGCGACCCTCAACGTCAACGGACGCGACGTCACCTTGGCATTCCTCCCGCACGCGACGCTGTTGGAAGTTCTTCGCGAAGAATTGCGGCTGACCGGAACGAAGCACGGTTGCGAACTCGGCCAGTGCGGCGCCTGTACCGTGCTCGTCGACGGGGCCCCGGTGCTCTCGTGTTTGACGCTCGCCGCCGAGACGATCGACCGCCCCATCACGAGTGTCGAAGGCATCGCCGTCGCCGACGCGCTGCACCCCGTGCAGCGCGCATTTCTCGATCTCGGAGCCGCGCAATGTGGGTATTGCACTCCCGGGTTCATCGTTGCGGCGGTTCATTTATTGGAACGCACGACGTCGCCGAGCGAGGCCGAGATTCGCGAGGCGCTCGCCGGCCATCTCTGTCGATGCACCGGGTACACGAAGATCGTCGAAGCGGTCGCGCTCGCCGGGCAACGCATGCGCGCGACGGCACATGGGTAACAACGGCGCGCGTTCCACCGAAGGGCACGTCGTCGGCGCGGCCTTGCCCCGCATCGACGGATATGCAAAAGTAACCGGAGCCGCACTTTTCGCCGACGATATGGCGTTTCCGCGCATGCTCTTCGGGCGGCTGCTACGCAGCCCGCACGCGCACGCGCGAATTCTCTCCATCGACTACGAAAAGGCGCTTCGCCTTCCCGGCGTCGTGGCAATCGCGACCGGGCGCGATCTCCCCGTGCGTTACGGCATTCTGCCATCGACGCAGGACGAAACGGTCTTTGCAATCGAGAAGGTCCGCTACGTCGGCGAACCGGTCGCCGGAATCGTCGCCGAAGACGAACGTACAGCACAACGGGCCACCGCGCTTATCGAGGTTCGATACGAAGCGCTTCCTTCGGTAATGTCGATCGACGATGCACTCCGCGACATCGCCGAGAGCGGGGAGAAAATTCATCCCGAGTCGCGCAAGAGCAATAACATCCATAAAGACGTTCACCTCACCTTCGGCGATCTCGAAGCCGGATTCGCCGATGCCGATCGCGTCTTCGACGATGAGTATTTTTTCGAAGGAAACACGCACGCGGCGTTAGAGGAACACTCGGCGGTCGCGATTTGCGGTGCGGATGGGAAATTGACGCTCTGGTCCTCGACGCAGACACCGCATTATTTGCACCGCGTCGTCGCCGCGGTGCTGGAAATGTCGGCGAGCCGAATTCGCATTATCGCGCCGCCGATCGGCGGTGGCTTCGGTGGGAAAACCGAGCCCGTCGCCCACGAGCTCGCCGCCGCATACTTTGCACGCGCGACGGGGCGGCCGGTGAAGTTTACGCTCACGCGCGAAGAGGTGTTTTACACGCATCGCGGGCGCCATCCAGTGCGCATTCATCTTCAAACCGGGGTTAAGAATGACGGCACGATTACTGCGTGCCGCCTGCAGACCTGGCTCGATGGCGGAGCCTTCGGCTCCTACGGCGTGGCGACCACCTACTACACCGGCGCGTTACTCCCGGTGACGTACAAGATGGGAGCGTACGCATTCGATGGCTGTCGCGTGTACACCAATAAGCCGCCCTGCGGGCCGAAACGTGGGCACGGAACGACGCAGCCCCGATACGCCTTCGAATCGCAACTCGACGATATCGCAAACGCGCTTGGACTCGATGCGGGCACCTATCGCGCGGCGATCGCGGTCGATCCGTATTCGCGCACGATCAATCATCTGCGCGTAACGAGTTGCGGCATTCGCGAGGCTTTGAGCGCCGTCTCCGAACGGACCGATTACGGTGCGAAGCACGGGAAACTCGCGCCGGGGCGCGGGATCGGCCTCGCTGCGAGCGCCTATCTTTGTGGCGCGGGGCTCCCGATCTATTGGAACCCGATGCCGCATTCCGGTGCGGTGGTGAAGGTCGATCGCGGCGGCGGCGTTACGGTCTTCTGCGGTACGAGCGACTGCGGGCAAGGTTCGCAAAATATGCTCGCGGCGATCGTTGCCGAAACGCTCGGTGTCGAAATTCTCGACGTGAGCGTTTGCGCCGGCGATACCGATCTCACGCCGGTCGATCTCGGCTCCTATTCCAGCCGCGTAACCTTTATGGCCGGGAATGCGGCGCGCAGCGCCGCACTCGAGGTTCGCGAACGGATCGCCGCAGCGGCAGCAGCGGAGCTGGGGATCGCGCCCGAGCGCTGCGCCTTTGCGAGCGGTCGTATCTTCGACCGCGAAGAACCCGATCGCGCGCTCGCATTCGTCGACGCCGCGCGCGCCGCCGAGGCGCGCTGCGGAACGCTCGTCGGCGTCGGTTCGTACACGCCGCCCGCCGATCTTCACGGCGATTTCAAAGGTTCGGGGGTCGGCCCTTCGCCGGCGTATTCGTATAGCGCGTGCGTCGCCGAGGTCGAGGTGGATTTCGAAACCGGCGAAGTTCGCGTCGAACGCATCGTCTTAGCGCACGACTGCGGGCGCGCGCTCAATCCTTCGATCGTCGAAGGGCAGATCGAAGGAAGCGCCTATATGGGCATGGGCGAAGCGCTCATGGAAGAGTCGGCGTTCCGCGACGATCTCCACCGCATTCCCAATCTCCTCGATTACAAGACGCCGACGATACTCGATACGCCGCGCATCGAAGCGATCGTCATCGAAACCGAAGAACTCGAAGGACCGTACGGCGCGAAAGAGGCCGGCGAAGGCCCGCTCAATCCGGTTATTCCGGCGATCGCCAACGCCGTCGCCGATGCGATCGGCGCGCGCATTTTCGCAACGCCGATCGTACCCGAGCGCGTGCTGCAGGCACTCGACGGCACGACCGGGCCGCTCCGTCTCCGCGCTCCCGTCGCGGCGAGAACGGCGTAAGGAGAGCTCGTTATGCTGCGCTTACCCGCCTTTGAATTCCGGCCCGTGCGTTCGGTGGAAGATGCCGCCGCGCTGCTCTCGGAGTATGGGAGCGACGCGCTCCCCGTCGCCGGCGGAACCGATCTCTACGCCAATATGAAACTCGGCCTCTTCACGCCGCGCGTCGTGGTCGGGCTGCGTTCCATCACCGAGTTACGCCGCATGCATTTCGATCCCGCGCATGGCCTGCGCCTCGGCGCGCTCTGCTCGCTCGATAGCATCGCGCGCGATCCCGCAGTCTTGCTGCATTACCCTGCCCTCGCAACCGCCGCGGCGATGGTCGGAACGCCGGAGATTCGCAGCATGGGCACCATCGGTGGCAACCTCTGCCTCGAGACGCGTTGCACCTACTACAACCAGAGCGCCGACTGGCGCAAGGCACTCGGATATTGTTTGAAACGCGACGGAGATCTCTGCCGCGTCGCCCTGCATAGCCAGATCGGTAAAGCGATCAACGCATCGGATACCGCTCCGGTCATGCAGGCGTACGATGCGCGCATTTCGCTCGTCGGTCCGCACGGCGCCCGCGTTGTCGCCGCGCGCGATTTCTTCAGCAACGACGGCGCGCATGCGACCGTTCGCCAAAGCGATGAAATCCTCGCGGAGATCGTCCTTCCTCCCCCGCCGCGCGGCGCGCGCAGCAGTTACCGCAAACTCCGGCTCCGCAACGCGTTCGACTTTCCGCTCCTCGGCGTCGCGGTCGCGGTGGCGACCAACGAGGCGGGCGCCTGCACGCAGGCACGCGTCCTGCTCGGTGCCGTCGGCTCCGCTCCCATCGAGGTCGAGGGCGCAGGGGCGCTGCTGCTCGGAAGCCACTTCGCCGCGGCGACGCTCGCCGATGCCGCCGAGGAGGTCTTCCGGGCCGGGAAGCCGCTCGAGAACGCCAACGCGAGCCTCCTCTATCGCAAGCGGATGCTCCGGGTCCTCGCCCAGCGCGCTCTGGAGGACGTTGCCGCCCCCTTGCGCTGAATGAATCGACGGTGCTACACTGCTTGAGCCGAATAATGTTCGGCACACCAAGCATATGACCGTATCTCTTTCAATCGCCCAGGGCGAACTCGACGAGCCCGACGCCCGTCTCCTCGACGCCCTCCAGGGCAACGCCCGCTCGACCTATGCCGAGCTGGGCGCACTGGTGGGTTTGAGTGCGCCCGCAGCGCACGAGCGCGTGAAGCGCTTGGAGGCGCGCGGCTTCGTGCGCCGCTACGCCGCGCAGCTCGATGCGAAGCGTATCGGGCTCGGTCTGATCGCCTTCATCAGCTGTTACACCACGCAAGATTGCGATTACACGGCGTTCACCGACGCGCTCGGCGCGATTCCGGAGATCGTGGAAGTGCATAGCGTTGCGGGCGAAGAGTCGTTTCTCTGCAAAGTGATGACGCGCTCGACCGACCATCTCGACGATCTGCTGACGCGTCTGAAAACCATGCGCGGCATGGCACGCACGCGCACGACGATCGTGCTCTCAACTCCATTCGAACGCGGAGGCATCTCGCTCTTACCATGACGACAACCGTCGACGCATCGCTCCATCCTCTCGGCACGCATCGCGTGCTCGAACCCGCCGGCGCTATGCCGCAGAGCGCGCTGCGCCTCGATAATACGCCGGTCGCCCGCGCGAATGAAATTCTCTGCGACGTCGAAGTTCTCAATATCGATTCGGCATCGTTCAAACAGATCGCCGACGCCGAAGAGGGCGACGAAACGCGTATCGGCGCGCACGTTGCGAATATCGTCGCGACGCGCGGCAAGCAGCACAACCCGGTCACCGGGAGCGGCGGCATGTTTATCGGGCGCGTCGCTGCGGTCGGCGAGCGGCTCCGCGACCGCATCGCACTGAAGGTCGGCGACCGGATCGCATCGCTCGTCTCGCTCACACTCACCCCGCTGCACGTTCGCCGGATCACGCGCGTCTGCACGAAGACGGGGCGCATCTGGATTGAAGGCAGCGCTATCCTGTTCGAGCGGAGCCTGTGGTCGAAGCTTCCCGAGGATATCGATGAGAACGTCGCCCTCGCGGTGCTCGATGTCGCGGGCGCGCCGGCGCAAGTCGCCCGGCTCTGCAAACCGGGGCAAAACGTCGTCGTCATCGGTGCCGACGGCAAGAGCGGCATGCTTTCGTGCGCGCACGCCAAACGCGCCGTCGGGGCGAGCGGGCGCGTGATCGGCATCGCCCCGAGTTCGGAGACCGAAGCGGCGCAACTCCTTCGGCGCGAGGGATATGTCGATGCGTTCGTCGTCGCCGACGCACGCGATACGCTCGGCGTGAGCGGACAGGTGGAAGCGCTGCTTCCCGAACTCGCCGACGTCGTGATTAATTGCGTGAACGTTCCCGGAACGGAGCTCGCGTCGATCCTCTCGACGAAGGACGACGGGACGCTCTATTTCTTCTCGATGTCGACCTCGTTCACCGCAGCAGCACTCGGAGCCGAAGGTGCGGCGAAAGATATCACGATGATCGTCGGCAACGGGTACGCCCGAAACCACGCTGAGATCGCGTTGCAGACGCTTCGCGATTTTCCGGCGATCCATTCCTATTTCAACGCGAAATACGCGCGTTCGTAATCCCACCCATCTATCGGAGGCAGCGACCATGAGCGAGATCGTCCATAAAAAGCCGGCGGCGGCAGAATCGCAATTTGCGTATAAGAATCTCAAGCAGGGCGAATTTTGGCGCCACGTGCCCGCGTATCGCGAGGTCGACGAAGCGACCTTCCTCGACCATCTCTGGCAACAGAAACATTCGATCAAGACGCCCGAAGAGTTGGTCGGAACCATTCGCGACCTGGCGCCGCCGGAGTTCGTCGCCGATATCGAAGCGGGCTTCGCCCACGCGCCGATGGCCGTGCGCGTCTCGCCCTACGCGCTCTCGCTCATCGATTGGAACGACCCGCACAACGATCCGATCCGTCGGCAATTCATTCCGATGGCGAGCTCGTTGCTCCCCGACCACCCGCGCCTGACGCTCGATTCGCTGCACGAACAGGACGATTCTCCGGTACCGGGGCTCGTGCACCGCTACACCGATAAGGCGCTCTTCCTGCCGCTCAACGTTTGCCCGGTCTATTGCCGCTTCTGCACGCGCAGCTACGCGATCGGCCCCGATACCGAGGAAGTGGATAAAGTCTCGCTCGCCAAGACGCCCGCGCAGTGGCAGCAAGCGTTTCAATATATCAGCGAGCGCCCGGAGCTCGAGGATATCGTGATCTCCGGCGGCGACACCTATCAATTGCCGCCGAAGAACATCGAACTCATCGGCAACGCACTGCTCGATATTCCGCACGTGCGCCGCATGCGCTTCGCCACCAAAGGCCCGGCGATCATGCCGATGAAGATCATCACGCATACCGAGTGGCTCGATGCGATCGCCGCCATCGTCGAACGCGGCCGCAAGCTCGGCAAAGACGTCGTCTTGCACACGCACTTTAACGCACCCGAAGAGATCACGTGGATCACGCAAAAGGCGATGGGCATGCTCTTCGAACGCGGGATCTTTACCCGGAACCAGTCGGTGCTGATCCGCGGCGTCAACGATACCCCCGAACGCATGGCGATGCTCGTCAAGCGGCTCGGGCACGTCAACGTGCATCCGTATTACGTCTACATGCACGATATGGTGAAGGGCGTCGAAGAGCTTCGCACGACCATTCAGACGGCGACCGAGACCGAGAAGTTCGTACGCGGAAGCACCGCCGGCTTCAATACGCCGACCTTCGTTTGCGACGCGCCGGGCGGCGGCGGTAAACGCGACGTTCATTCCTACGAGTATTACGATCGCGAGAACGGGATCGCCGTCTATGCTGCTCCGAGCGTCAAGCCGGGCAAGGCGTTTCTCTACTTCGATCCGATCGACAAACTCTCGCCCGACGCACAAGCACGATGGATCGTACCGGAGCTCCAGGAGCAGATGATCGCCGAAGCGCTCCGGAAGGCCGGCGCTGCCAGCGAACAGCTCGTCCTTGCATAAAAGCGATCGCACGGAGGCGCGACACTGTAAGCGCAAAGCGATGATGTCCGGTTTGCGCAAAGCAGAGATGTCCGATCTGGGCTGCGGAGCGCGTTAGGTCCATGGGTGATTCAACGCAGGTTTGTGAGCTT
>JAJYMV010000057.1 GCA_021786705.1 bacterium
CAAAATACCCAGCTCTGCCCGCCGTTGACGGTGAGTGCGTAGCCGCCGTCTTCGCCGACGATCGTGCGCCGGGGATCGTTCGGTGCGATCCAGATCGCGTGATAATCGCCATGCACGTTCTGGGCGATCGCTTTAAAATGCCGTCCGCCGTCGGTGCTCTCGGCGAGTTCGGTCGAGGCGGTGAAGACGTGGTTCGGATTGCTCGGATCGACTTCGATATGCGAGAAATAGAACGGACGCTGGTCGACGAGCGTATTCGAACTCACGAGTTTCCAGGTCGTTCCGTTATCGTCGGAGCGCCAGAGGATGCCGTGGTGCGCTTCGATGAGCGCGTAGACGCGATTGGGATCGCTCGGTGCGACGGCGAGGCCGATGCGCCCCGTGATTCCGGTAGGAAGCCCGCCGCCGGTGAGCCGATGCCAGGTGCGCCCGCCGTCGGTCGAACGATAGATCCCGTCGCGTTTGCCGCCGCTGCGAAAGGTCCACGGGCGCCGCTGAAACTCCCAGACGCCGGCAAAGACGACGTTCGGCGTACGCGGGCTCATCGCGAGATCGGAGACGCCGCTGCTCGGGCCGACATCGAGCGTCTTGCTCCACGTCTTGCCGCCGTTGAAGGTGACGTACGCCCCGCGCGCCGACGAGTTGGCGAAAACGTCGCCGAGCGCGCCGACGATGACGTGCTGCGGGTCGCTCGGATCGATGAGAATGCGCGAGATGTATTGCGTCTTGCGTAACCCGACGTTCGTCCAGGTCTTGCCGCCGTCGGTCGATTTGTAGAGTCCGTCGCCGTAACTGACGTCGTTGCGCGGGTTCGATTCGCCGGTGCCGACCCATACGGTGTTATCGTTGCTCGGATCGATGGCGACCGCGCCGATCGATCCCACGCTCTCGCGGTCGAAAACGGGTTTCCAGGATGAACCGCCGTCGTTGCTTTTCCAGACGCCGCCGCCCGCCGCTCCGAGATAATAGAGATTCGGATTCCGGCTCGAGCCGGCGACGGAGGTGACGCGACCTCCCGCGATCGCCGGCCCCGTCTCGCGCCAATGCAGGTTCGCGGTGGGAAGCATCGCTGCCGCGCCGATCGCCGGGGCGAGCAGCAACGCAGCGAACGCTAGCAACGGACGGATCATCGTTCGTCTCTCTCTTCCTCGTCTTCGGCGCCGTGGTGTAAGTCTTTTTGGTCCTCGCGGTTCGGGTCCATATCGGTATCACCGTAGACCGCCATCGCGTCCTCGATCTCTTTTTGGAGCTTCTCGGAGGGGTTGCCTTCGGAGGGCTCGTGTTTCTTCTCGTGGCTCATGAAGGGCCTCGCTTTCTTCTCGGTTTTTGCGTTCGGCGGACGGAATCCGGCGTCCCGCGCCTCGATTCGTGGGAGCGGGAGGCGGAATCGGTGTTTGGGATGTGAACCGTACGGGTATCGATACGGAAGATGCACGACGCTTCGCGCACCTTCGTCAGGCGCTTCGCGCCGAAAGGACGGCGATATGCTGTCATCGATAGTCTTCCTCCCGGTCTATTTCATCGTGCTGTTGATACTGTTCTCCAGTATCAAAATTCTTCGCGAATACGAACGAGCCGTTGTCTTCCAACTGGGGCGCTTCCAGGCCGTGCGCGGACCGGGGCTCATTCTCATCGTGCCGTTCGTCCAGCAGATCGTGCGGGTCGATCTTCGGACGGTGGTGATGGAGGTTCCCGCCCAGGATGTCATTTCGCGCGATAATGTCTCGATGAAGGTCGATGCGATTCTCTATTTTCGGGTCGTCGACGCGGAGAAGGCAATCATTCAGGTTGAAAACTATATCGGCGCGACGAACATGCTTGCCCAAACAACCTTGCGCTCGGTCCTCGGGCAGCACGAACTCGACGAAATGCTCGCAAAGCGGACCGAACTGAATGCCGACGTACAGAACACGCTCGACGTCCAAACCGAATCGTGGGGTATCAAAGTCATCAGCGTCGAGATTCGTGAGGTGCAACTCACGGAGAACATGGTTCGCTCGATCGCCAAACAGGCCGAAGCCGAGCGCGACCGTCGCGCCAAGGTCATCCACGCCAACGCGGAGTTTCAAGCGGCGCAGACCTTACTCGATGCGGCGCGTATCCTCGCCTCTGATCCGGCGGCGATGCAATTGCGCTACCTGCAGACCCTCACCGAGGTCGGCGGCGAACACAATTCGACGATCGTCTTTCCAATGCCGATCGATCTGATTAAGCCTTTCCTCCAAATCGCGCAGAAGCACGCCGAGGCGTTGACCGCGAAACCGAACGGCGATCCGGCGTAGCGGCGCTCGCTCGGCCATTGCCGAAGAAGGGGAGCATGGAGCAGCATCTCTCCGAGAATCCTCACGGCGGCGATCGTATCGCCGAAACGCTCGTCGCGCACGGCGTACGCCGGTTGTATACGCTCTGCGGCGGGCACATTTCACCGATCCTCACTGCCGCGAAGGCGCGCGGCATTCGCGTTCTCGACGTCCGCGATGAAGCGAGCGCGCTCTTTGCCGCAGATGCCGAGGGGCGCCTCACCGGCATACCCGGCGTCGCTGCGGTGACGGCGGGGCCGGGACTCACTAACGCTATTACTGCGGTAGAGAATGCGCGGCTCGCGCAATCGCCGCTCGTCCTTCTGTGCGGCGGCGTTCCGACCGCATTGCGCGGTCGCGGCGCGCTGCAAGATATCGATCAGCGCGCGACGATTCTTCCGCACGTGAAGCGAGCGATGCAGGTACGGCGCGTCGCCGATCTGCAGCCGGCGCTCGAAGCAGCCTTTGCGGCGGCGAGCGGCGGCGTTCCCGGCCCGGTCTTCGTGGAAGCCCCCGTCGATCTGCTCTACGACGAGGCGACGATTCGTGGTTGGTATGCCGACGCATCGAGCAAGGGAAGCTCGCTGCCCGAGCGCGCGCAGCGTTGGTACCTGCGACGTCACGTCGAGCGCCTCTTCGCCGGTTCGCGGCTCGCACGTCGAAGCGAGGTCGTGCCTTCGAATCTGCCGCGCGCCTCGCATGGGAGCCTCGCCGCGGCGATCGCCGCGTTACGGCGTGCGGAGCGGCCGCTCGCCGTCGTCGGTAGTCAGGCGCTCTGCGTGCCCGCAAACGCGCAGCGCCTCGTTGACGCGATCGATGCGTTGGGGATCCCGCTCTATCTTTCGGGAATGGCGCGCGGCTTGCTGGGGCGCGAACATCGGTTGCAGATGCGTCACAAGCGGCGCGAGGCGCTGCGCGAAGCGGATTGCGTGCTGCTCGCGGGCGTTCCCTGCGATTTTCGGCTCGGGTACGGCGGCGATATTCGGCGACGCAGCACCGTGATTGCCGCCAACCGCAGCCGCGCCGACGCTACGCTCAATCGAAGGCCGACGGTCGCCGCAATCGGCGATGCGGGGAGTTTTCTCGAAGAACTCGCTGCGGCGAACGGGTGGGGCGAGGGGAGGCACGCCCCCTGGATTGCGCGGCTGCGCGCGCGCGATGACGAACGCGAGCGGGAGATTCTCGCAACCGCGCAAGCGCGCGGCGAGTACGTGAACGTCGTCTCGCTCTTGCAATCGATCGATCGCATCGCGGGCGAGCGCGCGCTCTTCGTCGCCGACGGCGGCGATTTCGTTGCGACGGCCGCTTACGTGTTACATCCGCGAGCGCCGTTGAGCTGGCTCGATCCCGGTGTCTTCGGAACGCTCGGCGTGGGGGCGGGCTTTTCGTTCGCGTCGGCGCTCGCTCGGCCGGAGAGCGAGATCTGGGCGATCTTCGGCGACGGTGCCGTTGGCTATGCGCTCGCGGAGTTTGACACGTTCGTTCGGCATCGCGTCGGGCTCGTTGCCGTCGTCGGCAACGATGCCAGTTGGTCGCAGATCGCGCGCGAGCAGGTGAAGATGCTCGGCGACGACGTCGGCACGGTGCTCGCCCGAACCGCGTACCACGAGGTTGCTGCAGGATTCGGCGCGCTCGGCATCCTCGTGCGCGACGAACGCGAGATCGAGCCCGCACTGCTCCGGGCACGCGATGCAGCACGGAACGGCATTCCGGTACTCGTGAATGTCTGGCTCGAACGAAGCGCGTTTCGCGAGGGCTCCATCTCGATGTAAGGCGGCCCTTGTTTGTTGCTCGCGAGGGTGCTATAACCGAGACAAGCAGCCGCGTGCTACCAGCTGGAGGTCCCCGTGCGCGATCGAAAAATCCGGCCCTTGGCGGCGTCCGTTGTCGCTGCCGCGACGATCGTGTTTTTGGCGGGGAACGTGCCTCGTTCGAACGCGTTCGTTCCCACGACGAGTTCCATCGTGCAGGCGATGGCCGGCGCGCTCGGCGGAAGCGCCCGGATCGCGACAATCCATACCTTGTTTTTCCGGTGGCACGTACTTGGCGTTGCGATTCGCAACGGCTCGCAGCAGATGGTCGGAGGCGTCAACACGCATCAGTATGCCCGCGAGTGGATGACCGCCGACGGTTACGACCGTTTGGAGGTGCTGACGACGGGGATGGAGGGGGCACCAATTCTGCGCGTTTTCACCCCGGGTGGAAGCCGGGAGAGCGTTTCGGTAACGATAACGAAGTCGAATCGGTACGTTCCCGGTTCGAGCGCGCGCGTCTGTTCGTCGCGATCGAGTGGTGCGCTCTGCGTGCTCCCCAATGAAATCACCTTCGATTCCGTGAGCCCCGGCGGCGCTCATCCGAGCGCACGCATTCAAGTGAGCGAGAGCGGGTATAGCGGTACGTTCGTCGAGAGCGATACCTGCACCGGCATCGCTGCGGTCGCGGCGAGCGGGCGGGGAAGCGCTCCAACCTCGTTTTCGGTAACGCCGAAGCATCCGGGTACCTGTACGATCGCGTTCGCCTCCTCCTCGCCGCAGGGATGGGTGCTCGAAGGCGACCAGGGCTGGCCGAGCGGGAATAGCACCGGCGCGATGCAAGGGCCCGATCTCTCGCGCGAGATTTCTTACGTCTACTGGATGACGTTTGCTTATCTTCGTGCGGGCGGGTTGCCCGGCACCATTCGCTACGTTCCCATTCGAGGTTCCGACGAATACGAGCTCGCCATGCAGCCGCAGGGCGGCGAACCGATCCTTGCCTACGTAAATACGAAAACATTTTTACCGGACAAAATTCAAATCGGGAGCGATCCCTTTAAAATGATCGTGAATCCAAGTGCGTGGAAAGCGACGGACGGGGTGCTCTTCCCAACGAAAATGAGCGTGCAGCTTTTCGACGCCGAGATACAGATGGAGTACTCGCTCGTGAACGTCCAACTCAACGAAACCTTTAAACCCTCGCTCTTTACCCAGCCCGTGCCATCACTCTAACCATTCGCTCCCCGAAAGGCTTGACGATGAAACGTTTTTTTGCCCTCTTCGCACTCGCGTTTGCGCCCTCGCTCCTGCACGCTCAGTCGCTCGGTGGTTCGTTTCGCCCCGCTTTCGTCGAAGGAAGCATTCGCTCGGGAGAGACCGGGAAGCCGTTGGTCGGAGCGAAGATCGACGTCGTTGGAGCGAAGCTTTCAAAAAAGGGAATCAAGGAGCAGGCCGGCTGCGGCGCCGGTTTTGCGATGAGCGCCGCGAACGGGAGCTTCGCGGTCGGCGTCGGAGAAAACAATCTCTGCGTTACCAAGAAACACCCCGTCAACGGTAGTTACTACGTCACGGTAGCAAAACGCGGCTACCTGCCGCAGACACGGCTTATCGATTTCGGAAAAATTCGCGGCAACGAGGTCGGACCGCTGCAATTTATGCTGACGCCGACCCACGCGGCGATCGTCGGCCAGGTCTTCGTGGGCGGGAAGCCGTTGCCGTACGCCTATGTCTTCGTGGTGAAGAACCCCTACGCGTTCGTGCTGCACCCCCCCAAGGGTCATCTCCCGGTGCTCGCAAGCGAGACGCCGATGATGCGCGCCGACAGCTATGGGAAATTTACCATTCCCATCTCGCCGGGCGACTATTACGTCTTGGCGAGTAAGAGCGGGTATCAGCTCGCAACGAAAACGGTCAATCCGCTTGCGGTTCAAATGTACGCCCGATTGACCGGGAATCCGTATGCCGGTGCAATGATGAAATCGCGGCTCGCCGCGCTCGAACAGCCGCAGCCCGGTGTCGCCGTGCACGTTCCCAACTTCGGGAATGCGGTAGCGAGCTTGAACATGATGGTTGCATCGGGTTCGGCGGCTTCCCAACACCCCGTAATGGTAAAGCAAATGGCCTTTCGACCGATCGAATATCGGTTGAGCGGTGCGGCACGATCTTCGCCGAATAACGTGCTGTTTTTCACCGCGCTTGGGGCCTATAACGGCGATACCGGGCGGTACGAACTCTCCATCGTACGCTCTCGCGTTCAACTCGGGTCGCGGAAGATCGATCCTTTCGTTTCGCATATCAAGACCTTCAATATGTTGCTTTACGGAATGCCGTCGCGGGCCGGCTGCCGCCATAAGCCCGGGTATATCGACGTCGACCATTGTGGGAATGCCATTCTTTCGTTTACCGACGAAACGGCGACGCCGGGGCGCCTCTATTACTATTACATCGAAGAGGGATCGCCCAACGTCGTGGGGGCGAATGGACGTGTGAGCGTCATGCAGGCGGGTGTCCCCTACTCGAACGGCATGCCGATTCAGACGCATTAGTGGACGCGCGTCGAATCTTCTTTCCGGTTTCACGCGCAACGTTCAAAATAGCAGCATGGATGAACGAACGAGGCGCCTAGCGGCGGTAGCGGCGGGTTTTCTGTTGGCCATTTTGGCGGCGTGGCTTCTGCGCCCGGCGCTGCTCGCTATCGTCCCGTCGGTGCTCTACGCGATTTTTACGTGGCCGTTGGTGCGGCGCTTGCGCAGGTTTTTCCCGAAGATCGTCGCCGTCGTCATTGCAAACGCCGCGCTCGCCGTGCTCGTCGGGAGTGCTTTGTTCTTCTTTGGGCCGATGCTCTACACCCAGGCAGTCGCGCTTATCGCGACGATCCCCGATGCGGCTCGTGCGACGATATTGCAGGTCCCGCCGATGGTGCGCGAGCAAATCGGCGCGCTCTCCGGTTCCGCCCTAGCCGTGCTGCGTTCGACATCGGCGATTCTCGGTGCCGTCGTTTTGGCGCCGGTCTTCGCATCGTATCTTCAACTCGACGCATGGCGCTATCGTCGGGCAATTCTTTCAATCGTACCGAACGAGCGACGAGAGAGCCTGCGCGCGATGTTCGCGCAGATGTACGATGTCGTCGATGGATACGTTCGCGTGCAGTTATTGATAAGCGCGATCGTCGGTTTGCTCGTGTTTCTCGTCCTGCAAATTCTTGGAGTCCGTTTTGCGCCGGCGATCGCCCTCCTCACCGCAGTTTTCGACCTCGTTCCCTATCTCGGTGGAATAGCCGCCTTCGTTCCATCGATTTTGCTCGCCCTCGCTGCCGGAGGGGTGGCAAAGGCGATATTCGTCGCCGTCCTTCTCGCGATCGTCTTTGCATTCGAAGCGTACGTATTGTCTCCGACGCTCGTCGGCGCGCGAATGCGCTTGCCGAGCTCCGCAGTGATCCTCGCGCTCCTCGTCGGCGGAGAGCTCTTCGGTCCGCTCGGGCTCTACCTCGCAGTTCCCGTGGTTGCGATGCTGCGTATCGCGCTCGCCTATGCGCGCGGATAGCCCTCCGTTCGAAGCGAACGCTGCGGCAACGCTCGGGCTGAGCTCCGTCGAGGCGGCGCAACGGCTCGTTCGCGAGGGCCCCAACGAGTTGCCATCCACGCGCCGACGCTCGTGGCTCTGGATCGCCGTCGAAGTCGCGCGCGAGCCGATGTTTCTGTTACTCGTCGCCTGCGGCGTCGTCTACCTGTTCCTCGGCGACCGTGCCGAGGCGGCGATGTTGTTGGCGTTCGTCGCCGTCGTCGTCGGCATCAGCATCTCGCAAGCGCAAAAAGCAGAGCGTACGCTCGACACGCTGCGCGAACTCTCCGCGTTCCAGGCGATCGTCATTCGCGACGGCATCCAACAGCGCGTCGCCGCGAAAACCCTCGTTCGCGGCGATGCGATCGTGGTGCTCGAAGGGGACCGTATCCCCGCTGACGCCGTGCTGCTTGCCGGAAACAATCTCAGCGTCGATGAATCGCTGTTGACCGGCGAGTCGGTCGCCGTTCGAAAAGCCGTCGTATCGCCGGTGCCGGAGCGGATGGCGAGGCCGGGGGGCGACGATCTTCCGTTCGTCTATTCGGGAACGATGGTCGTCCAAGGCAAAGGCATCGCGCGCGTTCTAGCGACCGGTTCGGCGACCGAGATCGGTTCGATCGGCAGCGCGCTCGCCGGAGTCGACGTCGAACCGACGCGCGTTCAGCGCGAAACGGCGACGGTCGTGCGTCGCCTTGCGGTCGCGTCGCTGCTGTTGAGCGTGCTCGTCGCCGTCGCCTACGGGCTCCACCGAGGCGACTGGCTGCGCGCGGTGTTGGTCGGCATCGCGCTGGCGATGGCGATTCTGCCCGAAGAACTTCCCGTCGTTCTCTCGGTATTTTTGGGCCTAGGGGCGTGGCGAATCGCGCAAAAAAATGTCTTGACGCGTCGCCTGCCCGCGATCGAAATGCTCGGTTCGGCGACGGTATTGTGCGTCGATAAAACTGGGACGATCACCGAAAATCGTATGTCGGTGGTAACGCTCTCTGCCGCCGACGGCTCGCTCTGTCGCTGCAACGACACGGCGAGCATCCCCGGTGCGTATCACGACATTCTCGAATACGGCGTCCTTGCAAGCCACCGCGACCCATTCGATCCAACCGAGCGCGCGATAGCCGATGCGTTGGAACATCGGCTACCGGGGAGCGGTCGCATTCACCGCAACTGGGTGCTCGCCGGGGAGTACCCGCTCTCGCGCTCCATCTTGGCGATGTCGCGCGTCTGGCTCCGGCCGGAGACGCAGCAGTGGGTCGTCGCGGCGAAGGGAGCGCCCGAGGCGATCGCCGATCTCTGCCATCTCTCCCCGGAGCGCACGCGCGCGCTCGAAGAACGCGTCTCGGAGATCGCCTCCGACGGCCTCCGCGTTTTAGGAGTCGCACGAGCGCTCTATCTCGGCGACCGTTTGCCCGAGGGGCAACACGATTTTGAATTTCAGTTCGTCGGATTGATCGGTCTCGCCGATCCGGTACGCCCGCGCGTACCGGCGGCGGTCGCCGAAGCCTATTCGGCGGGGGTACGCATCGTCGTCATCACGGGCGATTATCCGGCGACCGCCGTGAGCGTCGCGAAAAGCATCGGATTGCGAGCGCCCGAGCGATACCATACCGGCGTGCAGCTCGATGCGATGGACGAGGCCGCGCTCGCCGCCGCCGTCGCCGATACGAATATTTTCTGTCGCGTCGTTCCCGAGCAAAAACTCCGCTTAGTCGAGGCCCTCAAAAGAAACGGCGAAATCGTCGCCATGACCGGAGACGGCGTGAACGATGCTCCCGCGCTCAAAGCCGCCCACGTCGGTATCGCCATGGGCGCGCGCGGCACCGATGTCGCTCGCGAGGCGGCGGCGCTGGTGCTGCTCGACGACGATTTCGGTTCCATCATCGATGCGATCAAACTGGGACGACGCATCTTCGATAACCTCCATAAAGCGATCGCCTTCGTCATCGCCGCTCATGTTCCAATCGTCGGCATGAGCCTGATCCCGGTGTTTTTCGGCATGCCGTTACTCTTGTTACCGGTGCACATTCTCTTCTTGCAACTCATTATCGATCCGGCATGCTCGATCGCCTTTGAGGCCGAGCCGGCGGAGGAAGATATCATGCGCCGTCCGCCGAGGCCGGTCGGGGCCTCGTTATTCGACCCCGCCCTACTCCTCAACGCCGGGCTGCAAGGCGGCATCGCGCTTGCGGCGACGCTCTCGGTCTTCGTGCTCGCGCTCGCGCTCGGGCGCGACGAACGCGTCGCTCGGGCCCTCGCATTCACGACGATGGTGCTGATAAGCGTCGCGCTGCTCTTCATCAATCGATCGACGGGCGGAAGCGTTACCCGCGTCATCCGTGCCCGCAATCCCGCAGTGACGATCATCGGCGTCGGAGCGCTGCTCTTCCTCGCGGGCGCCCTGACGATCGGGCCGATCCGTGCGTTATTCTCGTTCCAAGCACTCCACGTGCGCGATTTTGCGCTCTTGGGGGGAGCGTGGGCGGCATCGATTATGGGGTTGCTCGTCCTGCGGCTGCTCGTTGCTCTTCCGAGCCGTCGGCGCCGCCTCTCGCTCTAACGGTGCCCGCCGTGGGGATGCGGGTGCACGCCGACATTGTCTCGCCCGCCGGTTCCGCTCTGCGCTCTGCCGTGACGGGGAGGGCGGTGGCTATACTGCAGGTGCGCGGAATCGATGCAGTATCCCGCTTCCGAAAGGATCACCGATTCGAGTTGCATCGAGTTCAACTCCAGCTCCGCGTAGATCTCGCTCAGGCGTGCGAGTAGCCGCTCGAGCGTGTGGCGAAGCCGCTCGTTCGCTACGAGCAATCCGCGCGCGATCAGTTCGTCGACCATCGTCGTTGCTTCAAACGGGGTGAGCGGCATCAACCGCCGCGCCTCGCCTTCGCCGATGCCGATAACGATCGATCTGCCGGCGGGATGCTCCGGGTCGATCGTGATGCGGGCCTTGGTGCGGTGCCGCCGCCCTAATTCGTCGTGGGTGCCGTCGACGGGGTGGACGCGTAGGCCAAAGCGCGCAAGCTCGTCGAGGGCATCGGTACCATGTTGCACGTTCATGGAAAAATCCTAATTGCCGCCGAAGAAGAGGCGATGAAGGCCTTACGCCGACTCGATAAAGCGGCAGAGAAGGTTGACCATGGCCATCTGCTCGACGGTCGTACAGCGGATATCGAGCAAGGCGGGGTTTGCGACGAGGACGCTCATGCACTGCGCCCGCGAGATCGCGACGTTAAAACGATTCTTCTCGAAGAGAAAATCAACGCCCCGCGGTGCCTCTTCGACGCTCGAGGTCGCCATGGTGTAAAAAACGATCGGCGCCTCTTGCCCTTGGAACTTATCGACCGTTCCGACGCGAACGTTCGGGAAACCGGCCTCCGCGAGCATGCTTTGGAGCAGTAGTCGTTGGGCGTTATAGGGGGTGACGATGAGGATATCGGTCTCGGTTATCGCTCGCATGCGGCTCTCCCCCACGCGCACGCGGCCTTTGCGCAGGCGCCGGATTTCGCTGAGGATGCGCTGCGCCTCTTCGACCGATTCGCGCCCGTTATCGACATGCTCGACCGGTAAGAATCGAAGCCCCGCTCCATCGAGCCCCGAACTCTCGACGAGCGATTTCGCGGTATCGGGCCCCGCTTTCAGGCGCCCGGCATAGACGTGTGTCGAGATAAACGAACAGATATCCGGGTGCATGCGGAACGAAGTATCGAGAAAGATGCCGCGCTCCGGGGAAACCGTAGCATCGTCGCCGAGCAAATAGCTCAGCACGGATCGCCCCATGCCGGCGGGATGAACGCCGTTCGAGACCTGTGCGAGTTGGAGCGGATCGCCGAACAGGACGAGATTCTTCGCCGCCGGTGCTACTGCGACGGCATTGGCGAGCGCGATCTGTCCGGCTTCGTCGATGAACAGGTAGTCGAGTTCGACTCCGAAATCCTCGCGCGCGAAGAGCCAACCGGTCCCCGCCGCGAGTTCGCAGGCCCCCGCAACGAAGTCGCTGTTTTTCGTCGTGTTTTTGATAAACGGAGTCGCGAGCGGCGATTCGTACCCCTCGTCGGAGCCGGTTTTGTAGAGACCGCGGAATTCGACGCGTTGCTTCAATGCCGCTTGCTCGACTTTGCCGAGAAGATGTTGGATCGCCTTGTGCGTGGTCGACATGACGCCGATCCGTTTCCCCTCGCCGAGAAGAGCGGCGATCGTCTCCGATGCGATCGTCGATTTCCCCGACCCCGGCGGACCTTGAATGAACAGATAGCTTTCGTCGAGCCGTCGAAGGAGCGGCAGAATGCTCTCGGCGTCGGGGGTGGCCGGTTGAATCGTCCCTCGCTCGCCGATGCCTTTGACGCGCGGGCGACGCAAGAGCACGTCGATCGCCGCGCGCGGCTGGGCTCGATGAAGAGCATTTTCCGGGAGCGCCTCGGCGATGCGCGCGAGCGATCCGCGAAGCGCCCTGGTGTCGATCGGTGGTGCCGGGATGAGCGCGGTGAGCGTACGCGCGCGTTCGATATCTCCGCTACGCCGAATGGTGATACGGCGGCGTTCCTCGTCGAGCTCGACGATCGTTCCCGCGGAGGTTATGGTGAGGGGATCGAGCATCCGTTGCTCGGCGGTATATTCTTGTTCCGGAAAACCGTACGTGTACGAGCGATTGCGCGCTCTCCCCTGAAGCTCCGGCTCCCGCTTGTCGAGCAGCGTGAGCCCGCCGAGGCACTCGCGGTCCTCGATCCGCTCGTTCGACGACATCTCCGCCGCATCGAAAATTTTCCACCAGAGTGGTTTCTCTTCGCGACGGTGGTAGGAGAGAAGCTGAGCGAAAATCCAACGGATCCGCGCCGCATCGTCGAGCCCGTGAAGATCGGCGTCGTCGGCGACCGGCGGGAGCCCCTCGATGAGCTTGCACTGCAGGTCGGTGAGTGCGGCGAGCGCCGCGGCGCGCTCCTCTTCGAGCGTCTGCGGCTCGTGTCTCGGGCGCCACGGGATCGTGCGGCCGAATTGCTGCTCGGCTTCGTTGCGGCGTTGGAGCAGCCACTCGCGGAGATGGAACGTCGAGCGGCAATCCTCCTCGTTGTAGCGTTCGATCGTCTCGAGCAAGCCGTCGTTCGTCGGCTCGAGAAGCCAGCGTTCGAACATCACGACTGAATCGTCGCCGCTGCGAAGATCGGCGACGCGCCGGAAGTCGTAATAGCGTTCGAGCTTTTTTATCGAATAACTCGGTGCGCCGACGCAGAGCGCTTGGCGGACGACCGAAAAAAGATCGACCAGCAGCTCCGAACGGAGAATGTCGTCGATCTCCGCCTCGCGCGTGCCGTGCCTCGTGCTGAGCGTGCGGAGCGCGTTTTTTTCGTATGCGGCGTAGTGATAGACGTGAAGGTTGGGATAGCGTCGCCGGCGTTCGACGAGAAAATCGACGAAGCGTTCGAACGCATGCCGTTCCTCGGTGCGATTCGTTCCCCAAAATGGAACGAAGCGATCTTCTTTAGAGAGATAGAGACCGAAAAGATACTCCAAGCCGCGCCCCGGTTCGTAGAGCGGGTCGCCCTCCATATCGAAGAAGAGATCCCCGACGTCGGGTTCGGGGAGCAGCCCGAAACCACGATTCTCCTCGGGCGCAAGGATCTCGACCTGGGGCGTGCCGCTATCGCTTTGGCGCACCTGCAGGCGTGCTTGGCGCCGGAGCGTGGCGAACGTCTCGCGCGACATGCCCGGCGGCGCGGAGCGATCGCGAGCCGCAGCGAGCTGATGCATCGTAAGAATCGGTGGTTCGGCATCGGCGAGACGCCGTATTTGATCGGAGCGAATGCGGGCTACCATGCTCAAATGATCGCGCTCTTCGCGAAGCTGCGCGCAGCGCTCGCTCCAGGTGCAGAGCTCGCAATGGGCGACCGGCATTGGGGTTTCATCGAGTCGCTCGGCGAGGGCGCCGCCCTGCAACGTCGCGATCTCGGCGAGAAACGAGGCTTTCAAGTGGCGAAAATATGCTGAATACTCGTCGAGGCGGAACGAGCGTCGTTCGCCGTTTCCTAAAAGAACGTGTGCGTATTCCGGAGCGACGCCGAGGAGACGTTCGAGGTGTTCGCTGTAAAAACAGAGCTGGATGAGGAAGTACGGCTTTTCGGCGAGCGCGAGCTTCGCGTCTTCGACTTCATAGCTCCAGGTGCGCCCGGCCGCCGGGCGTTCGACGCGACGGAGAAAATCGGCGCGGCCGAACCACATACCGTCGAAAAACGTCGCCTGATAGATCGTCGGGGCACCGCTCTCCATGGCCTCGATCGTCGCGGCCTCGGCGGCTTGAAAAGCGGCGATCGAGGTGCGCGCGTACTCCGGTATCCGCACGACGCGTTCGCCGCTCGCCTCGATGGAAGCGAGATAGCGGCGTTCGTGTGCGATCCCTTTTTCGGCGAGAATCTCCAGCTGGGGATCGCTCTCGCGGGGCTCGGAAGATTCGCCCACGATCGAAAAGTCGAGCGCGGTGAGCGTCCGACATTCGAGAAAACGGTTGAGATCGGAGCCCGAAAAAATCGTGCGTCCATCGACGATCTGCACGAGCTGCCCTCCACCATCGTTTCGATGGGTTCCTGCAAGGATGAACGGCGTCGCGGGCGGGAACGATGATGGGATGTCGCTTCGAAATCCGTTGCTGCCGCTCTATGCCGGGCGTGTGCTGCGCAGCGTCTCGCAGGGATACCTCGCTATCGTCGTGCCGCTCTACTTGCTCTCCTTGGGGTACAGCGCGACGGCGGTCGGCCTCTTGATCGCCATCGGTTCGGGTTCGGGAGCGCTCCTGACGCTCGCGGTTGGTGCGCTCGCCGATCGCGTCGGTCGTAAACCGATTCTTGCGGCCTTCGGCATTCTGACGGCGCTGGCGGGCGTCGTTTTTGCGGTTCAGGGAAACTTTATCGTCCTCGCGATTGCCGGGGCGCTCGGGACGATCGGTCAGGGCGGCGGCGTCGGCAGCGGCGGCGCATTCGGTCCCTATTTTGTCGCCGAGCAAGCGCTCACCGCCGAGCTTGCGGGGGACGAGCGGCGCACGGCAGTATTCGCGCGTCTCTCTCTCGTCGGAACGGTGGGCAGCGTCTTTGGCGCGGGGCTCGCAGTCTTCCCCGCGCGCCCGCTCTTCTGGCTCACCGCGGCGATCGGCATCGTGCTCGCGCTCGTCGTGCTGCCGATTAAAGAGCAACGGACGCGCGCGATTCGCGCGCGTTCGAAAGCCTCTCTCGCGCCTTCGACCTGGAAATTGATTCGCCGCTTCATGTTGACCAATGCGACCAACGGGCTGGCAATCGGGTTTCTCGGCCCGATTTTAGTGCTCTGGTTTCACGAACGGTTCCACGTAAATGCCGACCAAATCGCGGTGCTCTATACCACGATCAACTTGCTTTCGATCCTTTCGTATCTGGGGGTAACGCGTATCGTTGCGGCGATCGGCGGGGCGGTGCGCACCGTCGTTGCGCTGCGCGTGTTTTCGTGTGCGTTGCTCGCCGTGATGCCCTTCGCTCCGAGTTTTGCGTTTGCGGGCGCGATCTACGCATTGCGTATGCTCGTCAACATCGTCACCTTCCCGGTCCGCCAATCCTACGCGATGGGGATTATCCCCGCCTCGGAGCGCTCGCGAGCGTCGGCGCTCTCGAATCTGCCCGCGCGCGTCGGCTCTATGGGTGGGCCGCTCGTCGCCGGCGCGCTCATCGAACATGCCTGGATCGGGCTTCCCCTGGAATTCGCCTCGGCGCTGCAACTGCTCAATGCGGGGCTCTATTGGCTCTTTTTCCGCAACTTGCCGCCCCCTGAGGAAGTTGAGGCAGAAGTATGATGAATGTATTTGCGGTTCAATCGGCGACGGCCGGTCGCGTCGAACGCGACGAGCGAGAGGTTCCGGCGCCGCCGGCGGGCAGCGTTCGCATCCGCGTCGAGGCGTGCGGTATCTGCCACAGCGATGCGCTGACGGTCTATAACGTCTGGCCGGGGATCGCGTTTCCGCGCGTTCCGGGGCATGAAATTGCGGGGAAGATCGATGCGATCGGCGAGATGGTCACCGGTTGGCAGATTGGCGACCGCGTCGGCCTCGGCTGGCACGGCGGACATTGCGGTATCTGCGATCGTTGCCGACGCGGCGATTTTTTAACCTGTCGTTCGCTGCAGGTACCGGGAATATCGTACGACGGCGGATACGCTCGATATGCGATCGCCCCGGCGGACGCACTGGCGCGCATTCCCGACGCACTCTCGGCGAGTGAAGCGGCGCCGTTGATGTGTGCGGGCGTCACGACATTTAACGCGTTGCGCCATAGCGGAGCTCGCCCGGGCGAGCTCGTCGCGATCCTCGGTGTCGGAGGGTTAGGGCACCTCGGCGTACAGTACGCGGCGAAGATGGGTTTCGAGACCGTCGCAATCGCGCGCGGGGATTCGAAGCGGGAACTCTCGCTCGAACTCGGGGCGCGGCACTATATCGACAGCGAGCGCGGCGATTTCGGCGCGGTGTTGCAAAAACTCGGCGGAGCGAAGGTGGTGCTCGCCACCGCAACCTCGGCGAAGGCGATGGAGCCCGCAATGGGTGGGCTCGCGATCGACGGGTCGTTGTTGATCGTAGGGGCGTCGATGGAACCGCTCTCGCTCAACACGGCAGCGATGATCGGTGGGCGGCAGAGCGTGAAGGCGTGGCCCTCGGGTACCTGCGTCGATTCCGAGGATGCGATGGCGTTCAGCGCGAGCAACGGCATCCGTGCGCGAATCGAAGAGCGCCCGCTCGACGAAGCGCCGGCGGCATTCGATCGGATGATGAGCGGAGCCGCTCGTTTCCGTATCGTTCTTAGGATGTGAGGTTGCCGAATCGACGCCGGACGATCGCGTAGATTCCGGCGTCGATTGCAGCAACGGCAAAGATCGTCCGAAGGATCCCGCGTGTCGCGTGCATCGCTACGCCTCCGCTCCGGCGATCACCGCGCGCACGATCGTGCTGCGAATGCGGCCATCTTCAAGCTGCAGTAATCCTTCGATCGTGCATCCCGCCGGTGTAGTCACCGCGGTTTTTAGCGCGGCGGGGTGCTCCTCGCTCGCTAAGACCGAGGCGGCTGCACCGAGCAATGTTTGCGCGACGAGCGTCCGCGAGGTTTCGTATGAGAAACCCAATTTTATGCCGGCATCGATCCATGCTTCGACGATGACGTACGCGTACGCCGGGCCGCAACCGTTCATCGCCGTTGCCGCATTCATCAATCGCTCCTCCACGCGGACCGTTCGGCCCAAAAGCGAGAATAGTTCTTCCGCAAGCGCGAGATCTTTCGGGTCGCTCTCCGATGCAAACGCGGTCATGCCGACGAGTTCGCTGACCGGAAGATTCGGCATCGCGCGCACGACGCCGACGTGCGCGGGAAGTAATGCGCGAAGGTCGGCGAGCGTCGTTTTCGCGGCCACGCCGATGAGGACGCTCCCGGGCTTCAGCTCCGAAGCGAGCGGCTCGAGCGCGGCACGCACCTGCTGCGGCTTGACGCAGAGCAGCACCACGTCGCCCCCGCGTGCGGCGCTGCGATCGTCGCCGCGCCCGAGCATGCGGACGGTCCACGACGGGCACGCGCGACGAATCCCCCCGGCGATCGCGCGACCGATCCTCCCATTTCCAACGATGACGACCTTCATTGATTGCACGCTCCTGAAAACTCCGGTGAAAAAAAACAAAAAACGCCGCTCCGACTGGAGAGCGACGTTCTGCGAGAGATCTTCTCTGCGCGCGCGCTATCCGGCCGGCACCTGCGGGGGCGGCGTAGGAAGGCACGGAGGCAGCGAACGAACGATCACGGTCCGGGGATCATACCGGGACGATGGGTACGGCGTCAAGGTTCGGGGGATGGCGAGAAGAGGGGAAGATCGCACGCGGACTCCGCGCGGGTCGGCGGCGCGAGTAGCTCGGCGCCGTCGTTTCGGATATCGTTGACCAAACGCCGCAGTTCGCGTACCGAGAAATGCTCGGAGCGATCCGAGCGCGGCACGAGGAGGTCGCCGCGTTCGTGCGGCGAGAGCGAAACGTCGAGCCAACGTAATGCGTCGTCGCGACCGATGACGACGGGCTCGCGATGATGGATCGCCGCCAGTTCGAAACGCGACGCTCGCGTGAGGATGGAAAAGCAGGGCACGCGTTCGCGCATCTCCCATACTCCGGCAAAGAGGATCGGCGCCTCGCCGAGCAGGGTGATATAGAACGGGCGCTTCCCACTTGGCGTCGGTTCCCATTCGAACCATCCGTTCGCCGGAACCAGGGCCGGGCGTTCGACGAACGAGCGACGATAGAGCGGCCGCTCCAAGATCGTCTCCGCGCGCGCGTTGAAGGTATGCGCGATGCCGAAGCCCCAGGTGGCGAGGCTCGCGTGAAGATCGCTTCGTACGATCGGCGTGCGTTGCGTCGGCGCGATGTTGTAGCGCGGTGGGACCGAGGCGTCGAAATCCGCTGCGAGGAGAAGGAACGGAAAGGCCGCAGCTATATCGGCGCGCCGCGCGAAGAACGAAAACCTACCACACATCGCGGAGCGCCCCGTTCGGAGCCGCCAGGACGAGCGCGCCGTGCGGGCGTACCGTCGTTCGATGAGCGAGGAACCGCAGATGCTCGCCCTGCGGGGCGGCGAGATCGAGTACGTTTATCGTCGAGGGACGAGCACCGATGCTCCCGTCATCGTGTTCCTGCACGAAGGGTTGGGTACGCTGAGACTCTGGCGCGACCTTCCCGCGCGCCTTTGCGGAGGAACCCCGAACGGCTGGTTGCTCTATTCGCGCTTCGGAAACGGCTTCTCAAGCGAACTGGGTGCGGCGCGTATGCCGTCGTACATGCACGATGAGGCGCTCGAGGTGCTTCCGGAGATCCTCGACCGCTTGGGAATCGCCCGCGCTTTGCTCCTCGGGCACAGCGACGGTGGATCGATCGCTGCGATTTTCGCCGGTGCCTTCCCGGAGCGTTGTTCGGGGCTCGTTCTCGAAGCACCGCACGCATTTGTCGAACGACAATCGATCGATGCTATCGCGGCGATCGGCGCGCGGTATCGCAGCGATGCGGCGTTGCGCGAACGAATCGGGCGCCACCACCGCAACGGCGACCGAACGTTCTTCGGCTGGAACGATATCTGGCTCCATCCGGATTTTCGAAATTGGAATATCGAGGAGTCGATCGCGCGAATCGTCGCTCCGATGCTTGCAATTCAGGGAAGCGAGGACGAATACGGGACGTTCGAGCAACTCGATCGCATCGCGGCGTCGGCGCGAGGGGAGGTGGATCGCCTCTTGCTCGCGCGCTGCGGTCACGCTCCGCATCGCGACCGCGCCGAGCTCTTCGTTTCGACCGTGCGGGCGTGGATCGCCGAACGCGGTTAGTTCGACCGCGAGCGCTGGCAGCGTTCGACGCTCGGGCTATCGCTCGGAAATACGACGAACATGGTGCCGCTTTTCACGACGATATTATTTCCATGGTGAAAAAAATTGAAGGCGCCGATGGCGACGCTGACGCCGGGAATCGGAATCGCTCCGAGATAGCCGGGAAGATTTCCGGAACTCCCATTGCGAACGAGATCGTTCGCGCGATGATCGAGGACGACGCCGTAATGCCTGCCGCGCAAGACGAAGTAGCGCGGTTCGAGAACGAGCGTTCCCGAAATCCCGTTGCGACCCGCAGGCGAGGCGACGGAGACGACACCATATCCCACCGTGTGCGTCGGAATGACGATGCCGGCGCCGGCAATCACCGCATTGATGCTTTGGAAACGAAAAAAGTCTCCTGGATGGGCGTTGCCGGAATCGATCGTATCGAGCATTTCGACGGCGACCGGGGTGCATGGGTTGAGCCCGGCAAAGGTAGCGGCCGGGCAGAGTTGCGGCGTTGCGACGAGCGCTGCGACGAGCGCTAGAGTCGATAAACGAAGGAAAACGCGCATACGCTTGCCCTTCTCGCCGCCGCGCCGCCGTTCCCGCGCTCGAGGGCGACCTCGGCGCAAAGGGGAAGTTTTTCGAGGCTTCTCGCCTCCCCGTAACGATGTGCCTTCGGTTCTTCGTTGTTTGGGGGTAGGTACGACCTACCGAAGGAAACGCATCATGAAAATCTTTACATCGACGCTCGGCATGCTACTCGCCGCCGGAATGCTCGTGGCCGGGAGCGCCGGAACCGCCCTTGCCGATGGCCACGGGCATGGCGATCGCGGGCGCAGCCAGCAGAATAATTCGCAAAATGCCTCCAATCAGTACAACCAGTACGGTCGGAATGCAAATTCGAATGACGGCAACGGCGGCGACGACAACAATGGGAACAACGGCAACGACGACAATACGAACGGCGGCCCGCACGGGTGCATCAATCCCGCCGGCCATCAGCGCGGCTGGTGCAATCGTCAAAACAACCAGAATCAAAATGGCCAATACGGGCAAAACGCGCAGCTCCACGGCATCGTCACCGGCATCAATAATGGCCGCATCACGATCCTGCAAGGGCTTATCCCCATCACGTTCGACGCGACCTACGCCATCCAGAACAATAACACGAACGGCGCGATCTACCCCTCGCGATCGATCACCGCATACGGATACTACGACAACCAGAATCTCTTTCACGCCAACTCTATCCGCTAGCGATAGCGTTCCCAACGAATGAAGTCGAAGCGGTCGTACGCTTCGACTTCATTTTCGTTATGTGCGGTCGGCCCCTCGATACGATTTCGGAGTTTCCCCCGACCTGGTCGAAGGGCAATCTACTCGGGGTGGCATCGGGATGATTACGGCAGCGCGAACTCGATGCGGTCGCGCGCGTAATCGAAGGTTACGACGAATTTTGCCATCAGCCCACTGCCGATATGCCCGTCGCCCACACTGTGCAGATGCTCGGTAGCGCCGATCTCCAGGTTGGTGAGATGGAGCGAGCCGAGCGTGACGTCGGGGATGCGGCCGAGCCTTTCGACGCTACTGCCTCCAACACCGCGGACCGACCGGCTCTTCGTCACCCGAAAGAGCGATGGATGGCGATGAAAAAAGTCGGCTCCGAGATCGATCGTCGATTCATCCCCGGTGTCGACCAGTAAGTGCGAATGCGTTGTCGCCAGCAAGACGGGAACCGTTGGTACCAACGAGAGAAAGCGGAGCGGAATGCCGCGCACCTCGCCGATCGACGTTGACGGCTCGATAATGACCCGGCGCTTTGGGCCGTCGACGATCGTGCGAGCCGCGGCTAAAAAATCGGTGCCGAGCACCACATCGTATCGCGTGCCTTCGAGATCGGGAAGCACGACGTAGGAGGCCGCCGGTAACGTCGCCGCTCCAAGATGCAGCGGGGGTGCCGAGACCACCTCGGTGAGGTAGCGCCCGATGCCTTGAACTTCGAAAGTTCCAATCGGTTGAAGGTGCAGCCGTTCCGCGAGCGCGAGCGTCATCGAGAGCCCCGAATTGCCGCTATCGATGAGGCAGCGCAGCGGCATGCCGTCGATGCTGCAATCGACGACGGGCGTGCGGGCGCGCGGGCGCCACGGCAGCACGACGGGCGCAGCTGCGAATGCGAGCGGCAGCGGATGCGGTTCGATGAACGGGGTGTCGAGCACGCGGAGGCGATGGAACGAGAGATACGGCTTTCCGTCGCGCAGGATGCGCGCGGGCAATTGCAGCGTCGCAACGTGTCGGTAATCGGAAAAATCGTAGGCGGTGGAGCCGATCTCCGCGCTCGCGATCAGTCCGTTCCGCCGCACGCGTATCGCAAACGGCGCGATACCGGGTGAGCGCACTTCGATCGCCGCGCGATTCTCGCGTGCGGAGGGCAGGAGCGAGAGGCTGCCGCGAAAGCCCGGACGGAGAAATGCGTGCGAGAGCACGAGCAAGAGGGCGGGCTCGCTCGAGGTGACCTGCGGGGCGGCGACGGGAGCGCCATTGAGCGTCAGATCGTCGGCCGCGGCGCCGTGGTAGTAGCGCCCGAGACAGAGGTCGTCGAGGCAGCGATGAAGCGCGAGCCGATCTCCGCCCGCCTCGATATGCGCGCGCGTCACGATCTCGCCGTCGGTAATGTCGACGACGGCATCGATATGAGCCGACCAAATCGGCCCTGCAGCGGTTCGCATGTGCGAAAGAAGCGGCTCGAGGGGCGTCGCGCGTGCCGGGGCCGGCGCCGAAAAGGCGAAAAGAAGGGCCAAGGTCGCAACGGCGAACCGCATGCGGTGATGTTCGAGCTTCTCGATAGCTACCTTCTTGAGAATTCCCCGGCGAAAGGGGCCGTCGTCGCTTCCCTCCTGGCCTCGCAGCCGAGCGGCGAACACCTCCGTCCATTCATGGAAGGTATCGCTCGTTTGGGTGACCGGACCCCCGATCTGGCTTTGCTCGCGCTTCGCTTGGCGGCGGCACACCTTCGCGCCGACGATGCGACGGTTTTAGCGCTCCGCGACGCATCGCAACGTGCGCGTTCCGGCGATACTGCGGCGCGCGAGAACTATTTTAAAATTCTCCGCGGCGATGGAACGTCGTCGGCACCGTGATGCGTTCCTAGAACATCCAACGTGAAACGCTCCGCAGTCCTCATTTCGTTCCTCCTCGCACTCGCACCGAGTGCCCTTTGGGCGCAGCCCTCGCACACGCTCTCGTTCTCGGGGCGGGTGGTCGCGATTCATTACCAGCGGCCGCGGATCGACGTGCGGGTGGGTGAGAAGACGCTCGAGGTAACGGTGACCCCCAATACCTCGATCCAACGTGCCGGCGAATATGCTACCCTCGCGAGCCTTCGGCTCGGCGACCGCGTCGAGGTGCTGGCGGCTCGCTCCGGGAAGATGCTCGTGGCGCAATCGATCACCGCGCACTGACGTCACGTTCCTCCCTTCCGAGAAGGAGCCGTTCTGAGCGAGTTCGTCGACCTGGCAGAGGGTGTTCTCGCAGTTGGATTTCCGGGTTCAGAGCTCGACGCGACGAACCTCGGTGAATTCTCGTCGCGTTCCTACGGCGGCTACGTCCTTTTTGCGAGGAACCTTCCCTCGCTGGAACGTGCCCGAGCCTTAACCGACGCCCTGCGCGCCCTGCGCCCCGACGATCCGACTCCACTGATTGCGATCGACCAAGAAGGTGGCCGCGTCGCGCGCCTCCGCGAAGGGCTCGCTCCGATGCCCTCGATGATGGCCGTCGGCGCCGCCGACGATCTCGATCTGGCGCGACGACTCGGCGAACAGATGGCGCACGATTTGCGCCGCCTCGGAGCCAATCTCGATTTTGCGCCGGTGCTCGACCTTGCCATCGATCGCGGCAGTACCGTGATCGGCACGCGCGCGTTCGGCGACAATCCCGAACGCGTCGCCGATCTTGCGGGCGCCTTCGCAAGCGGCATGGGCCGGCGCGGTATCGTCCCGACCTTCAAGCACTTTCCGGGGCACGGAAGCACCGCCGTCGATTCGCACGTCTCGTTACCGACGATCTCGTTGCCGACTGCGGTGCTGCACGTACGCGATCTCGGGCCCTTTCGCGACCTCCTGCCGCATGCGCGCGCGGCGATGATCGCCCACGTCGTCGTGGAATCCGTCGATGCCGAGCACCCCGCAACGCTCTCGGAAGCGGTGATGAAGACGCTGCTGCGCGAGAGTTGTTCGTTTAACGGCGTCGCGTTCACCGACGATTTGGAGATGGGTGCGCTCGAGCGTTTCGGGAGCATTCCGCAGCGCGCTGCCGCCGCGATCCGCGCCGGTGCCGACTGCGCGCTGATCTGCGAACGGCTCGAGGACGCGCTTCCGGCCGCAGGTGAAATCGCCGCGACGATCGCGCGCGGCGAGATGCACGAATGGCGTCTGCGCGAAGCCGGCATGCGCATGCGCATGTTGCGCGCAACCCTGAGTGCGCCGATCCCGCTCGACGCCCCGGGGCCTTTCCCCGATGTTGGCGCCGCGATTGCCGCGCGCGCCGTGACACGCGTTCGCGGCACTCCTCGCGTGCGCGCCGACGAGAGCGTGCTCGTGCGGTTCGGCGTCACCGGGGATCTCGGCCCGGCCGCGCTCGGCGCACGTGAGGCGCCCGCGCTCTATCCGAAGGATCCAAGCTCGGTGGAGCGCGTGCTCTCCGCATTGGCGAGTTCGGGGCGGCGCCCGGTCCTGCTCTCGTATCGCACGCATCTCGACGCCGCCGCGCAGAACGCGATTCGCCTCATCGTCGAGCGCTTTCCCGAGAGCATCTTCGTTTCGACGATGGAGCCGTTCGATATCGAGGCGGCTCCATTCGTCGATCACGCCATTTGCTGCTTCGGCGACGATGCGTTGCACCTACACGCCTGTGCCGCCGCGATTTTTTCGGGCGCACCGACGAACGGAAAATTACCGGTCTCCCTCACGCGTGGTTAATCGTTTCGAGGAGTGCGATGCGGTGCTTCGCGATGCGCTGGGGCGTCGCTTTACCGCCGCTGCGGCACGTGTCGAACTGCACGGGCGCGTCATTTTCGAACGCGCGTACGGCCGTACGCGCGCCGACGAACTCGCTCGACCGATCGCGCTCGACACGCGGTTCGATTTGGCCTCGCTCACCAAACTCTTCGTCGCCACGGCCGCGCTCGACGCGATCGCGCGCGGTCGCTTCACGCTCGACGGCGCTCTCGTCGAGACGATACCGGAATGGAACGATCTTCCACACCGGGCGATTACGATGCGTCATCTACTCGCGCATACGTCGGGGATGCAATCCGGAGCGCACTATCGCGCGTTGCGCGATTTCTCCGTGGAAGCATTCGCGCTGACCGCCGATCTTCACGGCGAGGTCGGAGCCGAGGTGCTTTACAGCGATCTCGGATTTATCGCACTCGGCGTAGCCATCGCGCGCCGCGAAGCGCGATCGCTGCAATCCGTGCTCGAAGGATTGGTCGGACGAGCGACGCTGGGGTTTCGACCGCGCGCGCGGCAGTGGAGCGCGATACCCGCGACGGAATGCGATGCCTGGCGTGGACGCGTGCAAGGACGCGTTCACGACGAAAAGGCGTTTCTGTGCGGGGGAGTCGCGGGGCACGCCGGGCTCTTCGGGAGTGCTGCCGATGCGGCATGGGTCGGCGAGCAATATCTCGCGGCGCTCCACGGACGGCGATCGCTGCTGGGAAAAACGCTCGCAGCGGAAGCGATTCGCGAACAGGCCTTCGATCCGACGCTGCGTCGCGGGCTTGGGTGGGCACTGAAGACGCGCGACGATAATTCGTGCGGGCCGGGTTTCTCCCGCGATTCGTTCGGGCATACCGGCTTCACCGGTACCTGTATCTGGGTCGATCCGCAGCGCGATCTGACCGCAGTGTTGCTCGCAAATACGGTCTATTTTGGGCGCGAGGATAGCACCGATCTCCGGCGCGCGTTCTTTACCGGCGTTACCGACGAGATCGGA
>JAJYMV010000007.1 GCA_021786705.1 bacterium
CGTGGTACATTTCGGCGGTCGGCTGGTTGTACCACGAACTCCACGTCTTGCCGCCGTCGACCGAGACGGTCGCGCCCTGGTCGGCGCCGAGAATGATATGCGACGGATCGGCCGGATCGACCCAGACGGTATGGTAATCGTCGCCGCCGGGCGCGCCTTTCATCGCGCTCCAGGTATGCCCGCCGTCGTACGAACGCCAGGTCGAGGTGTTGACGGAATAGACGATATTTTCGTTGCGCGGGTCGACCGCCATCTCCGCGAAATCTTCGGTTCGTCCGCAGACGCGATTCTCTGCGTCGGTGAGCTTCCAGCGCGCGCCGGCATTATCGGAGCGATAGATGCCGCACGCATTCCCGCGGGCGACGACGGCGTAGACGCGGTTGGGATTCGAAGGAGCGATCGCGATGCCGATACGTCCGACCGCTTTGGGGAGCCCGTTGGTGAGTTTCGTCCAGGTCGTTCCGCCGTCGGTCGATTTAAAGAGCCCGTCTTGGTGCGGATGTTCGTAGACCGTCTGAAGGTTCCACGGACCGTTGCGCGATGCCCAGAGCGCGGCGTAGACGATCTGCGGATCGCTGGGATCGATGCGAACGTCGACTGCGCCGAGGTCGGGGCCGCCGCCGAGCACGCGCGTGAAATGCGCGCCGCCGTCGGTGCTGCGATAGAGCCCGCGTTCTGCATTCGGGCCGTACGGGTGGCCGAGCACGGCGACGAACAAACGGTTGGGATCGCGCGGATCGACCGCGATGTGTTGAATCTGCTGCCCCGAACGCAAGCCGAGGTGCTGCCACGTCTTTCCGGCATCGCCGGAGCGATAGACGCCGTTGCCGACGGCGAGGTCGGGGCGGCGTAGCCCTTCGCCGCTCCCGACGTAGAGAATATTCGGATCGCTCGGTGCGACGGCGAGCGCTCCGACCGAGCCGCTCGATTCTCGGTCGAAAATCGGTTGCCACGTGCGCGCGGCGTTCGTCGTCTTCCACACACCGCCGTTGACCGAAGCCATATAAAACGTGTTCGGCGCCTGTCGTACGCCGCTGACGGCAACGGTACGCCCGCCGCGAAGGGGGCCGATAAATCGCCAATGCAGCGCGGGAAGCGGCATCGGCGATGCCGCGATCCACGCGAGTGCGAGCAGCGGTGAGAGCAACGAAAGGGAGCGGCGTATCATCTCGGTCTCCTTGCGAGCGTTCGGTAGAGGGAGTTAGCGGCGCGAGCGGCGCGTGCCGCGTTTCTTGGGCTGAAACGGCGTGCCGGGTTCGAATTTCGAACGGCGCGGAATCATGTCGTCGACATCTTCGCAGCCGATCGGCGAAAACTCGCGACAATCTCCCGGACGCCCTTCGTAGACGCCGCAGTAGAACCGACCGCTCTTCGTCCCTTTGAGAAAAACGCAACGGTCTGCGACGTCTTCGGTGACTTTTCGCACCCAGCCGAGATGGTAACCGTCGGCCGAACGGCGTTCGACGATATATTCGCGCATGACGTCGTCGGAGTTCATGCCGAGATGTTCTGCGAGGCGCTCGACATCGGCTTTGGTGACGAATGGCTCGTAACCGCTACAGCACTCCGCACAACCCGGCGGACAGGCGACGTTTTCGGGCATATCCTTGAGGTGTTTGCGTGCCAGATCGATAACGCCGGCGATCGCGCGGACGAATGCCGCATCGTCGTTATATTTGTAGACCCATTCGCGTTTGACGATTTCGTTGGCGTTGTAATAGCGCGTCGTGCGTTCGTCGAATTCGACGGTGATATGTTCCTCGTCGATCTCGATCTTGGTCACGTGCTCCATCGGGCGCGTGTCGAGCATTTCCGGGTGCGTCGGTTGCCCGGTTTCCTTGGTATAAGCACGCAAGCGCGTGAGATCGATCGTTTCCATCCGGTAGTGATTCGACCAGCCCGGCGGGGGTGGCCTTTGCCCTTGCGGAATACTCTGCGAGGCCATGAGAACTGCAATCGGTATCGATCTGGGCGGATCGCATGTGACCGCAGCCGTTATCACCGACGACGGCGCGATTCACAGCCAGCACGAACGCGATCTGAGCGACCTCACATTCGAGCGCGTCGTCGCAGTCGTTATCGAGGTTGCGACGGCAGCGAAAAATGCAGCGCCGGGGAAGGTGGATGCGGTCGGCATCGGATCGCCCGGAAACGTCGATCTCCACGACGGTTCGGTACGGTACAGCCCAAACTTCGGCTGGATCGGCGTACCCTTAGGGAAACGGCTTCGCGAAGGACTCGGCACGCAGGTCTTCGTCGGGAACGACGCGCGCTGCGCGACCCTGGGCGAATACCACTTCGGCACCGGCAAGGGCGCGAACGATTTCGTCATGCTGACGCTGGGGACGGGGATCGGTGGCGGCATCGTCGCCGACGGCGAGTTGATCCTCGGACACGGCTTCGCTGCGGGTGAGATCGGCCACCATCAGATTCGCCCGGAGACCGGCTTCATCTGCGGCTGCGGCAAAATCGGCTGTATGGAGGCGCAAGCCTCCGGCACCGGGCTTATTCGGCACGCGATGGCCGTCGCGCCGTCGTTTCCGCGTAGTTTTTTGCTCGATCCCGATAAAGGCAAACTCGGATCGAAGAAGATTCGTAAAGCGGCCCAAGCCGGCGATCTCCACGCGATAGCCGCGTGGAAAAATTATACAAGCGACCTTGCGCTTGGCTTGGCGAATGTCATCGCGTTTACGAACCCCGAGCTCATCGCGCTCGGCGGCGGCGTCGCAAGCGCCGGCGATTTTATGCTCGATGCCGTTCGCGAGCGCGTCGACGAACTCACGACGATGGCGCCGAAAGGAACGACGCGTATCGAAATAGCACGACTCGGCAATGATGCCGGGCAGGTCGGCGCGGCAATGATGGCTTTTCAGGGAGGACTCGACAAACATGGATAATCTCCACGGCGCGTTTATCACGTACGGCGAGCGCCGCGCGTATGTCGCCCTTCCGGAATCGCCTGGGCCGCACCGTGCGGTGTTGCTCTATATGGAGGCGTACGGCGTCAACAACTACATTGCGACCGAATGCGACCGCCTCGCACGTGCCGGGTTTCTTGCGATCGCGCCGGATTTTTACGACGGACGGACTTTCGGCTACAACGAGTTCGAAAATATCCGGCCGATGTTGCAGGGGCGAACCGATGCCGAGTGGCTCGGGTATATTCGCGAAGCGATCGCATGGCTCGACGCACGCCACGACGTCGTGAAAGCGCCGTTTGGAACGCTCGGTTTCTGCATGGGCGGCCGGCTCGCGTTTTTGAGTGCCTTAGAATTTCCCGACCGAATCGGCGCCGCCGTTTCGTTTTACGGCGGCGGTATCGGGCCGGACGAACCGAGCCTCGGCCGCCCGCCGCTTATCGGGCGCGCGGAAGAATTGCACGCTCCGGTAATGTTTCACTACGGCGCCGACGATCCGAGCATCACACCGACCGAACACGGCCGCGTGGCGCAAACGCTCTCGGCGGCGAAGAAAAAGTTCTCGCTTCATCTCTACCCCGAAGCCGGGCATGCTTTTGCCTCGCGAGATCGCGATTCGTATCGCGGCGCTGTTGCGGAGGAGGCCTGGGGATGGTCGCTGGAGTTTCTGCGCGCGGCTCTTCCGTGAACGCTCGCCCGCTCGCGCTGGTAACCGGCGCCTCGAGTGGTATCGGGCTGGAGTTTGCCCGCATTCTCGCAGCTGATGGGTACGATTGCGCGCTCGTCGCGCGATCGCACGATCGTTTGGAGTTCATGGCCGCCGACCTGCGCGAAAAGCACGGGGTTGCGGCGACCTGTATCACCGCCGACCTCACGCTCGACGGCAGCATCGACGAGGTATTTGCGGCGGTTCCGCGCTGCAATCTCTTAGTCAATAATGCCGGCTTTGCCAATAACGGCCCATTCGCGGAGTTGCGGGAGAACGATATCGCCGACGAAATTCGTCTCGACGTGCTCGCGCTCGCGCGTTTGACGCGCCGCTATCTGCCCGGAATGCTTGCGGCGCGAAGCGGTGGGATTATCAACGTCGCATCGACGGCGGCGTTTTTGCCCGGCCCACTGATGGCGACGTACTACGCGAGTAAGGCGTTCGTGCTCTCGCTTTCGGAGGCGCTCTGGGAGGAAATGCGCGGAACCGGTGTCACCGTGAGTTGTCTCTGCCCCGGCGCGACGAAGACGGCCTTTTTTACGCGCGCGAAGATGGAGGGGACGCCGCTGCTCTCGATGCAACCGCTCGCCGATGCAACGATGGTCGCGCGCGCCGGCTACGAAGGCTGGAAACGGGGGAAGCGCGTCGTCGTTCCTGGAGTGCTGAATGCGGCGCTCGCGTTTTCGCCGCGGATCACGCCGCGCGCGATGCTGTTGCGCATTTCGCGGCGACTGGTCGAGCGATAACCTCGGTCCCGCCGAATCGCGCTCCTGTCACGCCGAGTACGCTCTTGTCGCGCCGAGTACGCTCTTGTCACGCCGAGTAGGGCGCATTAGCGCCCGTATCGAGGCGCACATGCATCGTGGCGCGCGTGTGTTGAATTCCCTCGATATGGACTTGATTAGGTTTCGCGGACAAGAAGTTAAGATACTTTCTTCAACTCGAACGCGGCTGGGCTGAGATAGCCGAG
>JAJYMV010000135.1 GCA_021786705.1 bacterium
GCCGTCGAGCAGCGGGACTTCGACCGGGAGCGCGCCGACTAACGAGACCGCTAACCGATAGAGCGAGAAACTCGGATCGGCGATCACCACTTCGTCGCCGGGATCGAGGAAGGTCTGCGCGATCGTGTTGACGATCTCGTTGCTGCCGTGTCCCAGCACGACGTTCTCCGCACCGAGCCCTTCGCGCGCACCTAAGCGTTCGCGCAGCGCTTCGTGCGCGTCATCGAGATAGAGATGCAAACGATCCGCGCTCCGCAACGCCGCGAGAGCGAGCGGAGAACTTCCAAGCGGGTTTTCGTTCGAGGCAAGCTTCACGATCCGCGCGTGCCCGAAGCGGCGCCGCACCTCTTCGATACTGGTGCCCGCCACGTAGGGGGCGAGCGCGCGAACCGCGGGCCGGCTCACGCTCGGCGCGAACCCGGATCGATAATCGGCTCTCCGCGCGCGCAGAGGGGGCACGCATCGGCCGAAAAAGATTCGATCGGCATCTCCAAGAGCGCTTCGAAGGGCACGCCGAAATCGGGAATCGAGCGGGCGACGATCGCGCCAACGCCGACGCACGTCGCGCCGTGCTCGCCGATGAGCTGGAGCACTTCGCGAACCGACCCGCCGGTCGTCACGACGTCTTCGACGACGAGCGCGCGATCGGCGGGGCCGAGTGCGAACCCGCGGCGCAGCACGGGAACGCCGCCCTCTTTCTCGACGAAGATCGCGCGCAGCCCCAACGCACGCGCCACTTCGTAGCCCAAAATAATGCCGCCGACTGCAGCGCTCACGACGATATTCGGGCGTTGCGCCGCGAAGCGCGCGGCGATCGCCTCGGCGACGGGCGCGACGAGCCTGGGCTCTTCGAGAATGCGGAACTTCTGGATGAAGCGGTCGCTATGCCGCCCCGACGAGAGACGAAAGTGCCCTTCTAAGAGTGCGCCACGCTCGACGAGCGCTTCGCGCAAGCGTGCCGCATCCATCACGCGCGCGCCTCGACGATTTCATCGAGAATCGCCCGCGTCGCCGCGAGCCGATCGGGAGCGGTCAGAATCGGTCTTCCCACGACGATATAGTCGCTACCCGCAGCGACCGCGCCGCGCGGCGTCGCGACGCGCCGCTGGTCGTGCGCCTCGGCATCGGCGGGGCGAATACCCGGCGTGAGCGCGAGGAAATTGCCGCCGTAGGTCGCTTTAAGCGCCGCGACTTCGTGTACGCTGCAAATCGCCCCGTCGCAACCGGAGCGCCGCGCGAGCCCGGCCAAGCGCATCGCGATGCCGCCGATATCGCCGCCGAGACCCAACTCTTCGGCATCGCGCTGCTCCATGCTCGTGAGCATCGTGACGGCAAAAATCTCCGGACGAGCGATGCCGAGTTGTTCGGCGCGGCGTGCCGCCGCATCGACCGCCGCGTGCATCATGCGCGATCCGCCGAGCGCGTGAACGTTGATGATCGAGGCGTTCGGGCGAACCAATCGTTCCATCGCCGCGCCGACGGTACGCGGGATGTCGTGCAATTTCACGTCGATAAACAAGCGCACGTCGCGCGCTTCGGCGTGGGCGAAGATCCGCTCGGGATAGCCGCAGAGCCCTTCGAGCCCGATTTTGAAAATGACGTCGGTCTCGTAGAGTTCATCGATGCAACGCTCCGCTTCTTCGGCGGTCGGCAGATCGAGCGCCACGATTAATTGGGCCATGCTATTATCCTTCGTCTCCTTCGAATTGACTGCTATTGGCAAATCCGGCGTTTGCCGTACCGACGATATCGCGCAGCGAACGAACGTTCTGTTGTGCCATGTAGGCGAGAATCCCGTCGAGAATCGTCATCGGCGCTCGCGGATCGGCAAAATTTGCGGTGCCGATGCCGACGGCGCTCGCTCCCGCGAGCAAAAATTCGATCGCATCGCTCGCAGTTTCGATGCCTCCCTGCCCGACGATCGGGACCGAGACCGCCCGCGCGACCTCGTAGACCGCGAGCAGTGCGATCGGCCGGATCGCCGCGCCGGAGAGGCCGCCGGTAACGTTCCCCAAGCGCGGTTTGCGCCGGTAGATATCGATCGCCATTCCGCGCACCGTATTCACCACCGCGAGCGCATCGGCTCCCGCTTCGACCGCCGCGCGCGCGATCGTTCCGATATCGGTAACGTTCGGCGAGAGTTTTGCGATGATCGGTTTCTCGGTCGTCGCGCGGGCGGCGCGGACAACGCGAGCGGTAAGGTTCGGATCGCAGGCAAAGGTCTCGCCTTCGTGCGCGACGTTGGGACAGGAGATATTCAGTTCGATCGCCGCGATCTCGCTACGCGCGGCGAGCCGTTCGCAGACGTAGGCGTAATCATCGACGCTGAACCCGGCGACGCTGCCGATCGTCGCGCACGGCGTCTGCGCGAACTTCGCGACGTCGTGCTGCAGGTACCATTCGATGCCGGGATTCTGCAGCCCGATTGCGTTGAGCATTCCCGCCGGCGTATGCACGATGCGCGGCGTCGGATTTCCCATGCGCGGCCGACGCGTCACGCTCTTGAGCACGACGGCTCCAAGGCGCGAGAGATCGACGTACGGAGCGAACTCCGCTCCACTGCCGTAGCAGCCGCTCAACCCAACGGTGGGGTACGGGAGCACGAGCGAACCGATCCGCGCGCTCACATCGAAACCCGATGGATCTACCATCTCAATTCGTGCGCCCAAAATACGGGGCCCTCCACGCAGACGCGCGCATGCACGACATCGCTGCCGTCGGCATCGCTGGGAGGAAACGACGGTGCCTGCGCGCTGCTGCCGATAATCGGCACGACGCATCCCCAACACCCACCGACGCCGCATCCGAACGCTTCTTCGAGCGAGAGTTGCGCCGGGACGTTGCGTTCTTGTGCGTATGCAGAGACCGCACGCAGCATCGGCGTTGGGCCGCACGCGAGAATCGCTTCCGGAGCCGGCTCGCGCGCGAGCAGTTCGGTAACGACGCCGTGGTATCCGCGCGATCCGTCGTCGGTTGCGATCGAGAGTTCGCAGCCTTCGGTTGCAAAGCGTTCCGCCTCGACCAATCGCTCGGCGGTTCGCGCGCCGTAAAAGAGTCGCACGCGAGCGCCCCGTGCGAGAAACGCTTGCGCCGGGAGCAGCACCGATGCGATGCCGACGCCGCCGGCGACGATCGCGATATCGCGCGCCTTCCCGCCGCAATCGAATCCGTTGCCGAGCGGTGCGACGATATCGAGCGTTTCACCGACACGCAACGCACCCAGGCGACGCGTGCGATCGCCGGCGATAAAAAAAAGCAACGAGCAGCGCTCGCCGCGCGCTTCGTAGATGCCTAAAGCGACGCCGGCGGCCTGCCCACCGGGCAGCAATGCCATCGCAAAATGCCCCGGACGGACCTTTTCAACGAGTTCGGGCGCCTCGATGCCGAGCAATATCACGTCGCGCGCGACCTCGGTGCGGTCGAGGATACGCGTGGAAACGACGGACGATGGAGGCGATGCGAGCGTCACGGGCAGGCTTTTTCTCCAAATCTTAAAAAAACTCTCGGCATTATCACTGAACCTTCTCACCGTTTTAGCCGTTATAGAGAGTAGAGTCGGAGGACTCAGTAGGAAAGGGGGGACCGACAAATGTCTGGAGTGATGGTTTTCACGAGCTTGGCAGAAGCGCTCCGCGCAGGGTACCAAGTGTACGAACGCACCAATGAAGGGTATTTGGTTCGGACCCGAACCGATGCGGGTTGGGCACTCGCACTGGTGAACTGCAAACCGTAGTCTCTTTTCGAAACACGAACGTCTCCTTCAACGAAACGTAGCAGCAAGCGAAGAGGCCGCCGGATCAGTCCGGCGGCCTCTTCGTATGCGTCGTGCTAGCGACGGTTCGGCGGCTTCGGCGGCTCGTCGAGCCCCGGGGTCGACCCGGGGCGCCAGCCCCACGGCGACCCGCTCGGCGGCGGCGGAGCGTTCGGCGGCATTCCAGTCGGCGGAACCGGCCCCGGTGGGGGCATCGTATAGCCGCGACCGATGCCGAAACCACCGATCTGCGCTCCCGAGAGCAGCGCGCCGGTGACCTGGGCGAGCCCGATAAAGAGCGGGACGAGCCCACCGATCAGCCAGGGCCCCGGCACAAAGCTTCCGTGATGGTAGCCGATGAAGGAAAGCCCTATGACGAGTGCCACCCCAATAAAGGTGGTCATGATCCCTCGTTGGAGTCCCCGTTGGAGCGACGTACTGGAAAAGTACTGGTACGCGGACTCTCCGACGGCCGTAGGAGGCACGCCCATTTTTCTGGCCATCCTCCGGGCCATTCTCATCGCCCGATAGGTGTCGCGCGGATCGGCATCGACCGGAAACCCCCGTTGGATCATCGCAATCCGCTCCTGATGTTTGAGGACGCGATGCACCATGATGGCGATGATCGGTAGCCCGAAGATAAAGAACGCAAAGGCTACACTGGCGTTGTCACTCATACCGGAACTCCTTGCTCTGGGTCGTCATGCCCCACATACGTCCGAGACTCGCCCCAGGTTTCAACGCGGGGCGACGAAACAATCGTCCCCGCGACGGCGTACAGGAAGCAT
>JAJYMV010000080.1 GCA_021786705.1 bacterium
GCCTGCGCTTCGGATACGCATTCGGCGACCGCGAAAGCATCGAGTGGCTCCAGCGGGTCCGCCTTCCCTTTAACGTGTCCCGCCCCGCCGCACTCGGCGCCGCAGCGGCACTCGACGACGTCGCATTTCTCGAAAAGAGCGTCGCGCTCAACGCGGCGGAACGTTTGCGCGTCATGGACGAGCTGCGGGCTCGTGGATTGCACTGTTATCCCAGCGGCGCGAATTTCTATGCCGTGACGGTGCCGACGGCGGCGCACGATGCCTACGAAGCGCTCCTCGAACGCGGCGTCATCGTGCGTTCGGGCGACGCGCTGCGGATGCCGGGGCGATTGCGCGTTACCGTCGGCACGCGCGAAGAGAACGATGCGTTTCTCGAAGCGCTAGCCGATGCCGCATTGGGAACGACGGCGTGAGCGCTCCAACGATTCGTCGGGCGAGCGGCGCCGCCGACCGCGCATTCGTCGAACGCTGCGGCGTCGACTCGCTCGGCAGTAGCGCCTCGCCGCTGCGCGAGGCACCGGAGGCGGCGTTGCGCGCGAATTTTCTGCGTCTGCTCGAGATCGTGCACGCGCGCTCGCACGCCATCCTGCTCGCCGTCGAAGGCGAGCTACGGCTCGGCTTCGCGCTCCTGGTCTTCGATCTCCCCGACGAAGTGACGGGGCTCCCGCAGGCGTTCCTGGCCTATATGGCCGTCGAGGTGGGGCAGCGCGGGCACGGTGTCGGCGCACTTTTACTCGCGGCCTGCGAAGAAGAGGCTCGCCGACACGGAACCCCGTATCTCGGGCTTATGGTGACCGAGGGGAATGCCGCCGCCCAGCGCCTCTACGAGCGCGCCGGCTATCGCACCGAGCGGCGTTTGCTCGGGAAGCAACTATGAGCTTCGCCTGGCGCCGCGCCATTATGGTCGGCGCGGGCGTGCTGCTCGCCGTTCTGGCCTATTTCTTCGCCATGCATATTCCGCGGACGCTCGCGGTCTTTATTATCGCCGCGTTTATCGCTGCGGGCGTTCGCCCCATCGTTCGCCGGCTCGAAGCGATGCGGGTCCCGAAACCGCTCGCGGTGGCGATCGTTTTCATCGTCTTGATTTTGCTGGTCGTCGTGACGTTGCTGGTGATCGTGCCGCTGATGATCGTGCAAATCCAAGGGATCGCGCAGAATCTGCCCTCGATCGCCGCAGCGGTCGAAGCATGGACGATCGCCGTCGAAACCTCGCTGCAAGCGCATTTTCCGCAGATGTCGATACCGACCAACGGCATCGATCTCTCGCACGTCGGGACCGGAGCGCTGCAGCGATTTGCAGGCACGACGCTCGGCTCCGTCGGCCAGATTCTCGTCGGCACGGCGACCGGACTCTTCGTGGCGTTCGCATCGCTGGTGCTCTCGATTTTCTTCTTGCTCAACGATGCGAGTATCGCCGACGGCGTCGCATCGCTCTTTCCCGCGAGCCGTCGCCCGATCGCCCATAAGGTGTTGACGGAGATCGCCGGTACGTTCGGAAGCTATATTTCGGGTCAGGTCATCGTCAGCGCGATCACCGGCATCGCGGTTTGGGTGCTCTCGGCGGTGATCGGCTTTAAGTTCGCGCTGCTACTTGGAGTGATCGTCGCAATATCGTATGCGATCCCCATGCTCGGCTCGGTTATCGGGCAGGCGATTGCGATCGTGCTCTGCGCGCCGCAGGGATGGTGGATGGTGCTCTGGGTGCAGGTCATCATCTTCGTCGTCGAACGGATCAGCGACAACGTGTTGGTACCGAAAATCATGGGCGATTCGGTCGGCGTCTCGCCGATCGCGGTGATGTTCGCGGTCTTTGCCGGCGGCGAGCTCTTCGGAATCCCCGGCCTCTTGCTCGGCATTCCGGCCGCCGCACTCATCAAGATCCTCTGGCGCTATTTCGTCGATCCTTGGCTGAGCGCGCAACTCGAGCGCCGCTAACGGCAGGTCAAGCCTCGCCGCTCTATCCTCCCGAGTAGCCGCCGCCCTGTCATCCCGAGTAGCCGCCGCCCTGTCATCCCGAGTAGCCGCGGAACGCGGCGTATCGAGGGATCGCAGCGGGCCTCGATGCGGCGCTTGCAGCGCCTACTCGGCATGACAACGTTGGGCTGCGCGGCTGGTCAAAGACGCGTTACTCGCACGCGAACGCGCCTCGGCGATTGTTCGAGAAATGTAAAGTTTTCTCAATGGTGTTTAAGAAGCGAAGCTCTGGGGTAGAATCGGCGGCACACAGGAGGGTCTCATGTCGAATCGTTCGTTTGCCCCACGCTTGGGCTTCGCCGCCACCACGGCTTTTGCGTTTCTGCTCACGGCATGCGGCGGGGGAGGCGCCGGCGCCGGCGGTTCCGCGCCGAATCTCCCGAGCGCGCCGCAGAGTAGCTCCTCGCGCCTCGGCCTCACGGTCGGGGCCGCATCGGGATCCTCCCTTCCCTTCGCGGTGACGCGGCAACCGATGTCCTCGGGCTCGTCGAGCTCGGCAGCGGGTGCTCCGGTAACGGTGACCTACAACGGCACGACCGTTGCAACCGGGACGCTCGACGGCAATGGTTTTGCCGAACTCACGTTCTCGCAGAGCGTTCCGGCGGGTGCAGTGCTGACGGTAACCGTGGGAACCGGCTCGAGCGCGATCGTCGTCACGGTGACCGTCGCTTCGGCGGTAAGTGGAACCGCGGCCGACGTGACCTATAGCGCGGGACCGCCGCCGACCGTAACCGTCACGAGTTCCGCCGATAACAAGGGCGACGGCAAAGTCGATCCCGGCGATAGCTCGCAGGAGACCGAGACGGAGAATCCGAGCGACGGCCAGGCGACCGACGTCAACAGTAACGATAACGGGCTGCTGCCCGCGAACCTGCCGATCGCGATCTCGGCCTGCTCGACCACGCTGACGATCGCCCCAAATACCGGCGCGCCGCCGAATCTCTCGCTCAATGTTGAAGAGAAGCAGAACGATTCCGAGAGCGCCGCTCAGTTCGAGCAGAGTTTCTCGCCCTTCGATGGCCCGGTGAGCGTTCCGATTCTTGCCGCATCCGCGCGGCTCGATCTCGAACTCTTCTCGAACGGCCAGAAAATTCTCTCGATCGAAGCGCCCTTGACCGCGGTAACCGCGCAAGCCGGCTCGCCGGCCCCGAGCACGACCTGTGCGCCTTCGCCGACGCCGTCTACCTCGCCGAGCGCGTCGCCGAGTGCGTCGCCGAGCGCATCGCCGAGCGCGTCGCCGAGCGCGTCACCGAGCGCATCGCCGAGCGCGTCACCGAGCGCGTCACCGAGTGCATCGCCGAGCGCGTCGCCGGCGCCAACCGCTACGCCGTAGTGTAGCCCCCAGATCCCTCCTTGCGCGAGGAGCGAGAGCGAGTCGCCGGTGGTCAAACCCACCGGCGATTTGCGTTTCTATGGGCGAAATGCGCTACGCCAGAACGCCCGCGAGTTGGTCTTCGTCGGTTGCGTGGTAGAACGCGTTCGCCGTCTCGCTGACTTTCGGCGCCCACGGATCGACCTGCGATGGCGAGGTCGGCAGATGCACGGTCGGGCCGACGGCGTCGCGATAATCGCTCCCTCCGAACGGTGCGTACGCGTGCGATTCGGCGTGGGCGAGAACGAGATTTCCGACGGCATTCTCCGCCGTGCTTGCATCGGTACGAATCTCGGCAGAGAGACGCGCATCGGCGGCGATGCGGCCGTAGGTGGCGATCGCGGGACGATCGGCGTGCCACGGAAGACCGTCGGAGCCCGGGAAGCGGACCATTCCATCCTCGCGCGCGACGTCACTACGAATCGCCGTGCGCTCGCCGTTCCGAGCACCTTGCACGAGCGCATCGTCGAGTGTTTTAATCGCGCCATCCGCTGCTGTAAGTTTCGCGGGAGCGAGATCGAGAACGTCGTACGCCGCGGCGGGTGCGTACGGCATGCCGTCGATGCGATAGTCGGCTTTCATAACGTCGCGAACGACGCCGCGCGCCATCGCCGCCGGATCGCCGACGTTATCGGCGATACTCGCGGCGACCGCACTCGGCGTTCCCGGCGAGATCATCGTTTCGGGAGAGGCGGCGAGATACTTTACGCCGACTTTGGAGAGCGCGTCGGCAAAACCCATCGTCGACATCAGGCATTGGTTGGCGACCACGCCGTCGATGGCGCGCCCCGCATCCTCGGGATGTGCGGCGGCATAAAGGCGTTCGCCTTCGGCGATCGCCGACGCGATACCCGGCATCGACATCACTGCGTGTTTGCTATCGGCTTCGAGGCCTCCGCCGTCGCCGCCGCCGTGATCGACCAATTCGATCCAGCTCTGTTTCGCACCGCTTTTCCGTGCATCGTCGAGCGTCTGCGCGACGAACGCGGCGAGATTTTTCGGATCGGCCATGTCGTGGGCTTTGCCGATTTGTACCCCCTGCACGCGGCCGCCGGCGATCTGGTAGCTGTTGGTGTGCAGCGCCGCGCCGTTACGCGCGGTCGTGTCTTGAACCGTAAAACCAACGGCGCCGTCGTGTTTGCTCACCGCGACTGCTTGCGCCAAC
>JAJYMV010000155.1 GCA_021786705.1 bacterium
CGCTCGACGCGGTCGATCGCCTGGAGCACCTCCTGGTGCTGGGCGCTCGCCTTGGAGCGGACGCGCACGTTCTGAAGCACCTGCGGCGCCTCGATCACCGCGCCGACGAGATCGGCGAGGCGCTGCTGCGACCGCGCCATCTCGCCGAGAATCGCAAATGCGGTCATCGTTCCATCGCCGGTGGTATTGCTGCGTAGGTCGATGACGTGGCCGGATTGCTCGGCGCCGAGAAAGACGCCGCTCTCGCGCATGCGCGCCAACACGTACCGGTCGCCGACCGCGGCGCGGTCGAGCGCGATCCCTTGCGCGGTGAGCGCGCGTTCGAGCCCGATATTACTCATCACCGTGCCGACGACGCGATCGGCGCGCGCTTCGTGCTGCGCGCGCGCGGCGAGGGCGAGCGCGTAAAGAATGTGGTCGCCGGTGACCGTGGCCCCGCGTTCGTCGATGAACAACGCGCGATCGGCGTCGCCGTCGAAGGCCACGCCGACGACGTGACGCTTTCCTTGCTCGTGCAGCGCGCGCACCGCCTCACGCAGCGGTTCGAGATGGGTCGCGCCGCAATGCACGTTAATGCGCGCGCCGTCGTGCTCGCAATGTAATTCGTGCACGGTCGCGCCGGCCTTGCGTAAGGCGTAGGGTGCGACGGCATAGGCGGCTCCATACGCTGCGTCGACCACCACTTCGATGCCGCGCAGATCGGCGCCGAGCCCCTCCAACATCGCGTAGTAATGTTTGCCGAGGTTTTGTGCGGTCGTGATCTGCCCGATGCCGACCCCGGTCGGTCGTTCGAAATCGTCGCGATCCATCGCCGCTTCGATCTCGGCTTCGAGAACGTCGGATAATTTAAAACCGTCGGCGCCGAAGAATTTGATGCCATTGTCGGCGATCGGATTGTGCGATGCCGAGATCATCGCACCGGCGGCGGCGCCGGTCGCGCGCACGATACAGGCGACCGCGGGGGTGGGGAGCACGCCGACCGAGATGGCGTGCCGACCGATCGAAGCGATACCCGCCATGAGCGCGGCTTCGAGCATCGGCCCGGAGAGCCGCGTATCGCGCCCGACGACGATCGGAAGCGCGGCTTCCGAGCGCGCGACCAACGCATGCGCCGCCGCGCGCCCGACGCGCATCGCCAGCTCCGGCGTGAGCTCGTCGTTCGCGACGCCGCGAATTCCGTCGGTACCGAAGTAACGCATTATCGTTGTGGGCCTTCCCCGGCTACCGCCGTCACGCGAATGAGAATGAGATCGGGGGTCACCGAGACGCCGGAAACCCGGCGCCCGATCACGTCGACGGGAATAACACGCCGCATGCTGTCGGTGGTTCCGGGGCTCTGCGGCAGCGGCACATCGACGCGAACGCCCGCAACTTGCGCGAGCACGCCGCTCGTCCCTTGCAGCGTCACCGATGGTGGGTCGGCAAGAATTTTCGAGACCACGACGCCGTTGTGCGGCGAGCCGACGTAGTGAATGAGCGGGCTCGCGAGGCGGCGCTCGATACGTTCGATGCGCAGCGTCACCGAAGCGGGGCTCAAGCTCTGCACGGCAATATTCGGGGCGACCAGCGTGATTGGCACGTTCTGCACCCCACTGGAGAGCCCGGCGAGATTGAGCACCGCCTTCACTTGATCGGGTTTAATCGGCGCCGCATCGCGATTGGCGCGAATCGTGACGACCGCGTTTTTATCGGAGTATTCGGCGACTTCATCGGGAGGGAGATTGATCGCGACGATCGGCACCGAGAGCTGCTGATCGTACTGCGATGCGAGCAACGGATTGTTGGTATAGCGAAAAAAGGCCCACCCGGTCACCGCGATGAGAAACGAGAGCAGTTTAAGCGGGAAGTTGTGTCGGAGGATTTTCATCTTCTTCTTCCCGTTTCAAACGTTTTTTGGCGATACCGCGCACCGCGCCGATACGGGCGCGCATCTGCATGACGAAATCGGCGCCGGCGGCCGCGGGATCGCGAACCGGGCGCGTGACGGCGAGCAAGAAGCGGCGGAGGCGTTCTTCGTCGTCGACGGCGCGCGAGAGTTTACCGTCGCGCGCGATGCGCACGCTACCGCGCTCCTCGGAAACGACGATCACCACGGCATCGGTCTGCTCGGTGATGCCGAGCGCGGCGCGGTGGCGCGTGCCGTAGCGCTCTTCGCCGAAGCGCGGCTCCGCGAGCGGCAGAAAACACCCGGCGGATTCGATGAGACCGTCGCGCACGATCGTCGCGCCGTCGTGGAGCGGCGAACGCGACATGAAGATTGCGAGCAGCAACTCGACGCTGACGCGGGCGTCCATGCGCGTACCGGTCTCGGCGATCTCGCGCAGGCCGCTCTGCTGTTCGAGAACGATGAGCGCGCCGATACGATTGCGCGCGAGCACGAAGGCGGCACGAGCGATAATGGCGACGACCGGGTCGTCGGCGCGCGGGCGATCGTCGTCGGGATCGCTCTCGCTCAAGCGAAAGAGGCCGCCGCGCCCGAGCTGTTCGAGAGCGCGCCGAAGCTCGGGTTGGAAGACGATGGGCAACGTGACGGCGGCACCGACGACGATTAACTGCAGGATCGCACCGAGCAGATAGAGGTGCAGCAACCGGGCGATGCCGAGCAAGCCGACGAGGACGAGGACGCCGGTGAGGATTTGCACCGCTCGCGTTCCGCGAATTAAGAGGATGAGGTAATAGAACAGCACGCTCGTTGCGAGCACGTCGAAGACGTCGGTAATTCCAACGCCCGAGAAGATTGAGGTTAGTACGTCCACGATCGCTCGATGGCGGCTTCGAGGATCGATGCTTCGCCGAGCCGCGGTTCGACGAGCGCTTCGCTCGCGATCGCCGCGCGCGCGGCATCGTCGAGCGGGGCGAGCAACGTGCCGCGAAGGCTGGTTCCGCAGGCACGCGCCGCTTCCAGTGCGGCGTTGCGTATCGCAGCACTGCGCGTTCTGCGGGGATCCCACGTCAGGCTCGCGCCGTCGGCGAGCACAGCGAAGGACGCGTCCGGCGGAAACGCGGTGCGTTGCAACGCCTGCAAAAATGTCGACAAGGCGCCCGAGTCGCTGGGTTGAATCTTCCAAGCGATGAGCGATGGAGCGGGTTGCGAGGCAGAGGGGCGATTCACGGCTCTCTATCGGTTAGCCGCGCGAACCGCCTTCTCTTGCGCGTGAGCGAAAGTCGCGGGGCCCTGGTGGTTTCGGTCGGCCGTAATTCGGCGTGGGTGGCGCTGGAGGGCGAGCCCGGAATTCGGCTGGCGCAGATTCGCCGCAGTAGCGGCGCGCGTTCGATGCCGGTGCCCGGGGATCGCGTGCGCGTCAGCCCGCTCGACGATGCCGTCGTGGTGATCGATGCGATCGAGCCCCGCGATCGGCTGCTCGCCCGGCGCACCGTTGGCGGGCGGGAAAAGGCGCTCGCCGCGAACGTCGAGTTGCTGGTAACGGTTACCTCGCTCGCCGCCCCGCCGCCGCGAACGATCGTGCTCGACCAGTTGCTGGTGTACGCGCACTTCGAGGAGATTGCGGCGCTCGTCGTCTTTACGAAAGCCGATCTCGCGGAGAGCCCTTCGGCGTTGCCGGCACTCTACAGTTCGCTGGGATACCGCTGCCTCTCGATCGACGCCAAGCATGGCGGCGGCATCGACGCCTTTCGCGGTGCGCTCGATGGCAGCCGGTCGCTGCTCGTCGGCGTCTCGGGGGTTGGGAAATCGAGCATCTTCCGCTGGATGGGCGGCGAGAACGAGATCGGCGATCTCTCGCGCTTCGGCTTGGGGCGCCAGACGACGACCGCCGCGCGACTGGTACGGCTCGACCCGGGGTTTCTCATCGATTCCCCGGGCGTCGCCGATTTCGGACTCGGACTCGTCACGCCGAGCGAGTTGGCGCCTGCGTTTCCCGAGTTCGTCGCGGCGGGGCGCTGCCGCTTCGCCGATTGTTCGCACCGTACCGAGCCGGATTGCGCGATTCGCGCCGGCGTCGCGCGCGGGGAGATCGCCGCTTCACGCTACGAGAGCTACACGCGGTTTTTGAGCGACGGGTAGCGCCCCTCGTTCCCGTCCGTTAGCGCGGCGCTTAGTAACAGGAGTGTTGGTCGATTTCGTGGATCGAGTAGTTTTCGTTCACGTCGATCACTGCATAGCCATACGGAATACCGTTCTTATTGCAGAGGTGCGGGGTAAATACGAAGGGGGTGAGGTCCATAGGGTGGGGCCGACTGCGAAACACGTGAATCCGATACGGCGAACCTGCTGCGAAACAGCAGGCATCGGTGATAGCGGTCTTGCCGGGCGCGATGTCGAACTCCTGGATGAAATGCCCCATCCTCCCATTATATTCGAATTTGACATGGATCTCGCTGCTCATGTTGTTGTGAACGACGATGGCGCCGTTATGCAGGTTGACGGCGAGCGCCGGACGCGCGAATAACAGGACCGCTGCGAGGGCGGCGCCCAATATCGAAAAACGCTTCACTTTTAATGCTCCTTATA
>JAJYMV010000035.1 GCA_021786705.1 bacterium
GTCCTCGATCAGGCGAGCGGTTTTCAGACTCTGGCTAACCAAGGGCTTCATATTACGCCGCGTTCGATTTTGATGGTGCGCGACGCCTACGGAAACGTTGTCCTCGACGATCGCACGCCGCACGAACGTCGCGTCGTTTCGCCGGCAACTGCATTTCTCATGACATCGATGCTCGAAGACACCATCGCGTACGGAACCGGCGTGAATGCAAATATCGGGCGCCCGACCGCCGGAAAAACCGGGACGACGTCGGATTTTCGAGATGCGTGGTTCGTTGGATATACACCGGACCTGGTGACCGCCGTCTGGATGGGGAACGATAACGACTCGCGTATGATCGAATCGTATGGCGGCAATGTTCCCGCACGAATCTGGGCGCGCTTTATGCGCGCCGCACTCGCGAAAACTCCGCCGCACCCGTTCGTCGTGCCGAAAGGCGTGGTCAAAGAACCGACCTGTACGGGCGGTGTCGATTATTTCTTGGTTGGAAATCAGCAGCGTCCGCGGTGCGGGCATGCGACGAGCGCCGCCTCGCCGTCGGCGTCGTCGACGCCGAACCCCGATGCGACGCCGCCGCCCAATACCGCCGGAGATGGAACCAATTACATCCCATTGGGTGCGACGCCGTTGCCCTCGAACGCCCCCGAGCCCGCGGCGACCGCGGATGCCGGACAGGGTGCGACGCCGCAGCCGAACGCGAGCCCGTGAGCGAGAGCGAAGAAGCAGTCGCGCCGATAACCGTTGCGGAGTTTTCGCGGCGGATGACCGACTTGTTTCAGAGAGTGCCGCGGTTCCGCGATATTGCCGTCAGCGGCGAAATCACGGGCTTTAAGCCATCGGGAAACGCATTGTTTTTCGACCTGAAGGATCAGGGAGCGCAGGGCGGCCCGAGGCTTTCGTGTTTCTTGCGTGCGGAGCACGTGCCGCGCGGGCTCGAGCTTGCCGATGGGCTCGCGGTCGTCGCGCGCGGCGAAATTATCAACTACGGCCCGCACGGCCGCTATTCGCTAACGGTACGACGGATCGAAGCGACCGGCTTGGGCTTGCTATTCGTGGAATTTCAGGCGCTGAAAGAGCGCTTGCAGCGCGAAGGGCTCTTTAGCGACGAGCGTAAGCGAGCGCTGCCGCGCTTTCCGCGAACTCTGGCGGTCATTTCGACGCGCGAAGGGAAGGGCATCGACGATTTCGTTCGCGAGATCGAGAAGCGCGCGCCGTTCATTCGAATGCAGGTTTTCGACACGCGCGTGCAAGGCATTGGATCCGAGCGCGATATCGCCGCCGCCGTCGCCCGTGCCGATGCGAGCGGGAGCGACCTAATCCTGCTCGGACGCGGCGGCGGATCGTACGAAGATCTCTTCCCCTTCAATCGCGAGGAGGTCGTTCGCGCGATCGTTGCGGCCCGGACTCCCGTGCTGACGGCGATCGGGCACAGCGCCGATATTCACCTCGCCGATCTCGCGGCCGACGGGAGGGCGAATACGCCGAGCCTTGCCGCGGACCTCGTGCTATCGGATTGGATGAAGGCGGCCGAATGGTTGCCCAAGATGAGCGAACGGCTCGCATTTGCGGCCGAGCGTCGCTTCGATGTCGCCGCTCGCGATATCGAACTCCGCGCACGCGCGCTCGACGATACCACCGCACGACACATTGCCGCCTTGCGTAGCGCGTTGCTTCAACGAGAACGCGAGGTGGTCGCTCTCGATCCTCGCGCGCGGCTTGCCGGGCGCGCCGCGGCGATCGCGGCGCGGCGCGAGCAACTTCAAGCCGTCTCGGCGGCATTATTCCGCCGCGCGGCGACGCGAATCGATGCGAACCGAGAACGGCTGCCGGAGCGTGCACTCGGTATCGTCGGGCGAAAGCGCACGTTGCTCGATCTCGCTCGTGCCGCTCTCGAAAGCGCCGATCCCAACGCACCGTTACGGCGCGGATACGCGATGCTCTTCCGCGATGGTGTCGTCGTTCGCAGCGCGACGCAACTACGCGTCGGCGACGAGGTCCGTGCGCGCCTGGGGCGCGGGGCTGCCCGCGCGCGTATCGAAAGTATCGATGTGGATGAGGAGGAAGCATGAACGAACCCGGTGAGAGTTTCGAACGGAAGCTCGCGACGATCGACCCGTCGACGCGCGGCGAGGCAAAATCGTGAGCGGCGAACCTTGCCCGACGTGTGGAGCATCGTATCTTGCACCAGGAGTGACGTGCGGGGGGTGTGGCGGAGCCTTTTTCGCGGCGACGGCGGTGCAAACGGAGCGAACCAACGAAATCATTTTAGCGGAATTTCCCGACCAGCTCTCTCCGCAGTTGGCGCCGACCGCGCCTCCCGCCGCTCGTGTTTTTGGTGTCGCGATCGTCGTCCTCACCCTCGCGCTCCTCGTGGTCGTTTACGTATGGCGCCCCTAGGAACGCTCGCCGAGTTCATCGTAACGGGCGGGGGCATCTATCTTGCTTTACGGCTCCTCCATCGATATCGTCGCCCGACGACGCGTCGCAATCAGATCGATGAATGGGCAAAAGCGCACTGGGTCGCGCCATCGGCACGAGCGCCGAAGGCATCGACGCTGAGGAGGAAGCATGAACGAACCCGGTGAGAGTTTCGAACAAAAGCTCGCGAGGATCGATGCGATCGTCAAAGAGCTAGCGAACGACCAAACGACGCTCGACCGCGGGGTCGCGCTCTTTCAAGAAGGGCGGGCGCTCATCACGGCGTGCGAGGCGTTGCTCAAGGGCGCGCAGGAGCAGGTCGACGCATCGGCGCGCGGCGAGGCAAAGCCATGAGCGGCGGATGCTGCGCTTCGTGTGGGGCGGCATGTGCGGCTTCGGCGGCGTCGTGCGCCGCATGCGGTGCCGCAATCGCCGGCGCTGCCGCCGCCGTCGCCGCCGAACGTGCGCGAGCCGGAGGTGGTGCCCCGGTGCCCGCGTTACCGACCCGATCGGCGTATGGCGTCGTACTCCTCGGGCTCGGCATCGTGCTGATCGTCGCGCTTGCGGTGATCGCGACCTCGTTCGTGCATCGCTAGGAGTTTATCGGAGTATTGGCCATGCGTTCGATGCGAGCCATTTTGGCCGAGTTCGAGGAGCGACGACAAAATCGGCTAAAAGGGCCGCAGCCGTAGGCCATTTGTTGAACGCGTGGGCAATACTCCGACAGGCTCCTAGCCGCCGGCGATCGCACCGATAATAAGGAGTGGTTCTTCGCCGTTGAGTACGGCCTCGGGAAGGGTGCTCTTGGGATCTTCGTGCGAGAGATCGGTATTGCACGCAAAGAAACGAACCATCGGGCGCCGTTCTCGCACCCCATAGCGAAGAATCGTCCCGCGTAATGCCGGAAAACGCCGCTCGACGGCCTCGATAACTGCGGAGATCGAAACCCCATCTTTCGGATCGATTTCAACCTCGCCGGTGACGTTCGCCAAAACCTTGAGATGCGCCGGCAATATAACGCGAATCACGCGAAGGTTTGTACCTCGACCGAGAGCACCGGCGGAAGATCGCGAGCGATGGCGTTCCAAGAATCGCCGGAATCCGCCGACGCGTAGATTTGCCCGCCCGTCGTGCCGAAATAGATTCCGCAGGAGCCGAGCCGATCGACGGCCATCGCATCGCGTAACACGTTTACGTAACAATGTTCCTGCGGAAGCCCGTTCGTGAGCGCTTCCCATTCGTTGCCGCCGGTCCGGCTGCGATAGACGCGGAGTGCGCCGTCGAGCGGAAAATGTTCGCGGTCGCTCTTGATTGGAACGACGTAGACGGTGTCGGGATCGTGTGCGTGGACGTCGATGGCGAAGCCGAAGTCGGTCGGAAGATTTCCGCTGATTTCGTGCCATACTTCGCCGCCGTTGTCGCTGCGCATTACGTCCCAGTGCTTCTGCATAAAGAGGACGTTCGGCTTCGCCGGATGCATCGCGAGCCGGTGGACGCAATGCCCCACCTCGGCGTTGGGGTCGGGAATATACTCCGATTGCAATCCGCGATTGATCGGCAGCCAGGTCGCGCCTCCATCGTCGCTGCGGAACGCGCCGGCCGCGGAGATCGCTACGTAGATACGCCCTGCGTTACTGCGGTCGAGCAAAATGGTGTGCAAGCACATGCCGCCGGCTCCCGGCTGCCAGGTGCTGCCGGTGCTGTGGTTGCGTAAACCGGAGAGCTCGTGCCAATGCTCGCCGCCGTCGTCGGAGCGGAATAACGCGGCATCTTCGACCCCCGCATAGACGACGTCGGGATCGAGCGGAGAGGCTTCGAGATGCCAGACGCGTTTGAACTCCCACGGACGCGACGAGCCGTCGTACCATTGGTGGGTTCCCGGAATGCCTTCGTAGGTAAACTCATTGTTGACGGGCTGCCACGTCTTACCGCCGTCACTCGAGCGCTGGACGACCTGGCCGAACCATCCACTGCTCTGCGAGGTGTAGAGGCGTTGGGGATCTGCGGGCGACAACGGC
>JAJYMV010000070.1 GCA_021786705.1 bacterium
AAGAGTGCGTTTCGCGACGATGCCATTCGCGCCGGCGCGTACACGACGAACTCCGGCCTGATCTCGTCGGTGAATTTTGCCGATGAAGCGTTACGCGACTGGGCCCACCGTTATCCGGGAGATCCGCAACTCGCGCGGAGTTATTTCCTGGCAATTCAGGCGATGAGCAAGCTCTACGTGCAGCCGGAGCAAGAGCGGGCGTATCACTATATGCTCGTTCTGGTGAAAAAATTTCCACACAGCTATTTCGGGAAAGTGATGAAGGAGAGCCTGGCGCGCGGCTTTACCGAACATTGGTACGCACCCGCTCAGCCGTGCGGAGTCGGCGGTGTTTCATCACCGGTCGCCACGCCTTCCGACACGAACGTTCATGTCGAAATTCTCGCTTCGCCCTGCATTCCGACGCCTGCGCCTTCGAGTTCGCCGATCCCGTCGAGTTCGCCGACCCCGTAGCACGAGCTCGATACAAAAAAAGAGTGCGGCCCCCGTCTTCCGACGGGGGCCGCACTCTTTCGTTCGTCTGCGACGGATCGCTTAGAACTTGATACCGAGACCGAGATACGGGCCGTTCTCAGAGAAGCCCGTCGGCGCGTTGAGTTTCACCGTGCCGCGGTCGCCCTGGATACCGAGATCGATAAACAGGGGGCTATTGAGGAACGAGTAGGTCGCACCGAGCTCGTAGCGCAGGATGCTGTACGAAACCGTTCCGTTGAAGGACGAACTGCTGTAGTTGGTCTTCACGGTCGGGTAATCCCACAGGCTGCCATAGATCGAGAACTGCTTGTTCAGGCTCGGGAGCTTCTCGATGCCGAAACCGACGCCGTTGAAGCGGCCGTAGCCGTAGTTGTTCGTACGAACCATGTAGCCGACGCCGATATAGATGCGCGGGTTCGCTACGCGGAGGCCGAGACGTGCATCGGCGGTGTAATCGCTCGCCGTGAACGCAGGCACGAAGTAGGAACCAGTGCCGCCGATACCGGTGACGCAACCGACATCGCCGGTGACGCCGAGGTTACCGCAGCTGTTGTTCGCCGGGGTGTAGCCGGCGGGCGTGGTGACGCCCTGGTTATGCGGGTAGTTGAACTGCCGATAATCGCCTTCAATCATCCAGGGGAGGTTGAAGAGATTGAACTCGGCGGCGCCACGCACCGCATACGAGAACGGGCTGGTCTTGCCGGTGTTACCCGGGCTGAACTCGTTGTAGATCTTCGGTGAGATCAGGTAGTCGCCGACGATGAAACGATCCTGGTACGGTGCAACGACCGGAGCCGGGGTCGGGGTCGGCGGAGGCGTGGCCGGAGCGGCCGTCGGCGGAGCCGGCGGTGCGGTCGGCGGAGCCGGCGGCGGGGTCGGCGGGATGTACCGCACGACGACGACGCGCTTCTCAGGAACCCACTGAACGTACGCGTTCATCGTCTCCGAGATCACGCGGATCGGCACGAGGACCGAACCCTTGTAGATCATCGGGGGGACGTCGAGCGTGCGCTCTTCACCGTTGATCATCGCCGTCTTCTTGCCGACGGTGAGTTTGATCTCGGCGCCGGGCTTGCTGACGGTGACCTGCTTGGTGCGGGCGTTATAGCTCACCGTCGCACCCATTTGTTCGAACATCGAACGCAGGGGGATTAAGACGGTGCCGCCACGCACGAGTGCCGAAAGAACGCGGCCCTTCTTCAGAAGGTCGGGTTTCGAGTACACGTGGTGGTCGTTATAAAGAATTGGGATCTGCCCCGACGGCGGAGAACCGAAGTTCGCCGGCGGAGCCGCATTGGTCGAGCTCATATCCGCTACGATCGCTTTGTTGCCAATGTTTCCATGCGACGCGCCGGAGGGAGCTGCGACCGCATTGAGCCCACAGAACGCTGCAATCAGCGTTGCTAGGACTCCGGTGCTCAGTCGCTTCAAAGTATCCTCCTCGATAGGTGAGAGAGTCGTAAAGATGCCTCGGTTTCCTCGTTAAGCGTCGCGCTTTAAACAACGCCAGGAGCCCGTAGCCGGCCTTCGCCGACGACGGGGCCCCCGAAGAACCGTCTCCCCTCTCTTCTGCCTGTGGCTGCACCACCCTCTTACGAGGAGGAATTTAGTCGAGCTTTTCGGCGAGTTTCGCTTCGAAACGCTCGCGGTCGATGATGAAACGCTCGTGCGTACCCTCGGCAACGGCATCGGATTCATCGAACGCTCGTACGGCAAAGCTCACGCGTGGCCCGTCCACGAACGCGACCTCCACCTCGGTGCGGACCAGGAAGCCGACGGGGACGGGGCGCCGGTGCTCGATCTCGATGTGGGTGCCGACCGAGATCTGCCCCGGAGCGAGGAAGCCTTCCAAACAAGCGAGCGCCGCGCGCTCGACCAAGTCGACCAGCATGGCGGTCGAGAGCACCTCGACCCCGGGATTGCCGGCCTTATGCGCGGTCATCCACTCCTCGACGCGGCATTGGAAGCTATGGGATCGACCGAGGAGGATGTTTTTGGACATAACGCGGGGTTCTCTAGTTTGTGCCCCGCGCAAAATCCCCCGCTTGTCGATAAGCCATGAATCAATTCTCAGGTTTGTGGTGTATATGGAGAACGACGACCTCACGATCTTCAATAGGAGAGCTATGCCCGGTCCAATCCGTATGACGATCTCGGCGGCGATGGTCGCCGTCCTCCTCGCAGCCTGCGGGGCCAAGGGCGCGCGCGCGCCGATCCCGCTCGACGTCGAGGCGACTCCCGTCACCACGGGGGCCATCGCCACGTACCTCTCCCTCGATGGACAGGTAGCCCCCTACGAAAATTCGACGCTCTCGTTTCAGCAGTCGGGACCGGTCTCGGCGGTCTACGTCAACGTCGGCGATCGCGTTACCAAGGGCGAGCTTCTCGCGCGAATCGATCCCTCGACGTTGGACGCGCAATTGCGCGCCGCCGAAGCGACCGCGATGCAATCGCAGGCGGAGGCTCGCGGCCAGCAGATCGACCTTCCCGCTCGCAACCAGGCGAACGACGCGGCGCTCTCGAGCGCCAAGGCCGCTCTTGCGAACGCACAACTCGTTTTCGACCAAGACCTGCAGCTCTACAACCAGAAATATCTCTCGCGACAGGCGCTCGAGGCGGCGCGCTCCGCGCTCGCCGGCGCGCAAAGCAATTACAATACCGCGCTGGCGAACGCACAGGCAAATCCCTCGAACGCCGAATCGGTGAAGGCGGCACAGGCGGCGGCGCAAGCGGCGGCGGCGCAAGCGAATCTCATCCGTACGCAGATCGGACAGACCGCGCTCTACGCGCCCTTCGACGGTGTCGTGACCGCGCGCATGATGGATCCGGGCACGATGGCCTCCCCGGCGGCGCCGGCGCTGCAGGTCTCGCGCATCGACCTCGTGTGGGTGAACGTGAATATTCCCGACGGCGACCTCGCATACGCGCATGTCGGAACGCCGTTGACCTTTACCACGACCTCGTTGCCCGGCCGCGTCTTTCACGCACGCCTCAGTGCGGTCAACGCGGTGCCGACCAACGGAACGCTCTCCTATCTCGCCCGCGTGAAGATGCACAATCCCAGTGAAATGCTTCGCGGCGGCATGTTGGTGACGGCGCAACTCGCGAAGCAGGGCGCTTCTCGCGCGCTCATCGTCCCGCGCTCGGCGATTGCGAGCGTCCAGAACGGCGACGCGGTCTTCGTCGTCGACGGCACGAAGGCGAAGCAGGTTCCCGTCAAGGTCGGCCTCCAGACCGATACCGAATCGCAGATTCTCTCCGGGCTCTCGATCGGGCAGCGTGTGATTACGACGCGCCCCGATTCGTTGCGAGACGGTAGCCCGGTCCACGTCGTCTCCGGCGGTGCGCAGTGAGGCGCCGAAGAACGCGCATCTTCGCATTCCTGCTGCTCGCCGCGCTCGCGCGCCTCGCGTTTCCCGCATCGGCCGATGCGGCGACGCAAGATCTCATAGCGCCGCGCGTTGCCAAAGCCGGAGTTCCGACGAAGGTGACGCTGGTCCAGGCGGTGGCGATTGCCGTTGCCCAGTCGCCGACGTTGGCGCAGGCGCGCGCGACGTACGCCCAAGCACTCGCGAAATACGATGTCGCCAAGAGCGCCGTGTTCCCATCGATTTCGGGAAGCGCAGGAGCGACGCGTACGTTTTCCTCGGGAACGATCGGCGGGGTCGGGGGCGGCCTCGGTACGCCCAACGGCATTTATAATAGCGTGAATTACGGGCTCAAGTTGAGCGAGCTCATTTACGACGGCGGGCGCGTGATCGCCGGAATCCACGTTGCAAAATCCGGGCAGGTTGCCGGGCGCGATACCCTCATCCGTTCGTTGCAACAACTGGGCTATACCGTGGCGCAAGCGTATTACGGCGTCTTGCTCGCCGATCGCACCGTTACCGTCGACGAACAGATCGTCAAGCAGTATCTCACGCAAGAGCGGCTCGTGCAGGCGCAGATTCGCGTTGGTGCGGCGGCGCCCTCGGATCTCTACTCCGCGCAGGCGCTCACCGCACAAGCGCGCTTACAACTCGTCACCGACCAGGGCTCGCGCATCGCCGCGCAGGCGACCTTCGCAACGACGCTGGGGCTCGATGCGAACGCGCTCATCGAACCGATCGACAATACGGCGAGCTCGCTCACCGCGCCCGCCGCAAAATTCACGGTGCTTCCCTATGACCGTGCACTCCAACGTGCGTTGCTGATGCGCCCCGACTATCTTGCGGCGCTCAATAACTACCAAGCGGCGAAGGAGAACGTGCGCTTCAATAGGCTGACGAAATTTCCGTCGGTCAATGCTAATGCGAGCGACGGTTATCAAAGCGGCCTCAACGGCATCCCGGTGCAATCGAAATCGTTGGGGGCGACGCTGACGGTGCCGATCTTCGACCAGGGGTTGACCAACTACAACGTCGCCGTCGCGGCGGCGCAGGCCGATGCGGCGAAGGCCGGCATTAGGCTCTCGCGACTCCAGGTTGAGAGCGACGTGCGCAGTGCGATCGCGAAGGTCGCGGCGGCGCAAGCGGCGCTCGATCAGGCGCAAGCGAGTTTGAAGGCGGCCCAGGTGGGATACGACGCCGCCGGTGCGCAGTATAAGGCGGGGGTAGCGAATCTCGTCACGCTCGTAACGGCGGAAGCGACGCTCGCCACCGCGCAGAAAAATGCCGTTTCGGCAGTCTATTCGTTGCAGACCGCGCAACAAAATTACGAACTCGCGCTCGGCGAAAGTGAATATACGAAGTGATCGCTATTGCAGACCCCGTCAACGCCGAAATTCTCGCGATCTCCGAAGATCGCCTCGCCGGGTTTCAGCGCGACCCGTTCGGCGAAATCGCGCGCCGTAGCGGCGTGCCGTTACCGGTCGTCCGCGATCGCATCATTGCGATGTTGCAAGCGGGAACGATTCGGCGCGTTCGACAGACCTTGCTCGCAACCAGCCTCGCGCCCGGCGCGCTCTGTGCGTGGCGAGTGCCCGCCGATAAACTCGATGCCGCCTTCGATTTTATGAGTCACGACGATCCCTTCTCGGGACATATCGTGATTCGCAGTACCGACGGCGACTCGCCCGGGAGCGCCTATCGGCTCTGGACGACGTTGAAGGTGCCGCAGGGCTACTCGTTGCGCAAACATGCGGAGTTCTTAGCGGCGCGCGTCGGTGCCGATGCCTTCAAGTTGATGCCGGCGAAGATGCTCTTCGCACTCGGTGTCGGGCACGTCCGTCGCCGCGGCCTGGAGCCCGGAGCGCGCGCCGATGCGCCGGGCGAAATTCAGAGCACCAACATCGTTCTCCTGAATGAAGAAGAATGGCGCGTGCTCACCGCGCTGAAGCGCGAATTCGCGGCCGAAGAGATCGTCGAAGATTGCTGGAGCGCGCGCGCGGCGGAGGCGAACCTTTCGTTGGAACGCTTCTTTGAAGTTGCCGAGGGACTCGAGCGTCGCAAGGTGATCGGGCGTTTCTCGACCTTCCTCGAACACGTGAAGCCCAATGCCGCGAACGAACGGGTCACGCGCTATAACGCGCTCTTCCATTGGCGCGTCGCGCCCGGGAGCGAGATCGCGGCAGGCCGAGAGGTCGCTCGCCATTACGTCATCACGCACGGCTACTGGCGCGAGGGCGGGCCGGAGTTTATGAACGTCAACATCATGGCGGTCGCACACGGAACCGAGAAAGCGTTAGTCCTCGAACATAAGGCGGCGATCGATGCCCACCTGCGGGAGGCGGGGATCCCCTTCGACTATACCAACGTTTTCTGGGGCGGGCGAAGCGAGATCAAGCCCTCCGAAATCGCTCCGGCGGCATTCGAGGCATTTCATCGCAGTCTCGGCAACGATCCGGAAGCGATGCGGGCGGAGGATGGCGAAGCACTCTCCTCGGCCTAGTTGCCTTGCTGCCCGGGAGGAGACCTCGTCTTGAAACGCTTCGCCGTTCTTGCCCTTGCCCTCGTATTCTCGTTCACCGCATGTAGCCGCGTTCAAAAAAGCGGCGCCGTCGGCCCGAACGGCCAGGTGAATGCCTGGACGATTCCGCACGTGCTGCGGTACGCAACCGCAGAGGATGTCTCGTCGCTCAACCCGGTACTGATCCAGCAGACGACGCTCGGCCTTATGTCCTCGCTGACGATGGCGTGGTTGACGAAGTGGAACGCAAAGAATAAGCCGGTCCCCGAGCTGCTCACGGTGGAGCCGACGAAAGCGAACGGCGGCATTAGCCCCGACGGCAAGACGATTACCTGGCACCTTCGCCACGGCGTGCGATGGTCGGATGGCGCTCCGTTTACCGCCGACGATGTCGTGTGGACGATTCACGCGATCATGAATCCGGCGAACGATATCGTGAGCCGAACCGGCTGGGATCTCATCGATAAGATTCAAGAGCCGAATAAATACACGGTGATCCTCCACCTCAAGCACCCCTACTCGCCGTTTATTACGACGTTCTTTTCCAGCGCCGATGCCAACCCGTGCGTGTTGCCGAAACACCTCTTAGCGAAGTATCCGAACATCAATAACGTTCCGTATAACTCGCTCCCGGTCGGCATCGGGCCGTTCAAATACCAGCAGTGGAATCGCGGCCAAGACGTGGTGATGGTGCGAAATCCGCTCTATTTCCGTGGACTCCCGAAGCTCAAGAAGATCATCTTCGAAATCATTCCCAATCGCGACACCGTGCTGACGCAGATGCAGGCGAAGCAGCTCGATCTCTGGATGTACGTCTCGCCCGCCTACGTGAATCGCCTCAAAGAGATGACGCCGTTTAAAGTCTCGGTAAAACCCGACTATTATTACGATCACATCGATTTCAATCTCTCGCACCCGAAGGTGGCGAGCCTGGCCGTTCGTCGCGCGTTGCGCTACGCGACTCCGCTCGCCCGCATCAATCGTAAGATTCGTCATAATATCGGGAACCTTCAGGATCAACCGAATCCGAAGAGCGCCCCCTATTGGGTGCACGGAATCGGGTACACGCACTACAATATCGCGAAAGCGAATGAGATTCTCGATAAAGCGGGCTGGAAGCGCGGACCGGACGGAATCCGCGAAAAGAACGGCGTGCGCCTCATGCTCGATCTCGCTACCGTGGTCGGCACCCCCGACACCGATAATATCATCGAACTAATGCGCGAATCGTGGAAGAAGATCGGCGTCGGGATCAGCGTGCGCCACTACTCTTCGGCGGAGTTCTTCGCGCCCTATCAAAATGGCGGCATTATGTATGGAAATAGTTGGGACGTCACGATGTTCGCGTGGGGGAACGATCCGCTCGGCGATTACTCGTTCATCTACGAATGCAATCAATTCCCGCCGAACGGGCAGAACGATCTCCGTTGGTGCGATCCGAAAGCCGATGCGGCGATGAAGGCGCTCTTCTCGCACTTCACGCAGAAAGAACGCAACGCCGATGTCGCGATTCTCACCAAGCAGTTCGTCAAAGAGGTGCCCTCGATCGTCGAAGATGGTCGTATGTCGATCTACGCTTACAATCGCGATCTCAAGCACTTCCATCCGGGCGTGCTGGCGCCGTTCGACAACATGATGAACGTGGATATCTAGCGGCCGCGGTCGTGTCACGCCGAGAAGCGCAGCTCTGTCACGCCGAGAAGCGCAGCTCTGTCACGCCGAGAAGCGCAGCTCTGTCACGCCGAGAAGCGCCTTTAGGCGCCGTATCGAGGCGGAGCTTGGTGTGCATGCATCGGCGGCTACGGCAATCGCGACTCGCTAGACGCTCGCGGCTCGGACAAGCAATGTCAGGGTCCTCGCCGCTCGCTTAAGCGCTCGCCGCGATCGCCGCAGCCGCGATGCATGCGCCTTGCGAGCGGCCGAGGTCCTGCCGCGTCGAGTAGCGCAGCTCTGTCACGCCGAGAAGCGCAGCTCTGTCACGCCGAGAAGCGCAGCTCTGTCACGCCGAGTAGGCGCCTTTAGGCGCCGTATCGAGGCGGAGCTTGCGGCCTTGTGCTTTCCCTCGATACGCCGCGTTCCGCGGCTACTCGGGATGGCAGCGGCTACTCGGGATGACAGCGGCTACTCGGGATGACAGCGGCTACTCGGGATGATAGCGGCTACTCGATTTGAGCGCTCGGGGCAGTTGAAGAATCGACGTAGACGGCGATCCGCTCGATCGTCCCGTCGTTCCCCATCACCAAAGCGCTGCCGCCGGGAAAGCCGGTCGCGAAAATTTGCGCGTAGCTGCCGCCCGGCGGCGCGGGAATCTCGGTGAAGTACTCCGGCAATGCGAGGAGTTGCATCCCGAGCCCGATCTCGCCGGGCACGAGGCGATAGAATCCGCAGTCGCGCGCCTCTAACGGCGGCGCCTGCGCCGTGCGCGGCCGATAGAGCTCCGCCGCACTCAAACACGTATCGCTGAAGAAGAGGCTCAAAAATGCGCGTTCGCCGGCGATGCGTAGACAGTACGTGTGCCATCCCGCCGACGGATAGCGATAGGCAATGCCGAGTTCGCGCTCCACGTCGCGACGCGTGCTCTTTCCGACGACGAGTGCGAGGCGTTCGTTAAAGAGAACGATCGGGGCATCCGCGCGCGGCGGAAGCGTCGGCTCGCGTGGAGGGCGCTTGCGTTCGTAGATGCTCGCGAGCACCTCCACCGCGCGGCGCATTGCGAAATCCGGCGGTTCTCGCTCGCTCATTGGTGGAGGCTGGAGAGCGTCGGCAGGTGGATGCGTGCTTCGATAAAGAGTAAGCCCAACAGAGTCCCCGCGTACGCGAGGCCAATGCGAATGCGTGCCGGGAGATCGATGCCGTCGGCGCTCTGCGCGAACGAACTGCGCCACGACCCGAAGAGCCAAAAGATGCTAAACAGTGCGACGAGCGCAATTGGTAAGATCGGCAGTTGTGCGAGCACGGCGACGATGATGAAGATCGGCAACGCGATCACGACGATCGGCGGCCACACGGCGCGAATGATGCTACCGCCGTCGAGCGGCAGCACCGGTGCCATGTTGAAGAGGTTCAGTAATGCACTAACATTGGCTGCGAGCATCCAGAAGGGATCGTGCGTGGCGATTCCCATGGCGAGCGAAACCGCCGCGAGGCCCATCCCCGCGAGCGGTCCCGCAAGCGCGATATATGCGCCGTCCTCGGCATTCGCCGGGCGAGCGCCCGGCGTGAGCGCACCGATAAAGGGCAAAAAGACCGGAGCGCGCACGGCGAGCCCGTAGCTGCGGAAGGCCACGACGTGTCCGAGTTCGTGGGCGAGGAGCACCAGCGCGAGAATGATGCCGAAACGCCACCCGAGTGCGAGGCCGTAGAGCCAGAGCGTCGCGAGAAAGCTCAGGCTTCCGAGGAGCATCGGGGCGTGGACGAAGAGGAGCAGGAGACCTTTAAATTTCGCAATGAGGCCGGCGGCCACGGCGAGGAGCGCCGCCAGGCCTTTGGGTTTCTTTTTTTCCGGCTGTTCGGGCGGCCGATCAGAAGGTTCCATGCGCGACGATGCTTCGACCGCGAAGAAGCCCCCCCTCGTCCGTCGAAGTACGGTGAGCCATGAAATTTGAAGAGCCGATCGAGCAGCTTATCGCCGAGCCGACGCGCTTCACTCGCGACGTGCATTTCCCCGATCCATCGGAGATCCGCCTCTACGACGAGACGCTCCGCGATGGCGAACAGATGCCCGGCGTCTGTTATACGCCGCAACAAAAACTTGAGATCGCCACGGCGCTCGCCGATATCGGGCTGCACATTATCAGCGTCGGCTTTCCGGCTGCGTCGGCGGGCGACCGCCGCACGCTTCAACTCGTCATGGAATCGAAGCGGCGCGGGGAACTCGGCGACGTTGAGATTTTGGTGATGTGCCGGAGCAATCGCAACGATATCGACGTAACGGTCGAGGCGCTCCGCGAAATCGGCGTCGATCCGCGCGAGGTTACGTTTTTCATCTTTTCCAGCGGCAGCGATCTCCACCTCAAATATAAAGTCGGGAAGGTGCTGCTACGCTTCGCCGGCCGCGACGAATCGGAGTGGCTCTCGCTCCCGCTCTCGTTTTATCGCGAGGCGAATATCGAGTTACAGTGCGATGCGGTTCGTCACGCGCGATCGCACGGCGTCGACCGAATCGAATTTGGCGGTGAGGACGGGAGCCGCGGCGACGTCGAGTACTTTATCGAATATTACAATCGCGTTCTCGCCGCCGGCGGAACGCGCCCCGCCTGGCCCGATACCGTTGGTTGCTTGACGCCCGAAGCGATGCGCGCGCACGGAACGAGGCTCATCGCGGGCCTGCCCGCAGGCATTCCGGTCGTCGCGCACCTACACAACGATTACGGGCTTGGAACCATCAATGCCATCACCGCGACGGCGTGCGGCTTCAAGGTAATTTCGCTCACCGCTAATGGCTACGGCGAGCGTGCCGGCAACGTCAAGCTGCACGAATACGTCGTCGCGATGCGTCAATTGTACGGCATCGAGATACCCGGTTTCAAATATAACAAATTACGAGATCTCGCGCGTTTCATGGAACGCATGAGCGGCGTGCCCATGCAGCAGCACGAGCCGATCGTCGGAACGCGCGTCTTCGCGCACGAATCTGGAATCCACACGCACGGCATCATGATCGATCGACGCATCTACGAAGCGGTTCCGAGCGAGCTCGTCGGTGCGCATACCGAGTTTCTCTTCGGCAAACATTCCGGGGTTGCGCTGGTGGAGCAAACGCTTCGCGAGAACGAAGATCGCCTCGCCGCTAGCGGCGTCGAGGTAACCAGCGCACTCGCCCATGCCGTGACCGAACAGGTCAAACGCATTCGCGAAGAGCGTGCCGCCGGAAGCGTGGCGCAGCAGGCGATCGAACGCTACGAAGAAATTTCGAGCGGGTTGGCGCTCGACGCCGAGGACGTCGTCGATATCGCGCGCGCGATCGGCGCCCGCGGCGTTAGCGCGACGGCTGCGCCGTCACGGGGAAATTAAACGACCGGTTCGGGAACGGTTCGTGGGCGAGGGTGAAGTGCCACCACTCCTCGGGGTAGGCTTTAAAACCGTAGCGCTCCATCAGCATCGCTAGAAACATGCGGTTCGCGCGCGCCTGCGTTGGCACCGGCGCGTTGCCGCGCGAGAGCGGATCGAAGTAATCGTAGGGTGTCCCCATGGCGAGCCCGTCGACGGTAAGATCGACCGTGCTGCCGCGGCTATGCGACGAACGGTCGGAGATGTAGCCTCGCGCGATGAGTTCGGATTTGGGAACGTTGGGATAATAGAGCGCTTTGCTGCGGAGGTCGGTCGGGCGCTTGCTCCATGCGAGGAATGCGTGGACGGCGCTCTCGGGGCGATAGCAGTCGTACACGCGTAACGTTAAGTAGTGCGTGAGGAGCGTCCGCTCGACGCGCAACAACGCTTTCGCGGCACGGGTCGTCAGAATGCAGGCGGGTGCGTCGTATCCGGGAACGCGCGCGCCGGTAAAATTATCGGGCGTCGCGTAGCGAATATCTTGTCGAATCTGCGGGGCGAGTGAAGCGAGGTACGTGAAGCCGTTGGGAATGACGGCGAGCGTCGAGGAGAGTGCGAGCAACGTCGCTCGCAGGAGAGCGATCACTCTTTCGCCGCCTCCCCCAGACCGATACGGGCCTGTTCGAGCCCGGTCTTCGCCGAAACGTTGCCTTTATCGATCGCCAACGCGCGTTCGTAGTAGGGAATCGCGCGCGCGAACTGCGAGGAGGTGAGGTAGAGATCGCCGAGTTGCGTGAGCGCGACGGCATCGTGCGGATCTTTCGCGATCCTCGCCTTTAATTGCGAGACCTGGAGCATCACCGCGGGCGGCGGCCCGCCCTGTACGGCGGCCGCGCTCCCGGCATTCTGTTGCATCGAGGGCCCGCCCGAGCCGAAGACCGATCCATGCACGTCGAAACCCTTGGCGATGAAGTCGCCGGTAACGAAGAGCAGGATGGCGGCGAAGGCGACGAAGAGCCCGATGGCCAGCGGCGCCGGAAGGCCGCACCGCATGGGTGGTGGAGATTGCATGCGTTCATCGTTCGACCGTGCGGCGCGCGCACCTCGCGCGGAAGGAGCGATCGCCGCGGCGAAATGCGTGCCGAGATGAGCGCTCCCTTGCCGACCGAAGCCGACCTGCAGATGCTCTTTGCCCGTCTCAATCTCGCGCATTTCGACGGCGAGATCGGTGCGTGCTCGATCGCCTACAACGAGCGCTTTTCGAATTGCGCGGGGCGGACGACCTATCGCGCCCCCGCGCTTATCGAGCTCTCGCCGAAGCACTTTCGGCGCTACCCGGAGGCGCTCGAGGAGACGCTCCTGCACGAAATGATTCACGTGTGGTGCTTTCAGCGCTTCGGGGAGACCGGGCACGGAACGCACTTTCGTCGCAAGATGAAGCGCTGCGGCATCACCTCGATCCACCACGATCTCGGAACGGTCCGCCCGCTCCAGGAGGCGAGCACCCGCTATATCTTTCGCTGCGAGCATTGCGGCATGGAAGCGCTCCGCCGCCGCCTGCCGAGCCGCTCGATGACCTGCGGGCGCTGCAACCCGCGTCGGCACGATCCCCGTTTTCCGCTCACGGTCTACGAAGTCGTCGAGACGCGGGTCCTCGGCGAGGTCGGCGCGATCGCTCCGAAGCGGGCGGCCTCTCGGAGCTCCCGAGCGACCTAAGTCCAGGCGGTCGGCCCCCCGTTCGCGCAAAGATAGCGGGGCTATGACGATCACCAACACCGCCTCCAACGGCGCGCTTCAGTCGCGCAAAGAGACCGACTCTATGGGTGCCATCGATGTGCCCGCCGACAAATACTACGGCGCGCAGTCGGCGCGCTCGCTCATCCATTTCGAGATCGGCGAGGGATCGTGGCCTCGCGACGTGATGCCCAAGCAGGTCATCGTTGCGATGGCGCAGCTGAAGAAGGCTGCAGCCTTGGTCAACCACGACCTCGGGAAGCTCGATGCGGAGAAGACGAAGCTCATCGTCGCCGCCGCCGACGAAGTGATCGCCGGCAAACTCGACGCGCACTTCCCCTTGCGCATTTGGCAGACCGGTTCGGGCACGCAGACGAACATGAACGTCAACGAAGTGATCTCCAATCGTGCGATCGAGATCGCCGGTGGCGAGATGGGCAGCAAGAAGCCGATTCATCCCAACGATCACGTCAACATGTCGCAATCGAGCAACGACACGTTCCCGACCGCGATGCACATGGCTGCCGCCGAAGCGATGGTGGCGATGCTGCCGGCCGTTCAGAAGCTGCGCGATGCTCTCGACGTCAAGGCGAAGGCCTGGAAAGATATCGTGAAGGTCGGGCGCACCCATCTTCAAGATGCGACGCCGCTGACGCTCGGGCAAGAGTTCTCGGGATACGTCACCCAGCTCGATCGTGCGATGGTCGCCTGCCGCGAAGCGCTCGATCATCTCTACGATCTCGCCATCGGCGGCACGGCCGTCGGCACCGGTCTCAACGCGCATCCGGAGTTCGCGAATCGCGCGGCGGCGAAGCTCGCCGAGCTGACGAAACTTCCGTTCCGATCGCACCCGAATAAATTCACCGCGTTGGCATCGCACGACGATTTCGTCTTCGCGTCGGGAGCGCTCAAGACGCTCGGCGCTGCATTGATGAAGATCGCGAACGACGTCCGTTGGCTCGGTTCCGGCCCGCGCGCCGGTATCGGCGAACTCGTGCTCCCGGAAAACGAACCGGGCAGCTCGATCATGCCGGGAAAAGTGAATCCGACGCAATCCGAGGCGATGACGATGGTCTGCGTGCAGGTCTTCGGAAACGACGTCGCCATCACGATGGGCGCGAGCCAAGGCAACTTCGAACTCAACGTCTTTAACCCGGTGATGATCTCGAACTTCCTTCACAGCACGACGTTGCTGCGCGACGCCTGCACGATGTTCCGCGAACATTGCATCGAAGGGCTTCAGGCGAACGAGCCGGTGATTGCGAAGTATCTCGCCGAATCGTTAATGACGGTTACCGCGCTTTCACCGAAGATCGGTTACGACAAGGCCGCCGAGATCGCGAAAAAGGCGCACCACGACGGCGCAACCCTCAAAGAGACCGCGCTCAAGCTCGGTTACGTCACCGCCGAAGAGTTCGACAAAATTGTCGTTCCCCGCGAGATGACCTACCCGAAATAAGGTCGCGCGAAAGAAAACGAAGGGAGGGCCGAGCGGTGATGCTCGGCCCTCCCTTCGTTTTGTCGTGATCTGCAGCGATCGGGGAGCCCGTTTGGGATCGGCAATTGCCACGTCGCCCGTTAAGATCGGTCTCGAAAATGGTCTCGTATTGCCCGGCACCAATGCACGATCCAGTCCAAGACAACGTCGCCAAGTTGGAGGCCAACAAGGAGTCCCGCTGCGGAAGAGATTGCGAGCGGTAACGACATCGGCTTTCTTGAAAAGAAATAAATAACGTCGGCTGTATTGGCGGATCGAGTTGCAAAGCCGATGGCGATTAAGACGACTCCGAAGGAAAGGCCTACCCAACGCATGATTCGAGCCGAGATTACAGCCTGGCCGGCAATTGCACGATAGAAGATCGTGGCGGCGTAAAAAAGCGCAATCGGTATCGTCATCGCGAAGGAGCGCCATGCAGCGAAATGAAAATCGAGATGTAAGATCGCTAGAATCAACGAAAAAGCAATAATGCTCGGCCAGAAGTCGTCGGGCGCCGCCTCCTTTTTCGGCAAAGCGTTCATGGCGGGCTCTGCCGTCCGCTCGTCGTACCCGCACTGCGGGTCGACTTCGCAGCTTCATACACGGCCGAAGTCGCGGCGTCGATCATTTGTGAGTCTCTCGCTCCTCGGCGTCGATGATTTGTCGCTCGAGCCGTACGGCATCGGCGGGCGGAACGCCGAAGGAGCGAACGAGAAGGCCGGAATCGGCGATCCATTCTCGGCCGTCTGCCAATATGCGCCACGAACCGTTCCCTAATCGGAGTAGGGCTTGACCTCTGCTCGCCCCAATCGAATAATCGGCCACGGCAAAAGTCCCTGCAATGGATATCGTGTGGTAGATGGTGCGCGACCTCAATCGTCGCTGCGACCTGACGTACCGTGAAAACGCGATGCGAACTTCGCGTTCGCGTTTCGCACAACGAAGAGTCGGGGCGCACGGCAGATCGGGGGCTTTTTCGCCGGCGATAACTTGTTGTACGAGCCTTCGCGCCGTTTTCGCCGACATGCCTTCAGGTTCGAGCGCGCTCGTGCTCGCCATCGAGCCGCCTCCCATGGTTAGAATCCGCCACTGGCCCCGTTCTGACCGGAGGAGTGCTTCCCCGCCACCCTCGCCTTCAGTCCAGTCCACGAGCGCGAAACCTCCCGCTATGGCGATCGGCCAAACCACGGGAGCGATGACGAAATCCTGTTCGTCGAGTGCGTCGCGTACGACGACCGCAGTAATACGTTCGCGCGTCGTCGAGCACGTCGTATTCTGGTTACATCCTGCAAGCGTCACCCCGAGGCGATACCGCTTGAGAATCGCGCGAGCGCGAAACCGAGAGAGTCTCGGATCGATCCGCTTCAAAGTCTTTAGGTCGGGGTAGTTGTCGCTCTTTCCAATGAGCGACCATACTCCGGCACGCTCCCGTGCGACGATCGATCCTCCGCCCTCGATCGCTCCGTGTATTCGTCGGGCATACCAATCGACGATTGCGCGGTTGCCGACGATAGCGATGTCTTGAAGGACAACGTACCGAGCGGCGATGGGCTTCGCCGCGTTTCGAACGAGAGACTCGAGAGCGACGGTGTCGCCGAGTGTAGGGATACGTATAGGTACCGACGCGGGACGCGATCCCAAACCGACGATGGAGGCCACAAGCACGAGGGAACCGAGCATCCAGGCTATACTCCGCCCGAGCGTTCGATCAGCGCAATCTCCTCGCGGTGCGCCTCGTCGATCGCCTCCTCGCGCCCGCGCAGTACGGAGACGCCGGCGGCGACGAGTGCGAGCACCGCAAAGACGAAGAGCACGTCGTGAATCCCGGCGAGCAAGTCGGCGGGCGGTGCATCGAGCGTGTCGCGGAAGTGGCCGTAGGAAGCGATCGCCCACGAAAGGAGCGAGGATGCGACGGCGACGCCGAGGCTCGTTCCCAGCGTACGCGTGACGTTGAGCACGCCCCCTGCGGCGCCCAATCGGTGCATCGGTGCGGCTCCCATAATCGCGCTGTTGTTCGGCGAGGTGAAGAGGCCCTGACCGAGGCCGAAGATCGCGAGCAGCGCGGTGACGGCGACGAGCGAACCCGGCGCGCCGTCGAGTGCGAATGCGAGCCCGACCAGCGAGAGCGCGGCGACGGCCATTCCGATCGCGGTGAGCCAACGTGGGCCGAGTTTATCGGAGAGCGCTCCGGCGAACGGCGCAACGATGCCGAGCGCGATCGGAATCGTTGCCAAGCGCAACCCGGCGGCGAAAGGTGCATCGTGATAGCCGCCTTCGAGCGCGAACGGCACGAGCAGAAAGACGCCGAACAGCAAGCCGTACGAGATGAGCCCGGCGAGATTCCCCGCGCTAAATGCGTGCGATTTGAAGAGCGTGAGATCGATCAGCGGCGGTTGTGCGCGTCGTTGATGCAGCACGAAGACGACGATGAGCGCGATGCCCACGATCGCGCAGCCGATAAAGAGCGGTGAGGCGAGCCCCCAACTCGGCGCTTCGCTCAGCGCGATCAGTACGAGTGCGAGTGCCGGCGTCAGCAACCACGCTCCGAGCCAATCGAAGCCGCGGTCGTGAAGATGAATCCCTTCGGTTCGCGGCAGCACGAACCAGCCGAGGATCGTGCCGAGAATACCCGCGGGGACGTTGATCCAAAAGACCCAGCGCCAGCCGATCGCTTGAATCAGCAACCCGCCGAGCGCGGGGCCGAGCGAGAGCCCGATCGCCTGCGCGGCGCCCTGAATGCCGATCGCGCGCCCGCGCCGCTGCGGCCCGGCGGCGGCGGTGATAATCGCGACACTGTTCGCCTGGAGCAATCCCGCACCGATCGCCTGCAGCACGCGGGCGGCGATAAGTATGCCGAGCGAATGCGCGAAACCGCAGAGCCCCGAACCGAGAATGAAGACGAGAAAGCCGCCGGTGTAGAGCAGTTTGCGGCCGAAGATATCGGCGAGTCGGCCGAAGATCGGCAGCGTCGATGCGAGCACGAGCAGATAGGCAAGCGAGACCCAGCTAACGTCGGCGAGCGAGGAGCGAAACGTCGTCTGCAGCGTCGGGAGAACTAACTGCGCGATGCTGGCGTCGAGCTGCCCCATGAAGGCGCCGATACAGACCGTTCCGACGACTAGCCACGGATAGTTCTCCATCCGCGCAAGCGAGGGCAGGGCGCCGGGCTCCCAGTGCGTCGATGATGCGGGCGTCGCCGGAGATTCGTTCATCGTTTCACAGCCTACGCCTTAGAGCACGTGCGTGTCTCGCAGCAACATCGCAGCGGCGGCGAGGATAAGCGCGAACGAGACGACCGAGAGGAGCTGTGCGGCGTGCAGGCGGGCGGCGATGCGCGGGCCGAGCGATCCGCCCGCGATTCCGCCGAGAAAAAGTGGAATCGCGCGGAGAAAATCGACGTCGCCGGCGAGACCGTGCGCGATGAGGCCGATCGGTGAGGTGAGGGCGATCGCGAACTGCGAGGTCGCCGTAATGCTGTGGATCGGCACGTCGGAGAAATACGCGAGCGCGGGAACGATCGCGATCCCGCCGCCGATGCCGAAGAGCCCGCCGAGAATACCGGCGAAGAACCCAGCGAGCAGAGAGGCGACCGGGTGCATCGTCCGCGGCGCGCCCTCGCGGTTCGTGCCCGAGAGTGCAAGCCGCGAGCGGCGCAGCGCAAAATCGATGGCCACGCCGACGACGAGTGCGGCGAAGAGCCAATCGAAGATCGGGCTGGCGATGCGTTCGACGATCCGCGAACCGAGGAGCGCGCCGGGTATACCGCCCGCGGCGACGAGGAGCCCCACGCGAAGGTTGACGCGGCGAGCGCGGAGGTTCGCAATCGTACTGCTCGCGCCGTTGGCGACGACCATCGCCAACGACATCCCCGCGGCGACCGCCGGCTCGAAGCCGAAGGCGAGGCGCAGAATCGGCACCATTAAAAAACCGCCGCCCAAGCCGACCATCGAGCCCAGCGCGCTCGCCGTCAGCGCTGCGAGAAATAGGGCGAGCGCTTCGATCACGCCGAGGGTACTTCGGCGGGGGCCTCACGCTTCGGCACGACGACGTCGAAGATGCGGAGCGGCTCGACCTTGCCCTTGACGGTAACCGGGTCGAGCTCGGTCACGGTAACGAGCTCCTTGACTTCGTTGTAGGTCGTCTCGCTGATGATGATTTGGCCGCCCTTCGCAACGTTGTAGAGGCGTGCCGCCGTATTGACGTTATCGCCGATAACCGTGTAGTTCATGCGCGAACTCGAGCCGAGGTTTCCCATCACCACCTCGCCGGTGTTGATCCCCATGCCGACGGTAAAGACTTTGCGCCCTTGTGCCGACCATTTTGCCGCGAGCTCGGCGATGCGTTGCTGCTGTTCGATCGCGGCGAGAACGGCGTTCTTCGCGTCGTCGGGGGTTTGGTAGGGAGCGGAGAAGACGGCCATCACGCAGTCGCCGATGAACTTGTCGACGTAGCCGCCGTATTTAAAGATGATCTTCACCATCTCTTCGAAGTACTCGTTGAGCTGGTTATAGATATCCTCCGGGCTCATCGTCTCCGACATCGCGGTGAAGCCGCGAATATCGCTATAGAAGATGGTCGATTTCACGCGCTTGCCTTTGAGCGAGAGCGCGCCGGAGGGATCCTCGGACTCGAGAATCTCGGCGACGACCGCCGGACTCACGTGCATGCCGAAGAGATTGGTGACGACGCGGCGTTGCGCGCCTTCGATAATGGTTCGGAATGCGGCGACGAAGGTGACGGCCAAAATCATTGCCGCAACGACGTGGATGAGATCGAACCAGAGGAGATGCGTGACAAAAAGGGCCGCGTTGATCCAGGCGTAGGCGAGAATCGTCGCCGCCGAGACGCCGAGCGCGATCGCAAAACGCGCGGACATGAGGAAGAGCGCGAGAAGCAGCGGGAGCCCGACGATGAGCGCGATGTCGATCCACGTCGGCAGCGTTTTAATGTAAATTCCGCGCAACATCTGGTCGGTGAGTCGTGCGTTCACGTAGACTCCCGGCATTTTGCCGCGAGCCGTGATCACGAAGTCCCCGAGCGCCTGTGCGGTCGCCCCGACGTAGATTAAACGGCCCTTCGCAAAGAGCCGTAGCTGCGAGATGGGAACGGTCAGCGCGTCGGCGAGCGACATCTGTCCGCCGCCGATGAAGGTGGGGGCGGTGCTCTGTTCGGCGCCGACGCGGCCGCTCACGGCCTGGGTCGACGCGTAATGGGGGGGCAGCAAAAGAACGCGCCCGTGCAGGCGCGGTGTCTTCGTGAAATCGATCGTATGGCCGAGATAGGTCTGCGCCGCCGCAGCCGCGAGCGAATAGAACGTCTGGTCGGAGAAAAAGCCGGATCCGCTCGTGCGAATCTTCGGAAACTGCCCCGAGGTGTAGCTGCCGACGCTATCCGAACTCGAGAAGCCCATCGCTGCGGTATGTCGAGCGAGGACGGGGATCACCGGCTCGATACCGATCTGTCCGGTCGTCGTCGTGTTGAGCGCGTAGGCGAGGACCGTCGGCACCTTCGCAATCGCCTTGCCGAAGATTGCATCTTGGCGCGCGCTCGGGCTCGGGTCGAGGAAATCGATATCGAAGGCGACCGTCTTCGCTCCGGCCTTCGCGAGCCGGTCGAGGAGCGTACCGTAGACGCCGCGACGGAAAGGCCAGGTTCCCAGCCCCGCACTCGTGTGCCCGCTCAACGAATAATCGTCGAGCGTAATCATCGCAAGGTTATTGTTGGGGCTTCCGTAGCCGGGGTTCTTGAGACCGATGCGGTCGGCGTGCGCGAGCACCGTGATGTGGGCGATGTAGTCGGCGAGCCGAGAGAGTTGCGGATTTTGCGAATAGAAGCTCGCGACGCCGATCCCACTGGCGACGAGCGCGAGGGCGATGGCAATTCCTAGCGACTGCAGTTTCTTTTTCACGGTCTCCCCTCTACGGCGCGAGCACCGACAGCGTGTTTAGTTCACGCGGCCGATGTAACGCCGATCGCGCGTATCGATACGGATGACGGTATCGGGTTCGATGAAGAGCGGCACCTGCACGATCGCGCCGGTCTCGAGCTTTGCGGGTTTGGTGGTGTTCGTCGCAGTGTCGCCCTTAAAGCCCGGGTCCGTTTCGACGATGCGCAATTCGACGTGCGGCGGGAGCTCGACGCCGATCGCGGTGCCGTCGTGGAACTGGACGTCGACCGACATTCCGTCGCGCAGAAAATCCGCCGGGCCGCCGATGAGATCGCGCTGGATGGTGACGTTTTCGAACGACTCCTGGTCCATGAAGTGGAAACCCTCGTCGTCGTTATAGAGCATCTGCATCGTTCGATTGTCGAGCGTCGCGCGTTCGACTTTCTCGCCGGCGCGGAAAGTGCGTTCCACCGTCGCGCCGGTGCGCACGTTCTTCAGGCGCGTCCTGACGAACGCCGAGCCCTTACCGGGTTTTACGTGGAGAAACTCGATCACGGTCCAGAGGTTGTTGTCCAACAGAATCGTGACGCCATTACGAAAATCATTCGATGAGATCATAGCCCGCCCCAATACGGGCCGCGCCTCACGAAGCCCTGTGCGCCGCGCTATCGGAAGAGTACGAGAAAAGTCTCCGGTCTCGGCACCGGCGCTCTCGGGCTCAGGGCATCGCCCGGAGAGGCGCGTACCAACGGCGAAGGAGGCACCCCTATGGGAACGACCCGCTCGCAGCTGTGCCGGGAGAGCTTGGTTGGGCTGGCGCAAAAATATCTCTGGTGGAGTTCGCCCGAGGCGGCGCTGCGTTCGCCCAATCGCGTGATCGCCCAGGTCTTAGAGCTGGGAGACTTCGATGACGTCCAACGTCTGGTCGAGCTGTTCGGCGAAAGGGAACTCGTATCGGTCCTCGAGCATGCCGAGCCCGGATGGTTTTCGCCAAAATCGTGGGCATACTGGCACTATCGTCTCGGTCTTACGCCATACCACGGCACGCCGCCGGCCGTGCCTCGCCGAGCGCTGTAAAGCAGACGCACCATGAAGCCGCTCCTCGCAACGCTGGATGAAGCGCAACGCGATCTTTGGAACGATCTTGCTCCGGCGGCGCGGCTTGGGTTCGTTCTTTACGGAGGGACGGCCGTCGCTCTTCGATACGGGCATCGCCGATCGATCGATTTCGATTTCTTTACGGATCGCGTTCTCGATAAGGATGCAATGCGCTCGGCGATGCCGTTTTTGCGGAGAGCGACGGTCCTTCAAGACTCTGTAAACACGCTGACCGTACTGACCGCGACCTCGCGGCCGGTGAAATGCTCGTTCTTCGGATCGCTATCGATCGGTCGTGTCGGTGAACCGGAAATGACCGAGGATGGAGTTCTCGTCGTCGCTTCATCGCTCGACCTGCTCGCTACGAAATGGAAAGCTATTTTTGACCGTATCGAAGCGAAAGACTATCTCGATATCGCGGCGATCGTTCGCGGCGGGACCCCACTCGATAGTGGGCTTGCCGCCGGGCGGGCCCTCTTCGGCTTGGCTTTTCAAGCTTCAGAGGCGCTCAAGGCGCTCGTCTATTTTCACGGAGGTGATCTCCATGAACTTTCTACGGAAGACCGCGAATACTTAATCGCTGCAGCGAGCGCGGTACGTCGGATTCCGGCGATGCAGAGAGTGTCTTCGAGCCTCTCTGCATTTTCTTAAGCGTCAGGTGGCGCTACTTTTTCGGTGCGCCACGTCCCTTCAGGAACGGAATCGGGTTCTCCACACCGGCACGGAGGCGCTCGATATTTTCGCGGTGGCGGTAGATAATCAAGAGTGCGACTGCAGCGCCGTAGAGCGTCTCCCACGCCGAGCGGGTGAAGAGCCAGAGCGACGGTACGACGAGCACCCCGGCGAGCATCGAGCCGACCGAGGAGTACGGGGTGAGGACGAGCGCGCCGAGCAACCAGCCGGCGATCGCGATGGCGACGGCGGCGGGGCTCAGCGCGAGCGTCGCGCCGAGCATCGTCGCAACGCCCTTCCCGCCGTTGAATGCAAGCCATGGCGAAAAGCAGTGGCCGAGTACTGCGGCCAACGCGGCGACCGCTTGCATGGCATCCCCGCGTCCGAAGTGCGCGGCGAGCAGCACCGGGAGCGCACCCTTCGCGGCGTCGAGCAATAAGACCGCAGCGGCACCGCGTTTCCCGAGCGAGCGCAGAGCATTCATCGCGCCGATATTGCCGGATCCTTGCGCGCGGATATCGGTTGAGAAGAACAGGCGGCCGACGACGAGCCCGAACGGAATCGAGCCGACGGCGAAGGCAAAGATCGTTAGGAGGGCGTCGGCCACGGTGCCTCCTCGCGCTCCTCGCTACGGCGCGGGCGAAATTCAATCGTGAGCGGCACTCCCTCGAAATCGTAGGCTTCGCGAATCGTGTGTTCGAGAAAACGCCGATAGGAGGGCTGCACGAGATCGGGATCGTTGCAGTGCATGATGAAGAGCGGCGGATGCGCCGCGACCTGCGCCGCGTAGAAGATCCGCAGGGCTTTCCCGCCTGAGATCGGTGCCGGGTGCGCCATCACCGCATCGCGGATCAGCGCGTTGAGCTGCCCGGTCGGTGCGCGTCGATCGAGATTTTCGCAGACGTGCGCGACCAAGGGCATGAGGCCGCCGAGTTTTCGGTGCGTCATCGCCGAGAGAAACGCGATCGGTGCGAATCGCGCGAACGGGAGAATATCGTAGATCGCGTTCTTGAGATCGCCTTGCTGGTACTCGCCTTGCTCGCGAACGAGATCCCACTTGTTGCCGATCAAAATCACGCCTTTGCGTTCCTCGATGGCGAGCCCCACGAGCCGGCGATCCTGTGCTGTGATGCCGTGCATCGAATCGAAGACGATGAGCGCGATATCGCAACGGGCGAGCGCGTTGAGGCTCCTGAGCGTCGCGTAGTATTCGATATCGCCGATCGCCTCGGGGCGTTTGCGCATGCCGGCGGTATCGACGAGCCGATATTTCCCGCCGCGCCAGAGTAATTCGGTATCGATCGCGTCGCGCGTCGTGCCCGCGACGTCGGAGACGATCGCGCGCTCCTGGCCGACGAGCGCGTTGAGCAACGAGGACTTTCCGACGTTCGGGCGCCCGACGATGGCGAGCGATATCTCGCCGCTGCGGACGGCATTCGGCGTGTTCTCCGGGAGTGCCTCAACGATGCGGTCGAGGAGATCCCCCGTCCCCTCGCCATGGATCGCCGAGACGACGATGGGGACGCCGAAGCCCAAGCGCGAGAACTCGGCGGTCGCACTATCGGCGGCACTCGGCGACTCGGCTTTGTTGGCGACGAGGATGATCTTTCGGCGAATCCGTCTGAGGATCGCGGCGACGTCTTCATCGAGCGGATTCGCCCCTTCGCGAGCATCGACGACGAACACGATGGCGTCGGCGGCGGCCGCTGCGGCCTCGGCTTGCCGCCGGGTCGTCTCGGCGAAGGCATCCCCATGCGCGACCGCTGCCTCGGGGTCGATGCCGGCGGTATCGACGAGATTAA
>JAJYMV010000104.1 GCA_021786705.1 bacterium
ACCGCACAAAATTGCCGCTCTCGCCCGCGTTCTCGATGCCGAGTCGCCGACGTCGGCGATCGTCTTCTGCCGCACGCGAACCGAGGTTGACGAGTTAACGGAAACCTTAGGCGGGCGCGGTTACCAGGCCGAAGCGATCCACGGCGGGCTCTCGCAAGAGCAGCGCGACCGCGTCTTGCGGCGCTTCCGCGACGGCCGCTCGGAGCTCTTAATCGCGACCGATGTCGCGGCACGTGGCCTCGATATCGAGCACGTCTCGCACGTCGTCAACTACGACGTTCCGTCCTCCCCCGATGCATACGTCCACCGCATCGGCCGCACCGGCCGCGCCGGGCGCGAAGGGGTGGCGATCACGTTTGCCGAGGCGCGCGAGCAGCGGTTACTGCGCAATATCGAACAGCACACCAAACGCAAAATTAAAATCGAAACGGTGCCGACGGTTCACGATCTGCGCGCACGGCGCCTAGAGACGCTGAGCGCGGATCTCAACGCGGCGGTCGAGAGCGGAGAACTCGAACGCTATCGCGTGATCGTGGAATCGCTCGCGCACGAACACGAGGCGCTCGACCTCGCCGCGGCGGCACTTAAAATGCTCGATCGCAGTCGCGATGTCGACGGCGAAAACGAACAGGACATCCCATCGGTCGATCTCGGAGCCGGGCAAGGAGCGAGAAAAGAACGGAAGCCCAGCCGCCCGCGCTCGGATAATGCCGCGATGACGCGCATCTTTATCGGGGTCGGGCGCAACGACAACGTTCGCCCCGCCGATCTCGTCGGTGCGATCGCCAACGAAGCGCAGATCGATTCGCGCGAACTCGGCGCAATCGATATCGCCGATCGTTTCTCGCTCGTCGAGATTCCCGAGGCGATCGCCGAACACGTCATCAAGGCGCTGAAGCGGACCACGATTCGCGGGAAAAAGGCCGGGGCGCGCCGCGACCGCGGCCGATAAGGGAGCTCCGCAGCAAGCGAGCGAATCGTTCCTTCGACGGGAGTACCCCGTTGAAGGAGGCTCCATGCACGATCCCTCTCTCGACCTCACTGCACGGCTCGCGCGCCTCGAGCGCGAGGTCGCTCGCACGCGAGGCATCGCTCTCGGCGCCGTCGCTGCCCTCGTAGCAACGCTCGCCATCGGCGCGGCGGCGATTCACCCGCCGGCGCCCCTCTCCCATTCCGCGCTCACGGTCCGCGATGCGGCGGGGCACGTGCGCGCCCGGCTCGATATCGACGGCGTTCACCTCTACGGTACGGACGGGCACGAGCGCGTTCTGCTCGGCATGAATGCCGATGGTGAGCCCGCGCTCCATCTCAACGACACGCGCGGTACGACGCGATACAGCACTTTTCTCGACCCGAAAACGCAGTTCGCGACGACGCGATTCCTTTCGAGCGCATCGAAATCGCTCGCCACGCTCTCGGGCGATGAAGAGCCATTTCTCCGCTTCTACGATAAGGCCCATTCTTGGCGCGTCTATTTAGGAATATCGACCGCGCACGATGCGATTTTGAATCTCTCGAATGGATCGGGGCATCTCGCCGCGGAGATGCTGGGCGGAGCGCAACCGCGGTTCACGGTCTATACGGGGAGCGCGGAGAACCTCCGAGGGAGCCTGGGGATCAATACCGCCGGTGACTCCGGGGTGGTGCTCGCCGACACGGCGGGAATTTCGCGCGTCTTGGTCAGCGGCGACCCCCTGCCGTTCCTGAAACTCATGACGGGCTCCGAGACCCAACGCATGTATTTTGGTTTATCGTCGCAGGGGCATCCGATGATCGATCTTCGCAACCATCTCGGCGGCGACGGGTACGCGTTGACGGTCAACGACGGCGCATACATGAAGCTCTTCGACGGATCCGCCATCGAACGCGGGTATTTTGGTCTCTACACCAACGGAACGAGCGGCGTCTCGATCTACAACGCCGACCACTCGGCGCACTGGACCTCGCCTTAGCGGAAGAGTTCGAGCATGACCTCGGTGAGCGCGTCGGCCTTCGCGAGCACCGAGGTCCCGATCTGCGTCTCTACCTGGGCCTGAGTGAACGCCGTGGTCTCCGTGCCGACGTTCGCATCGCGAATGCTCGATTCGGAGGATTGAAACTCCATCGCCGCACGGTCGTCGTTGGTCCCGTCTTCACTCAAACGCACGACCGCCGCGCCGATATAGGCACGATCGTTCAGCAGCTGTTGCAACGCGAAATCGATCTGCCCGATCGTATCCTGCGCGGCAAGGGTTGGATCGGCGCCGGGCGCCCCGATCACGGTCAGCGTCGAGAGCCGTAGCGTCTGGGTGTTGACTGCAGGAATGCCCATCGCCACGGTCTCTCCTTCCTCCGAGCCCGAAAGCACGTTGAGGGCGGGGTTACTCGCGGCTGAAATCGCTGCAGTCGCCTGATGAACCTTGATATACGACGTCACACCGACATCGGCCGAGGTGAAGTTTCCCGTCGTGGTTATCACGCCGTCGAACAACATCGACGTTTCGTTCGGCGCGATTAAAAACGGCGAGACCGTCGACGTTTGGGTCGCGGTATCGTAGAACGTTTCCTGCACCGCGATCGAGACGCCGGTATTGACGACCTGCAATTTGATCGTTCCGTCGAGCGGACTGACGACCGGCACGTTTCCATCGCCGAGTGAACTCATCAGCGTAAAGTTGCCGCCGAAGAGATTCGGCGTCGCGCGAGAAAAATAGACCGTCTCGGTCGTCGGCGTCGAGGCAACTACCGTGCCCTCGTTGACGACCTCGGTCAATCCCGTCGCCGATCCGAACGCGCCCGCCGTTTCTTCGATATAGGCGGGCGTCCCATCGATCGGAGCGTCGACCGGAATCGCGCCGAAATTGAAGACCGCGTAGCCGGGGCCGAGCGCGCCGACGCCCTCGTAGTTAATGTTATAGACTGGCACGCCGGCGGGATGCGCTTTGGAAAAATCGGCGACGAAACTCGTGGGACCGAGCACCTTCTGCACGACGACGACATCGTTATTGGTAAAATTCGTTGGGTCGATCTGTAACACTTCGCCCGCATAGAGCGGCTGAGCCGTTCCCGAAAGCGTCATCACCGCGACGCCTGCCGAGACGGCGGTCGCCGTGGTATCGTTGATAAATGCGTTGACGATGGAATTCGAGGCGAGCGCTTGCGAAAATGTTGCCGTCATCGTTCCGGCGGCGGGATCGGTGCCGAGCACGTGAACGACCGCGTTCCCCGCGGTAAAAACCATTCCCGGTACGATGTACGACGAACTCGTCACCTTTACGGTCTGCGGCACCGTCGAGGCGAGTGCGTTCTGTTCGAGCGTTACCGTGAACGTCGGGTACGGCGGGAGCGTATTCACCACCGCGCAAGCGAGGAGAAAGGCGCTCGCACTCGTCGGCGTGCCGCTCGGTCCAGCGGTTGCGAGGACCGAGTTCGCCGTCACTGTTAGCGAGGCGCTCTGTGCCGGCACGAAACCCGAATGGCTGCCGTCGAGGAGCGGGACGCCGTTAAAATTCGTATTTTGGGAAATGCGATTCACCTCGAGTACGAGCTGGTCGATCTCGGCCTGCAAGTTCGCGCGGTCGGTTGGGCTTTCGATCGCACTCGCGGCCTCGACCGCGAGCGAGCGAATGCGCAAAAGGATCTGCGTGGTCGTCGAGAGCGCGCCGTCGGCAACCATCGCTGATTGCCGAGCGGTATAAATGTTCGTTGCCGCCTGATTGAACGCATCGACGCGAGTCTGTAGATCGGTCGCGATTGCGAGCCCCGACGGATCGTCTGCGGCATTGTTAATCCGCAACCCCGACGAAAGGTCGCGGGCCGCCGTTTCGAGCTTGCCCTGCTGAGCGGTGAGCTCGAAATTCGCGTTGTTTGCCGCAAGATTACTTGCGATACTGAAATCGGACAGCTCGGCGTACCTCGCTCGTAGGAGTGCCTAACAGCGGCTTGCTTCGCGGACGTCTGCAATCGCCCCCGTCTCCGCCGGAGGACCCCTGGAGGAGAGAGTGGGATTCGAACCCACGGAACCCGTGAGGGTTCAGCGGTTTTCAAGACCGCCGCATTCAACCGCTCTGCCATCTCTCCGTCTCGGCCGTGCGCTTCTTCCGCACCCACGGTGGAAGCCCCGCCGGAACGCTCCTCCTCCCCGGTAAATTCGCGACGCATCTCCAGGCGTGTGCGTGGGCGCCATGTCGTTTCTACAATCGCGCTTCACCGTGCGCGTTCGCCCTCCAGAGGGAATCGAACCGCCGCTGTGCTAGCATGGAGCTGGGGGGATTCACGCACGTGGGAGGCGCGAGCGATTTTTCCAGTCGGACGATCAATTGCATACGGCACGGAAGCCGTTGCGGCCCTCTCCGGCGTCGACGTGCTCGACCGGCGCATCCTCGCGGAGATCGTCGAAAGCACCTTCGCCCAGGTTGATGCTTGCGCGCCGGTCGCCGACATTCTCAGCCGTCTGAGTGCCGGAGAGTTTGCCCGCCTCAAGGATCGGCTCGTCGATTACTTTGAGATGCTCGTCGACCCGAATCTCGATGCCGCAACGCACGGCGCGCACGCGCGCCGCGTGGGAGCGGTCCACGCATTCGTCGGCCTCGGGCCGCAGTGGCTCGCCCATTCCTACGCGATCGTCGAACAACAGATCGCCGACCGACTCGCCGCCCTCCCCATCGAGCGCGCCGCCCGTGCCGAACGAACGCTCCATCAGCGCGTCTTGCTCGATATTCGCGAACAAGCCGAGAGTTATGGAACGGTCGGGAGGAGCCTGACGGTCACGATCACGCAGATCGATCGCGGCATCGATAGCGCGGCAAATCTCTCCGATCTCATCCGCGGAGCCTTCGAGGCGATGAGCACGATCGAAGGGCTGCTCGCCGGAATGTTTCTCCGCTCCGATCCCTCCGGCGAGCTCCAGGTTGAAGCGACCTTCGGTCTCGGGCGGCGCTATCACCAGGCGATGGAGGAGGGGAAAACCCCCAAGATTCACACCGATGCGAGCCGAGCTGCGGGGCGCGGCCCCGGCGGGCGGGCCTGGCGCAGCGCCGAGATCGTGGTGGCGCACGATTGGATGACCGGCGAGGACCGCACGCCCTGGCGTTCGATCTCCGGCGAATTGGGGTTTCGCGCCGGCGCGGCGATTCCGCTGCTCGACGAATCCGGACGCACGATTGCATTACTCATGCTCTACAGCCACTATCCCGGATTTTTTGCCAGCAACCGCATTGAAAAATTTCTCATTCATCTTCAGCTCGTGCTCGGCCGAGAGGTTGCGCGACGCATCCGCGCGCCGATCGTCCCGATGAGCGAGAGCACCGGCTATCGTCGCCTCCTCGATATGCAGAGTGTCGCGGTCCTCTACCAGCCGATCGTCGATTTGCACGACGGCACGTTGGTAAAAATCGAAGCACTGGCGCGTTTGATCGACGAACGCGGCGAGATGATTCCGGCACACCGATTCCTGCCCGCGTTCGGTGAATCCGATCTTCTCCAACTTTTCGAGGCGGTGCTCCGCATCGCGTGCCGCGACTGCGTCATGCTGGAGCGCGCCGGCCTACCGACGAACATTGCGGTGAATATTCCGGCCCCCGCACTCGCCGATCTCCGATATCGCGAAATTCTCTTCGCTATTCTTACGGGAAACGGGCTCGCACCGAATCGGCTCACCCTCGAAATGCTCGAAACACCCGAAGATGCGGCCGACCTTTCGCGACACGAACGCGCGATCGCGCAATTGCGCGCCGATGGGATCGAGATCGAACAGGACGACCTCGGCTCGGCGCACAGCTCGCTCGTTCGCCTCGATCGCTACCCATTCGACGGCGTAAAAATCGACCAAGCGCTGGTGCGTGGGGCACGGCGTCACCCGCAACGGGCGCTCGAATTCATCCTTCATCTCACGCGGCTCGCCCACGCGCTCGATATCCCGGTAACCGTCGAAGGGCTCGAAAACTATGGCACCATCGAGGCGGCGACGATCCTCGGAGCGGATCGAGGACAGGGGTACGGCATCGCCCGTCCGATGCCGGCGACGGACCTGCTGCGATGGCATACGGATTTTCAACATCACATCGATCCCCAGACGCCGCAGACCTCCCTTGGGGCGATGGCGGGCTTTATCTTATGGGACCTCCAACTCGCCGAGCTCGCTCGCTGGCCGAATATGCTCGCCGAATTCACCCGCAGCGACAGCGTCGTCGAACGGTATCGACGCACGCACGCCGCCGAAGACGCTCGCCTCGAACAACTGCTCGCGCGGACGCGCGCCGAGGCCGGGCGGGGCGCCGACCACGAGCACTATCGGCACGCGCGCGAAGAGGTAATGAAACAGCTTCACGAACACTGGACATCGATGCAATAACGATTGACCGAGAACCTCACCGTCGCACCCTCAGGAGGGCGTACCCGAGAATGACCGAGATCGAGATACGGCGCCAGGTCACCTGCCCGTACACACGGGCGAAAGAGCTCCTTCGCGACCGGCTTCAGCCGCTTGCCGAAGCGGGGACGAGCATCGAGCAGCGGCTCTCGATCGCCGTGCACGATCGAGATTTGGGGAAAGCGGTCGCGATGCAATTTGCGGTCGCGCACGATCCGATGCATTTCGACGAACCGTGGGATATTTCGTGGGAACCGGAGGTCGGCGGGGTTTATCCGCGTTTCCACGGATCGCTAAGCATCCGTGCCACCGACACCTACGAAAACGCGCGCCTCGAACTCCGCGGAAGCTACGAGCCGCCGCTCGGCGCAATCGGAAAAGCCTTCGATAGCGTTCTTGGGAAACGCATCGCCGAGGCGACGGGAGAGCGTTTTCTCGACGAGATTGCCTCGGCTATCGAGGAACGGCATCGTGCAGAAGAGGCTGCAAAACCTACCGGGCGTTAATACGCCGCATAGTATGCAAACGAGAAGCGCTGCATGCTCCGGATCGCAGCAACCGTCGTCACCGCCGTAAAAATCGACGCCGAAACGACGAGCCCAGCGACCATCGAATTTTGCGGGAGATGAGCGACGAGTGCCCACCCGCAGGTCAGGACCGCCGCAAAGGTGCCGAGCGCCGCACCGATCACCGGCGCGCGCGGGCGGCTCAAGAAAAAGAGCAGTTGCGTGTTCAGAAGGCCGAGCATAACGAGACCGTACGCCGGAATTGCCCAACGGAGCACTGCGAGCGAGAGCGCCGCATCTCCACTAGCGCCGAGACGTGCCGAGAGAATCATGCGTGCGCCGACGAGCTCGCCAAGGACCGCGGCAAACCCGGTCGCGGCGGCGACCACAAGAATCCCCAGGGCGTAAAAGCGCAGCATCGATCGATCGAACGCCGCCAAATCACGAATCGCCCCCTCGGCACCGCGGAGAATTCGGCGCGGTAGTGCCTCGAGCATGACGTTCATCACTCCGACGACCGGAAGAATCGCCAGCAATGCGATATCGGTGCCGAGTTCGTACGCCGAGGCGTACGCGAACCCCCGACCATGCGCCGCCGCGATTCCCGCGGCGATCCGGTCGATGAGAATCGAAGTGAAATAGAGTGCACCGAACGTCGCATAGGGCAGGGTCGACCGCACGATCGAAGCGAGCGCGGGGGGAACCGGCGCGCTCGTCGCCGCCGCGCGGCGCGCGAGCCAACGCATGGTGATCGCAAGAACCGCCGCTCCGAGAAGCCCGACCTCCGCCGCAAGCGTGGCCGGCTCCCACGGAACGTTCACCTCTCGGTGAAAGAAGAGGACGAACGTCCCACCCGTCACGACGGCTGCAATCGCCGCCAACGCGACGATCCAGCCGAAGCGCCGAAGCGTATAGAGCGGCGCGAGCGAGAGCTGAAAGATCGCGGTTCCCGCGCAAAACGATCCCGCGAGCCAGGCGTCGGAGTTCCCGACGAAACCGACAAGCCCCAAAAAAACCAACAGCGAGGCGAGCGCCGTCGCCGCGACGCCGGCAACGACGAAGCGTCGCAAAGTCCAGGCCATCAGCGCATCGTTCGATTGCAGAAAATAAAACGTCAACCGGCGCGCGATGGCCTGCGAGAAAAAACCGGTCACGACCTGCGCCGCGTAGACGCCGAGAGCGATCGCCGTCGCGAGGTGAAGGGGTGTCGAGAGGCTCGACCATAACGAGGCACCAAAAATTGCGAGGCCGATGACCGCGATAATCCACGGGGCCGAATAGAGCGATCCGACGCCGTAATCGCGACACGCCTGCGTAAACCAGTCCAGCGTCGGCGGCTCGCGACGCTCCTCATCGGTCACATAGCGATTCACCGCCGCGCTCACGTCGCGCGCGAGCGCAAAGAGATCGGGATACCAGAGTTCGGCGACGACCTCCGGACTATAGCCGAGCGATTCGAGCAAGATCGCTACCTCATCGATTCCCTTCGGCCGCCAACCGATGCCGAACCGGTCGCGGCGCGAAAGCGCGACGATGGTACGCGCCGCCGATTCGACGGCCTGTTCGCGCCGTTCGAACGGCTCGAATGGATCGCCGCTACCTATCATACCGTCGCACCGAGGTGCGAAGGCGACGCCATTTCCGTATAAAGGGCGCGATAGTTCGTCAAGCAGCCATCGAGCGTGAAGAGATCCAACGCTCGCGCTCGCGCCTTTTTCCCAAGTGCGACAGCCTCTTCCGGGCGCGCGAGCAGATCGCAGAGCGCTTCGGCGAGACGCTGTGGTCGCTTCGGCGGAACGACGGTGCCGCAATCGCCGATCGCTTCGCGCGCGCCGCCGACATCGGTGGCGACGACGGGCTTCGCGCACATCATCGCCTCGATCACCGAATACGGAAAGCCTTCAGAGATCGACGAGAGTGCGACGACGCTCGCCTCGGCATACGCCGCCGCCGGGTCGGAGGTGGAGCCTCGAAAACGAATGCACGCTTCGAGACCCAACACGCGCACGAGATCGAGAACGCGCAGGTTATACGCTTCATCGTGAACCGGTCCCCAAATATCGAACACGACGTCGGGGAAGCGCTCGCGTACGAACGGCACGCTGGCCACGAGCGTCTCGAGATCTTTGAGTGGATCTATCCGTACCATGGCCGTCACCGTCGGTCGTTCCGGACGATGGTTGCGGTCGTCGAAGCGCGTCTCGTCGACGCCGTTGTAGATCACGAGAATGCGATCTTCTGGAACGCCGTAGAACCGTTCCCAGGTCGCATTGTAGCTGCAGACCGGGGCGATCGCGTCGGCGACCGCGTACGTCGCGCGCGCGATCGCCGAGAAGAGATTTTTCTTGATCGATCGGTCCGAGAATGGGAAGCCCGCCCGAGCGAGTTCGAGGACGCGCTCGCGAAGGTAGACGCCATGCTCGGTGAGCACGACCGGGAGGCCGAGCGCGCTCTTCGCCGCGACGGCAACGAGCCCACAGAGCCCCGCGGCGCTGGTATGGACGATATCGCTCGCCGGTATCTCAATGGCGAGCGGCGCCAAATATCGATAGAACGAGCGCGTCAGCTCGATCGCCTCCAACGCCGACATAAATCGATCGTGCCACGCGCTCGCGCGAAACTGTGCGAGGGTAACGTTCCAGACCTCCTCGCGTCTCATCGTCCAGTCGTAATCGTGCTTTCGAAAGTAGGTGTAGATGCCGCCGATCGCATCGACCAAACGCTGCGGGTGGGCGCTCTCCATGCCGCGAACGATTTCATCGAGAAATGCGCCGAAGAGCGGCACGAATTCTTCTCGCAACGCTCGAAAATCGCGTCGTAACTCCGACCGCAGGTCGTCACCGCTGTATTCTTCCATCCGTTCGTGCCCCCAAAGGGGCAGCGCGATGGTACGCACGACGTTCGGCGGCATTTCGTACTCCGTCGCGTTCGTCGGGTTACCGACCAGCGCGAAGACGGTAAACTCCACCTCCGCGAGCCCCGAGATCAAGAGCTGACACCACGTCGAGACCCCGCCGCGGACGTACGGATAGGTCCCTTCGGTTAACAGCAGCGAGCGCACGGGCTAGGAGAGCGACGAAGGACGATCGTCGGCGATCACCGACGTCATCGATTCGGCGATCGAGACCGATTTTTTTGCAAGTTGTAAATTGCCGGCGAGCAAAAAACATTTCGCCGCATTCACGTAGGCATCGGCGATATCGTGTCCTTGCTTCGAATCTTCCGCCAACGTCAAGTACATTTTTCCCGCGAGCCGGAGCAATTTATTCGAAAGGTCGGCGTGCTGCTGCCTCCCCGCCATCGCCGAGGCGCTGCGAAAGGCGATTGCGGCGCGTGCGTACTGCGCGCGATGCTCCGCGCGCTCCGCTTCTTCGAGATAGAGACTTAAGGCGTCGGCGTAGCGCCCGAGTTGCTCGGCATGCGCGGCGGCGATCCACAGTGTATCTTCACCGGTCTCGGCGGGGCTTAGTGGCGCGGTCGGGGCGGCCGAGGGCGCGGCCAACGGCGCGGCCAACGGCGCGGCCAACGGCGCGACTGGCTCCGGCGGTATGGAATCGGCAACGACCTGCTCGGGCGATGCGGCCGCCTCCGCGAAAAAACTTCGCCACCGCAGATGGCTCGCGATGCGCGCGATGAGTTCTTCCGGCTCGAAGGGCTTCGTCACATAATCTTGCGCGCCGGCCTCCAATGCCGCCACCTTCTCCTCCGTTCCGCTCTGTGCGGTCACCATGATAATTGGAATATCGCGCGTGCGGGGATCGGAGCGAAGGCGTTCGGCGGTCTCGCGGCCGTCGAGAATCGGCATGCGATAATCGAGCAGGATGAGATCGGGGTGTTCGGCGACCGCGCGTTCGCATGCGTCGGCGCCGTTTCCCACCGCGGTGGCGCGAAATCCACGGCGCCCCAAAAGCGAGAGCAGTAACCGACGAATATTCGCGTCGTCGTCGGCGATGAGGATCGATCCGCGCGCCGGGGCCTCCATGTCGTGAGCGACCCGCTCCGCCGACAATGCAAGTGCGATATCGTCGCTCCACGCCTCTAATTGAGCGGCAACGCCGAGCGAGATTTTCCCAGCGTTGAAATACTCGACGTATCCAAAAGGGCCATCGGCGCCGACGAGCGGCGTGCCCAACCGTTCGCCCTCCAAAACCGGAACCGCTGCGGCAATGCGATCGCGAATTTGCGCCGGCGACGATCCCAACGCGGCGTCGGGCTCCTTTGCAGCGCGCGCGGCAAGCAGCGGCATCGCACTCGGTTCGCCGCTACGCCAGATATCGAGCTGCCGTAAACCAAATTTCGCCAGCGCTTCTCGCGCCCGCTCCGCGAGATCGATCAAATATTTACTCCGTAGCTGATGGTGGGACGAAAATCGACGTAATTTTTAGAGACGCCGATCGGCAGAAGATTTCCCCGAAGGTAGGTTCCGGTAACGCCGCCAAGTTCGATCGCCGGCCCTCGCAGGCCGAACGGCGTCAAGCGCACGCCGAGCGTGAGCTCTGCATAATTACCGTAAAAATAGGGGTGCGTGTCGAGCGCGAGAACGGCGCGGACAAAGACGCTGACCGGATGCCGCTCTTTCGGAGGCGTGCTGCCGATCTCTAATTGTTCGTAAAATTGCAGGTCGTGGTACCGACTATAATAAATACCGTCGCCGAAAAAATTTCCATACGCCGCCTGCTCTCTCGCTGCCCCGCCCCACTCGCGATAATATTCCAGCCCACCGCGCAGATCGCCGCCGGAGGCGGTCGCGGCGATGGAGCCGATTTTCGTCGTTACTCCACCCTGAGCGAAAGCACGGAGCCCCTCTGGATTGGTATACTGCAGCCCGAGTGCGAGCCCGGCGTAGTTATCGTTGAGCGTTTGCGGCACCACTCCGCCGCCCGTGCGCGTATCGTCGTTGGCGAAGAGATCGACAAACGGCCGTATCGCGCTCGTACGAGAGCCGAACGGCTTATAGGCATCGATGGAGAACATGGTGTCGCGATAGAGCGAGGTACGCTCGAGATAGGTATAGAGGAAACCCGCTCGGTCCGGCTCGGCGGTCGCTTGCGTTGCGGGCGCGGGGGTAGGCGTCGCAATCGGTACGGTCTCCGCTGCAAGCGAATGCGCGCTCTGCATCGCGCAGAAAAGCAAGGAGAAGACCGGGATTCGCTTCATTGTGTTCTCGCCGCTCCAATCGTATAGATGCGAAACATGTGCCGAGCGGTATCCCACCGGCTCACGAAGAGTTCGTGCCCCTCCATGGCGAGCGATCGAACGTCGCCGCGCAGCGCTCCGGTCGCATGGATCGTTCCCCGTGGAGTGACGAGCAGAATGCGCTGCATCCTTCGGTCGTAAGTGATGAGCGCGCCATCTCCTGCAACCAGCCCCGCGAATCTTCCGCCCTGGTAGGAAGCGCCGTGGACGATTTCTCCGACCCGCCGGCCCCGTAGCACATTGAATATCTCGCCCCCGTCGTCGATGCCGTAGAGGTTCCCATCGAGCCACGCGATGCCGACGAGCCAACTCATGGCAGTGGGGAGCGTGCGACGCGACTCGATCTTCGGGGCCCCGTTCAGTATTGAAAATTCGCTCAGAACGGGGGCGACATGCCCCCCGACGACGGCCTGTTGCGCGACCCAAAGGTGATTTTTTTCCAGAGTGAGCGCTCCGATCGCAGCGGGCGCGCCGCCACGGCCGCGTTCGAGTGCGCGCTCGCGAAAAGCGGCAATGCGCCGACCACGACGATCCAGGAGATAGATCAGGGGCTGCGTGGTGGCTGCGGCATAAAGACGATTCCCGCCAAGGGCAATCGGCGCGACTGCCATAAACTCTCCGTTCTCGATCTCGGGAAATTCGATGCCTTTAGTTTCGAGCGAGTCCATCGAGCGCAGATCCTGCGCGACCGAGGCTTTCGCGGAGAAGCCGATTCGCGGCAGCGCATAGAGATCGTCGCCCCGCGAGGCAAAATGAACGTGTCCGGGATCGTAGACGGAGAACGCGGCGACGAAGCCGGCGTTCTTGAGAGCGCGAAAGATCGAAGGCGTCAAGTTCGGCGCATTCGAGTGCCCCGCTTGCGTATTCGTCAGCGGATTCGCGCCGTGCGGCAGAGCCGCGTTCTGTCCGTACTCACCGCTTGGATAGGCGAAGAGATCGATACGGGCTCCGGTAATCGGCTCGAAGGCGTGCCGGAAATGCACGAGGTCGTTCTGAATGCGCCGTTCGAATTCGGCGATCGTTTCGAAGCGATGCTCGCGCGAGAGCCACTGTAAATTCGCGTACCAATAGGGCGAGCGCTCGCCATGCGGACCAACGAGGAGATCGGAATGGCCGGCGAATCCGTGCGACTGCAGCGACCAGATGCCGGAGCGCGCCATCGCACGGAGATCCGCGTCGTTGAGTCGGCCGCGAATGGTACCGGTCGCGTGCCCCTCGAAGAACATCGTGGCGGTCGCATGGAAGCGCCGCAATATCGGCGTCGCCTCGCTCCATGCCGAGCGATAGCCGTCGTCGAAGGTCAACGTCACCGAACGGCGCGGAAGGAGCGCCGTCGGGAGCCTGCCGGAAAGAAAGGCCACCGCCTTCTGCATCGTAATGAAGTGATATCCGCGTAGCGCGAGCGCCTGCAAGAGATCGTTAAAGCGCTGCGGCGCCATCCATGGGGTCCCGATGCCGACTTTGGGTTCGATGGGGTGATTGGAGACCTGATGGAACATTAGGACGCGCACCGTCGGCTCGCGGACGAGCGTGAGCACGAGTTGTTTCGGCGTTACCGCGGCGGGCGCCGCGCTCCCCGGGGCGAGCCCCAACAGCACGCCGATCGCGACGACCGAGAGGGCGAGATTCCGCATCCCGCCCTCTTCCATCCGAGACTCACCGCATCCGCTATCGACGGGTCCCGAAGCGGCCTACGGGGCTTGGAACAAAAAATGCCGAGAACTTTTTGCTCTTTGCGTCGATAGCAACCGTCAGCTTCAGCACCGTCGCCTTAAATCGGAGTAAATAGACATACTTCGTGGAATCGGGAAGCACGGAGCTCCCACGAAAGACGAACGCCGTCAGCGCTGCGAGCATGGGTGGTAGAGATTCTTTCATGGCAACGACGAAGAGGGCACGATAGCTCACCGTGCCCTCTTCCGTTCGAGACTCGCGAACTCGGCTAGCGCGTTATCGTCCGATATGCCAGCGGAACTGCAAGCGGAACGTGCGCGCCGCGGCCGGGATGAGCGGCGTGGGTATCGAGCCGAGCCCGGCCGAGGATTCGCCGATCTGCGGGACGCCGAGATTATACTCGGGCAACCCGAAGAACACGTTCGTATTGAAAAGGTTCTGGACCGAGAGTTGTACGTCGAGCGTCTTCGTCACGGGGTGGCGCACCGTCGCACTGAAAATCGTGAACGGCGGCTGATTGTAGGTATTATTTTTGCCTTCGAAATCGCCATCCAGGGCATAGTACGTCCGGTCGGGCGACACATATTGAACGTGAAGGAACCCCTTGAGGTATGGAAGGCAAACTTCCGAGCCACCGTTACTACACTGCTGCTGGCCGTTCGCGGGCTGCACGTACGCCGTCGGCGAGGTATAGAACGACGCCGGAACGCCATTCACGATAGAACTGGAGAGCGTCCCGCTCAACGAATACCCGAGGCCGAGCGCTGGGGTGCGGCGATAAGTCGCCGTGAGCATGCGCGCGGCTAGCGACGCAACGTTCGCCGGTTGCAGGACTGCGGAGTACTCCGGCGTTCCCTTCACCGGATCGATGGGGCCCACGGTCGGAGTAACGATGGTTTCGAAGACGTTTCGCACGTTCGTTCCCAGCAAATCGAAACTTAGAACCGCGTCGTTATGAAAGCGCCTGTCCATTCCCACATCGATACTCGTTGCCGTCTCCGGATCGAGCAACGGATTCTTGTTATTGAGCGTACCATACGGCGCGGTTGCCGAGCCGGGAGTAATAAACGGTATCCCGCTGACTTGCGAAGCAAAGGGATATGTCGCGGAGCTTCCCACTGCGAGCCGATACGAAAGGTTGCCGCGAGGCTGCAGAACGAAAGCGAGGTGAGGATCGAAGCGCGACACCGAACGGGAGGATGGGACCAGCGTAGGCTTTCCACCGACGATCGGACCGGATTGCTGCCCTTGCAACTGCCAATTCGTATCGTAAAGCGCCGCGCGAATCGTCAGAGTCCGCGTCGCCGCGAAATCTCCCGAGAGCGAGATCGTATTGAAGCGCGAGATCGTATCGGGCGTATTTACAGACGACGGGCTACCATAGTATGCAAACGTTTCATCGGAATGATAATCGTAATTTGCGGTCACGACGTTATTGCCGAACGGATGAACGAAAGAAAACGTCGTTCCGCGTAACTTATCGCTTTCGAGGAGGCTGAAGGGCGACTGCATGACGGCGACTCCGCCCGGGGTATAGTGATCCGGATAGTTGGACTCTCCCGAACCGTTGATGGAGCGCGAAATCGATCCGAGGTAGGGGCGAACGAGGAGCGTGTTATTCCCGATCGTCGTACGGAGTTGCGCGTCGAAGATCGGCTGGTTATTACTCACGACCGAACCTGGGTAAAATACGTAGCCCGGAATTTGCGTTCCGATAAATTGCGCATCATTCGGGTTGCTGCACTGTTGCGACGCTCCAACCGTCATGCACGGGAGAACCGTTACCATGCCGCCATATTGCCCGTACGCCGTACCCTGCGGATCGTACCCGGCCTGCGAGCCGACGAACCCCGTTTCGAGCGAAGTCGATTTCGAAAAATCGTATTTGAACTTGACGATCTCCCCCTTCGTCGCGAGCGGGCCGCTGAGATCGCCGCAAAACTGAATGATGCCTGCGGCGGCCGATGTGTTGAGCGCTGGATAGCTTTGCGGTTTGATGACGCAACCGTAATGCTGGAAGAATTGACCGTTTAAGCCTTGATAGCCGGCATCGAGCACGTAGGAAAGCCGTCCGATCGACCCGGTCATTAATGCATTGGAATATTGCGATGCATAATTATCGACGCCGTCGATAAATTCGAAGGTCGGCTTCGACGTGAACGTCGGCGTGAGCAGGTTCGCCGTTCCACCGATCGCCGAGGCGGCAAAGGGGGTCGTATTTCCAGGACCGGTATCGGCCTGGATGCCCTGCAGCATGAACGAGCTGAAAAACTGCGAGAACCAGACACCGTATCTTCCAGCCGAGAGGGGGTGTCCGTCGAGTAACACTTGCGTCTCGTACGGCTGGGCGCCGCCTAACGAGATCGAAGTGTTCGGAGAACTCGATCCGCGTTCGATACCCGCCCCAGGAATGCGTGCGACGACGTCGTTGATCTGCGGATTCGCGAGGTCGAGCAACGAACTGCGGGGCACAAACGTCGTTTGCGCGGTCCCGGTATCGATCGAACTTTTGCCCGTGGCAACCACGCGCGCGATCACTTGCAAAGAACTTGCCGAGAGCGCCACGAGCCGTACGTGTAGCGGAAGCGCCTGCCCGGCATAGATCGCCACGTTGGTGCTGCGTGCGGGAAGGAAGCCTGCCTTCATCACGCTTACTGCATAGTAGGCGGCGGGAAGATTGAGGATTTCGAAATGCCCCGATGCATCGGTCGTCGTCGACCGCACGACGGGCCCGGTGGCGCGAACGACCGCACCCGCTACGGGGTGCCCCGCCGCGTCGCTGACGCTCCCCACCAGCGAACCATTTGCCGCCACGGCTGAAAAAGCCGGGCGCGGAGTGAGGGTGCACAGAAAAAGCAGCGAAGCGAGAACGGGAAGAACGCGAGAGAGTTTCATTGCGCAAATACTCCGATCGGCAAAGAGTGAACCGCCGAAGACTACCACGCCGACCTTAACGCTCGCTTATCCGATCCCCATGCGTGGCGCATCGACGGACAGGCCCTTTCCGGTTATAAAAAGCTTCCCCTTCCTGCCCCCGCCCTTTAACGAGTGCCGACCAGCAGCTTCCGGTAGAAGCCGGCAAAAAACGCGCCATATCGCTCCGTCGATACCCCTCGTGATTCCGCCAGCTCGGAAAAGAGAGCGGGCAATCGTTCGTTGGGAATCCGCGCATCCCAATGATGTATCGCATGATAGTTATTAAAGTACACGAACCAGGTTATAAACGAGCCGCACTGCATGATTCGCGAATTTTTGAATGCGTCTTCGTCGGCGACTTGGCACCCAAAATGTTCAGGTAGTTCGATATGCGTATGCACGATTGCCGCAAGCGGAAGCGGAGCCACGAAAAGCATTATGGGAATAGCGTTTTTGCTGTATGCCGTAGCAAACGCAATTGCCAGAACGTAGCATCCGATCAGTATGTAATCGCGGCGTGCGTATTTCAACTCGTCGCTTCGAAATGACGCGAACGGGGCGCGAAGAATCTGTATCCCGGCGTCGACGAAGTGACGAAGCATGAACACATGCAAGAACAATTCGGGGACCGTCGTCAATCGGTCGTATTCGTAACGAAATCCTTCCTTACGAATATCGCGGTGGTGCTGGGCGTGCTCGCGGCGCCAACGCGAGAAGCTGACCATCATCGGTATCGAGAGCAAGACGCCGATCGTTCGATTGAGCCTTCCCCGCCCAACGAAGCGGACGTGAATACACGCATGCACGAACTCCAGATTTCGAGCGTAGACGATCGCCAGAATCGCGACTCCAAGAAGCGTCGATGGGATAGCTCCGTGCACGATAAGAAAGACACCCGCGAGCCACATCAGTGATTGCTCGCCGAGGTATCGCACGCGTTATACCTTGGTGAGAAAGCGCATGAATGCAGCACGCGCTTCGTCGGAGCGCATCGCTTCGGCGAACGCGGCGAACTCCGCGCTCATCGCGGCGGCGAGCGCGGCTGCGTCGGCACCGCGGATCAGTCGTTTCGTCGTGCGCATCGCATTGGGCGGCAGCGCGGCCAGCTGCGCGGCCATCGTGCGGGCGCGCGCCTCGACCTCTTCGTCGGGAACGATCTCCGCGATCAGCCCCATCGCCCGCGCCTCGTCGGCCGAAAAGCGCTCCCCGGAGAGCAGCAGCCACGAGGCGCGATTGCGCCCGACGGCACGCGGCAGAAGCAGGCTCGATCCGGCCTCCGGCACGAGGCCAAGCGGAACGAACGGCAGCGCGAAACGCGCCGAGGCCCCGGCAACGACGCCGTCGCAATGCAGGAGCAACGTGGTGCCGATGCCGATCGCAACGCCGTTCACCCCCGCGAGCACCGGTTTCTCGCAGGCGACCAGACGTTGCAAGAACCGCACGACCGGCAGATCCTCGATCTTTGCGTGCATCGCCCCCGCGGCGAGAAAATCCGCGATGTCGTTGCCGGCGCTAAAATCCTGACGTCCGAGAAAGAGCAGCGCGCGCACCTCGCTCTCCTCGGCGGCACGCTCCAACGCTTCGGCGGCCGCAGCGTACATCGCCGCGGTCATCGCGTTCTTCTTCTCTTGACGATCGAAGCGAATCGTCATCACGCCGTCGGTCGTTTCGACGATCGCACTCATGGGATGGCCTTTCTGAACTCGACGAAGAGCCCGACGCCCGCATTTCGGTCTCCGGCGAGCCCGGTTGCGGTATATTTTGCCGAAAAATTCAGCGCCCGAAGGCCCACGAGCATCTCCCCGTAGGAGCGGTGGAAGCCGATCGCCAGCGACGCATCGATCTCGGCGGCCCGTTCGGCCTTCACCGTCGGCGGCGTTATCCCGTCGCTATAGACGTAGACGTCGCTGCCCCAGAGCGTGGGAACGACTCCGAGGTTCGCTTCGAGCGTGCGATGCGCGCGCAACGGTTCGGTGTAGCGAAACGCGTATCGGAGTCCCGCAAGCCGCGAGGAGACGACTTGCTGCAAATTCGGCAACGGCGTTCGCTGATCGATCACCGTTTCGCCGAGACCGACGCTCAGCCGCGGAATGATGCGGTATCCGAGGGTAGCGTTGAAAATACCGATACTCGGCGTCGCTTGCCCGTAGTAGGCCGACGCGCGCTGGGGAATCGCGACCACCGGAATTCCTTCGAAGCGAAACGCGAGCCGCCGCCCGCCGACGCGCGCTTGCAAAAGCGGGCCGAGCCCGGCGCCGTACTGCGTACCGGCCACATCTTTATGCACGCCGGCAACGGCGAAGAGTTGCAGCCCGACGTAGTTCCTTTCGTGCGCTCCTGCCGTTCCAAAGCAGGCGAGGGCGATGGCGGCCGCGAGAGCTGCCGAGCGAATTTCACGAACCCGCATTATTTCGCCGCCTTACCGGCGTCGAACATCACGATCGCGGTGCGCCCCGTCGCGTCGTGCGCGACCATATGCAGCGCGGCCACCGCACTGCCGATCGGCGTCCTCGGATTGAGGAGTTCGCCGGGCGAGAGGCCGGTCTGCGCTTCGATTTTTTTGTCGAGCGGCGCGCGCATGAACGATGGAATCGCCGCGTAGTCTTTCAACAGGCCGAGAACGAGCCCGAGCTTGTTGCGAAAATGTCGAACGTCGATCGCGACGACCAAAATGCCGTTCGATCCACCGCCCGAAAAGGCGGCGGCATCGAGCCCGAGGTCGCGCATATGCATGGAGAAGCGGCGCTTCGAGAGTTCGTGGTATCCGGGCGGCAGGTGCTGCGCGAGCCCTTGCAACCACGCATCGGTACGCGCGAAACTCTCGCTGCTCGAGGCGATAACCTGACGCCCCGCGTACTGCCCCGGCGCGTCGATGATTCCCGTCAGACTCGGGGGTACGCTCTTGAAATCTTGTGACCAGCGCGAGACATCGAGCAGCGTTGCTTCCGGGGGAAAGGCGATCGGCAACGGGTTGTGCAGCGGCTTCGCCGGAGCACCGGAGGCGGCGCTTCCGGGCGACGCCGAGGCGCTCGCCGACGGCCCCGAGGCATGCCCCCCGGTTCCGCAGGCGGCGAGAAACGAACACGCAAGGACGGCGCAAAGACGACGCATGAATCGCACTTTTCGAGGGAAAGGCGTTCAACCCCCGTAAAACGGAGGCCATGAACGACGAGGCATTCTGGCCGCGCTACCTGGCGGCCCATAGCGACCCGCGCACCCGCGCAATTCACACCGTCGGCACGATCGCGGCGACGACCTTGCTGGCAACGGCAGTCCTCCGGCGCGACCCGTGGCTCGCCCTCGCCGGCGTCGTTGCCGGGTACGGCCCCGCGTGGCTCTCGCATGCATTCATCGAGCGCAACAAGCCCGAGACGTTTCGCGCGCCGATTCGTTCGCTCGCCGCCGACTACCGGATGGCGTTCCACGTCCTCGCCGGAAGTATCGACGCCGAATACGAGCGGCTCGGGCTCGCCGCGCACCGATGAGCGAACGTTTAACCTACGGCTCGTACCTCAAGGTCGAGGAATTGCTCGCACTCCAGAAGCCGCTCTCGCAGCCGGCTCACCACGACGAGTTGCTCTTTATCGTCATCCACCAAGTCTACGAACTGTGGTTCAAGCAACTCTTGCACGAACTCGATGCATTCGTCGTCGCATGCGACGCAGACGATCTCATCCGCATGGGAAAAATATTTCGCCGCGTCCATGCGATTCAGCGCGTGCTGGAAGAGCAAGTCGATATTCTCGAAACGATGACCCCGCAAGAATTCAATCGCTTCCGCGATCGCCTCAATCCGGCGAGCGGCTTCCAATCGCAGCAGTTCCGCGAACTCGAATTTCTCTGCGGGCTGCGCGACGAGCGGCTGTTCAGCCACCTGGTCTTGACCGATCTCCAGCGCGAACGCCTGATGGCGCGCATGAGCGCCCCCTCCCTTCCCGAGCATTTAGCGGCGTTTTTCGCGCGCGCCGGTTTTCCGTGCGCGACGCATGACGAAACGATCGCTTCGTATCGGAAAATCTACAACGACGAGCGGACCTATGCGGCGCTCTACCTGCTACTCGAGGACTGTATCGAGTTCGACGAACGCCTTTTGCTTTGGCGGGGGCGCCACGTGCGCATGGTGGAGCGCATGATCGGCCATAAGCGCGGAACGGGGGGCTCCTCGGGCGTGGGGTATCTGCAAACGACGTTAGAAAAGCGCATCTTTCCCGAGCTCTGGGAGGTTCGCACCTATTTAGGAAGTGAGAACTATGGTTGAAAGCACCTCGGCTCCGTTATTGCGCGAACGCTTTCCGACGCTCGAGCGTTCGACCTATCTCGTGAGCCATTCGATGGGCGCCGCGCCGGCGGCGGCGCGCGACGCGCTCGTTGCCTACGTCGACGAATGGATCGCCGACGGCCCCGAAGCCTGGAACCGCTGGTTACCGCGCATCGGCGAGATCGCCGACGGAATCGGCCGCTTGATCGGCGCGCCGCCCGGAAGCACGTTCCTCGGCCCCAACGTCTCGGTGCTGCAGGCGGCGATCGCAACGTCGATCGATTTTCGCGGCGAACGCAATGAGGTGCTCTACGAAGCGCTCCAGTTTCCATCGCTGACGTACGTTTGGAAAGAGTGGGAGCGCTACGGCGCGCGCACGCGAATCGTTCCATCCGACGACGGGCGCAGCATTCCCACCGAACGCATCTGCGCAGCGATCACCGAACGCACCGCGCTCGCGGTGATCTCGCACGCCTATTACGTCTCGGGGGCACTCGCCGATATCGCGGCAATTCAACGGCGCTGCACCGAGGTCGGCGCCCTGCTCTGCGTCGACGCCTACCAAACGACCGGCGTCGTCCCCTACGATGTCCGCGCGCTCGGGCTCGATATCGTTACCGGCGGGAGCCACAAATGGCTCTGCGGCGGGCCGGGCTGCGGGTGGCTCTACGTACGTCCCGCTTTGGTGGAGCGCTTGCACCCGGCGGTGACTGGTTGGATGGCGCACGAGCGTCCGTTTGCATTCGAAGCGGCGCCGATCCAGCACGCGCGCTCGATGTATCGGTTCGGGACCGGTACGCCGACAATTCCCGGCTACGTCGTCGCGCAGCCCGGGCACGCGGCGATCGCCGAGGTCGGCATCGAACGCATTCGCGAGCGCAACATTCGCCTCACGACGCGAATCGCCGAGGAAGCGCTCGCGCGCGGCCTGCGCGTCAACACGCCGCTCGACCCGGAAAAACGGACCGGATGGATCGGAATCGATTTTCCACACTCCGAGCGAGCCTATCACGAACTCATCGACCGCCGCGTTTTTCTTGATTATCGCCCCGGATGCGGCTTGCGCGTCAGCCCGCATTTTTATACCGCCGACGAAGAGATCGGCCGCTTCTACAGCGAGCTCGACGACATACGATCGAAACTCCCGAGCTGAACTTCGCATGATCGTCGACCACACCAACGTCGGGGCGGCGCTGCGGCGCTATTCGATGCCGTTTGCCGCCCAGATGCTCGGCGATCAATTGCTGGGAATCGTCGACACGATCGCCATCGGGACGCTCGGCGTCGTCGCACTCGCCGGAGCGACCGCCGCCGTCACGCTGCAACTCGTGCTGATCTTTGCGATGGCCGGGCTCTGGACCGGCACGAGCATTATCACCGCACAGAGAATCGGCGCGAACGATATCGACGGCTTCGGACGGGCGGTGCGCGCCGGAATGCCGATTCCCATCCTCTTTGCCGTGCTCGCGACCGGCGCCGCCGCAATCTTCGGGCATCGCGTTTTGCACGGGATGATCGGCAACCTGGCGAGCCTGCACGACGCGAGCATCTATCTGCTTTTGCGCTGCGCCGCGCTGCTTCCGATGGCGGTCGACGGGACGCTTATCGGATCGCTCGGCGCGGCGGGAAACCGAAAGCTCGGAATCGCCGTCCTCGCGACGATCAACATCGTACACGTGCCGTTGCTGTTGATCCTCGGTCTGGGGTTGTTCACCCATCATCCGCTCGGGATCGTCGGCATCGGCATCTCGTCGCTGCTCGCCGAGAGCATCGGTGCGATTTTCGCGATCGTCTACGTCGCGCGACGACCGCAGTATCGCATCTTCGCGCGCATGGAGGCCGATCTGCGGCTCGCGCTTCGCACCGCGTGGTTGGGGCTTCCCGAATCGATCTTTCTCATCACGCTCATCCTTCCCGACGTCGCCATCGTATCGATGCTCGCGCCGCTGGGCGCACTCGCAATCTCCGGCTTCCGCGCGCTCACCGTCGTCTCCGATGCAACCTTCGTCGTTCCCAGCCCCATGCAGAGCACGACCCAAATCGTCGTCGGCCAACGACTCGGCGCGGGTGATTTCGCCGGAGCGCAGCGATTCGTGGCGAGCGCGCGCCGGATCGGGTTGGGCTTTTCGACGCTCGCCGGGGCGCTCGTCGCGCTCTTTGCGTGGCCGCTCGCATTTCTCTTCACCCTCGATGCGACCGTTGCCTCGATGGCGGCCCTACCGCTCGCGCTCCACATGCTCACCCTGCCGCTCAAAGGAATCGCGCAGGTCTCGCTCGCGCCGATTCGCGCCTCGGGAGACACGGCATTTTCGATGAGCATCGGCGTCTTTTGTAACGCGCTCGTGATTCCGCTCGCATGGTTGGGCATCGAGCGGCTGCATTACGGCCTCTTCTCGGTTCCGTTCGCTTGGATCGTTGCCTGGATCGCACGCGCCGCGCTGACGGAATGGAAACTTCGCACGGGGAGCTGGTTACACGCGCCACCGCTGCGAGCGTAAGCTTCGAGAACGCTCGAATTCGAAGGGCGAGAGAATTCCTAGCGCCATGTGTCGGCGCAGCGGGTTGTACCAGCCTTCGATAAAGTCGAAGATTGCCAGCTCCTCCTCACCATACTTTTTAAATCGACTCCTCACCAAGAGGTCGCACTCCAACGTCGCGTTGGAGCTCTCGCACATCGCGTTATCGTAGAAATGGCCAGGCGAACCCCTTGGGGGCCGAACGCCGGTGCTCTCGCAGCCCCTGCTAAACGCGATCCACGTGTACTGCGCCCTCTTGGTCGGAGTGAAATGACACGCGATGCCTTTCGCCGGTAGAGCGCTATATCGAGTGCTTCGACAACAAGTTCAGCGCACCCGTGCGCCGCCATCGCCCAGCCGACAACCGGATCACTAAAGACATCGAACACGACCGCGAGGAACCGGAAGTCCTTCAAGGCCAGCGCGTAGCTGATATCCGCGATCCATAAGAGGTCGGGCAAAGTGGCGGTGAATTGGCGGTTCGGCAGATTGGGCGCCGGCAACGCATCCTTTTAGCGAATCGCTCTCTTAATAGCAAAGCCCACCGCCGGCTAGTACCTTGCAGGTCGCGCTCGTGGATTAAATGCGCT
>JAJYMV010000020.1 GCA_021786705.1 bacterium
GTAGACGATGTTCTCTTCGTTCGCGTTGTGGATAGTGAGCGCATTTACCAGCTGGCGCAGCAACCGTTCGCGCTCGGCAGCGTCGCCCGAGGCGAGTATGCGATTCATGAGCGCCTCCGCGCCGCGGTGCTCCGCCTCGAGAAGCTCGATGACGTCCATTTTCTTGGACGGTGCAGCAGCAATTGCGGCCAACGGAGTCACAACCGTAGCCACGATGAGGCCCGCAGCGGTTCGGCGAGTAAGGGATCTCATGTGCAAAGCATTCCCGATACTCCCGTCGCTAAAACATTATTGGAAGCAAGCCCTCGTTTTTCTGCGGCGTTATGCTCCCTACTCGGGGGGTGGTTCTATCGGGGTGCCACGTTTTAAATCGAGCGCGTAGCCGGAGATGACGAGATACGCGGCGACCGCGACGCGCGCAAATTCCGCGTTGAGCCGCCCGAGCGCGTCGCGAAAGGCGCGCGCCGATGGGTACTCCGGCACGATGCCCCACCCCGTCTCCTCGCTCACCACGATCGCCGAGCAACGCGCATCGGAAAACGCAGCCGCTAACGCGCGCCCACGTTCGAATATCTCGTCGGGAGGCACGCGCAGTAGTTCGTCGGCGAGCCAGGTGCCGAGCGAGTCGACGAGCAGCAGGTCGCGCTCGGTGAACGATGCCGGGAGCTGCGCCAGCTCGCGCCGTGGTTCGCATGCGGTTTCAATCGTCGGCCAATTCGTCGGGCGCTCCGCACGATGGCGCGCGATCCGTTCGCCCCACTCCGCATCATCGGGATAGCGCGCCGCCGTCGCAACGAACGTCACCTCTTTCCCCGATCCCCGCGCGAGTTGCAACGCAAAGCGCGATTTCCCCGATCGTACCGGGCCGGTAATAAACGTTAGCGCCACGGCAGCAACGCGATCGCGACGAGCAGCGCGACCTCCACGAGAACGATCGCCGCGCCGTAGACATCGCCGGTAACGCTGCCATCTAATCGGCGCGCGCAGCCCCATGCAATTCCCACCGCCAACGCGCCCGCCGCGGGCAGCAAGAGTAGCGCCCACGGCGAGAGCATCGCCGCGAGCAGTGCGGTGCCGATCGCCAGCAGCACGAACGCGGCGATCTCCGCCGGCGATTCGATGTTGCGCGACGCCGTCTCGGCATATGCGTAGCGAAAGAGCCGCAGCAACGGAACCGCCGATAGGCGCGCGAGAGCGCCGCTCAACGCAAGCGCGAGCAGCAATTTCGCGGGGGGAATGCTCTGCAGCGCCGCAACCCAGAAGAGCGCGAGCAACACCATGCCGACGACGGCATAGGTTCCGTGCCGCGGGTCTTTGAGAATCTCTAATCGCCGCCGCGGTGGAACGCTCGCCAAAACTCCATCGCAGCAATCCAGAAATCCGTCGATGTGAATCGCGCCCGTCAGCAGCACGCTCGCAACGAAGGCGACGAGTGCGGGCCACGGCTCGATAGCCCACCGCGCGACGAGCGCCCCCGCCGCACCGCTCGCCGCGCCGATCGTCACACCGACGATCGGCAGGAGCACGATCGCATAGCTATCGGGCGGCGAGCTCTCGGTCGCGCGGCCGAACGGGAGAACGCTAAAGTAGTGAAACGCACTCGCCACGGCGTTCGCGCTGCGTTTTAAGATAGCGCCGGCTCCTCGTGCGCCGTCGCAACCCCCGCCTCGGCGAACGTCTTCATCTCGCGCACCATGCGCGCCGCCGCTTCGAGCAGCGGCAATGCGAGCGCCGCACCGCTGCCCTCGCCGAGCCGCAATTCTAAATCGAGGAGCGGCTTTAACCCCAACAGCTCCAACACGACGGCATGGCCGCGCTCCTGCGAACGATGCGCCGCGATAAAATAGCCGGTTGCGTTCGGTTCGATACGCGATGCGAGCAACGCAGCCGCGGCAACGATAAACCCATCGAGTACCACCGGCACGCGCGCCGATGCCGCCGCCAGCATCGCGCCCGCCAAACCGATAATTTCGAATCCGCCGACTTCGCGCGCGCACGCCCGCCAGTCGTTGCGATCGCAACGCGCCGCACCCGCGCGCACGACGGCGAGCTTTCTCCGGTAGCCCGCATCGTCGACACCGGTGCCGCGCCCGACGATTTCTTCTGCATCCGCACCGCTCAGCGCGCAGATCAGCGCCGCTGCGCTCGTCGTATTGCCGATGCCCATCTCGCCGAGCGCGAGCACGTCCACCGGGGTACGTTCGCGCAAACGTTCGAACGCCGTTGCACCGGCCCCCAACGCCTCCCGCACGCTTGCATCGCTCATCGCAGGCTCGCGAAAGAAATTTTTCGTGCCCTTTCCAACGCTGAGATCGAAGAGCCGTTCGTGTTCGGGCAGCGCCGCGGCGACGCCGAAGTTCGCCACGTACACCTGCGCATCGACGGCGCGCGCGAATGCATTGATCGCCGCCATCTCGGCAAGAAATGCGCCGACCATCTGCGGAGTTACCTCGCTGGGGTACGCGCTGACGCCTTCCTCGGTGACGCCGTGGTCGCCCGCGCCGACGAGCACGACGCGGCGTTCGTAGGTTCCCGCAAGCATGGGGTTCCCGGCGATGCCGGCGAGTTGCACGGCAAGTTCTTCGATGCGCCCTAAGCTGCGCACGGGTTTGGTGAGTTGATCGATTCGCTCGCGCGCGAGTTGGGCGGCACGTGCATCGATGGGATCGATTCTCGTAGCGATGGGCATAGTCGGCCTTTCCTATCGAATGGTGAGTTGTGTGGAGCGGGAATCGAAACGTTCCCAGCCTACGCGCAGTAATTCCGGCGTTTTTTCGTAGCTCGCCGGATAGCCCAGGCAGAGATAGGCGATAAAGCGCCATCCCTCGGGAACCTCGAGCGTGCGTTCGACGACATCGGGCTCGAGGATCGAGATCCATCCCAAGCCGATGCCGCGCGCGCGCGCCGCAAGCCAAAGCGTGTAGATCGCCATCGTCGTGGAATAGGCGCGCGTTTCGGGCATGCTCTTCGCGCCCAATCCTTTTCCGGTATCGGTCGATTCGTCGCAAAATACGGCAAGGTGTACGGGGGCTTCGCGAAACCCCGCGAGTTTCAAGCGCGCGTACAAAGCCGCATCCTCTCCGGAGTACGTCGCCTGCGCCGCCGCGCTCGCTCGTTGAAACGACGCCGTAACGGCTTCGCGCCGCGCCTGGGCGTCGACCCGCACGAAGCGCCAAGGCTGCGAATAACCGACCGATGGGCTAAAACGCGTCAGATTGACGAGCTCGGCGACGAGGTCGTCGGGAACCGGGTCGCTGCGAAAGCTCCGCACGTCGCGGCGCGATTCGAATAACTCGGTCAGTTGCTCTTGGAACGATGCGTCGAAACGATCGCGGGCCTTCATCGTTTTTCCTCTCTTGGTGATAGTGGTGATAGCGAACGAAATGCCCGAACGAGCCGTTCGTTGCTGGTAACATCTTTTACGCCGACGCGCACGAACGAGCGCTGCGCGCAACCCTCGTAGTCGCCGCAATCGCGCGCGACGATTCCCCACGAACGCACGAGCCGCTCGCAGATCGCGCCGCGCGCTCCCCACGAAGCGGGGATCTCGCACAACAAGAAATTCGCCGCTGAAGGGAGCACGCGCAGCCCGAGCTCGCGGAGTCGGCAGGCGAGTGCGTCGCGCGAATCTGCATTCTGCGCGATGCTGCGCTCCTCGAACTGTCGGTCGCGCAGCGCGCGCGCACCCGCTTCGATGGCGAAGGTGCCAACCGGCCAGGAAGGCAGCCGCGCTTCGATGCGGCGCGCGACCGTCGGCACCGCGACGGCGTAGCCGACGCGCATCGCCGGCATCGCGAAAAATTTCGTTAGCGACCGAAGCACGACCAAATGTTCGCTCTCCGCCGCCTCCGCCGTCAGCGATTCCGCGGGCGCGTAATCGATAAAGGCCTCGTCGAGCAGCACCGTGCATCGCATTGCCGAGGCGGCCCGAACGATCGTGCGAAGTGCATCGCGCCCGCAGAGCGCTCCCGATGGGTTGTGTGGATTGGTAAGAATCAGCACGGCGGGACGCTCGCGCTGCAACGCCTCGATCGTTTCGGCAACGTCGAGGCGAAAATCATTTGCGCTATCGAGCGGGAACGTGCGCCGGCTATATCCGCACGCGGCGATCGCGCGCGCGTATTCGCTAAATGCCGGCACCGGAACGAGGCACGGCCCCGGCGGCAGCGCGCGCAACACCGCATCGAGCAACGCCGCGCTGCCGTTTCCGACGACGATTGCGTCGGCCAGTATCTCGTAACGCTCGGTGAGCGCTTCTTTCAGCGCTCTCGCATCACGGTCGGGGTAGGCGGCGAGCGCGCGCCGCAGCGACGCGCCGTCTTCGAGATAATCGAGCACCGCTCTCGGCGCGCCGAGCGGATTCACGTTCACGCTGAAATCGAGCAACGCCGCCCCGTCCACGCCGTACCGCGCC
>JAJYMV010000124.1 GCA_021786705.1 bacterium
AACCGAAACTCGAGGTGACCGGGGAGGAGCGGCCGAGCGACCGCAGCGAACGCGCCGCCGACGTGCGGTTCGTCGCCGAGTTCTCCGGGGGCGATGCCGCCTGGGAGCCCATCGGGCGTTTCATGCGGCGATATCTGCGTGCGTTCCGCAGCGTGGATCCCGTCGTCCTGACGTTGCGCCTCGGCGAGGGCGGCGATGCGGCAGCGGTCGAACGCCGGATCGAAAAAATTCTCGCGTCGCTCGATATTTCGCCAGAGATCTGCGCCGATGTCGAAGTTCTCGATCGCGACGAAGAGCTCGAGGTCGCCGTGCGAACTCTCGCCATTGCCGACCTTCCTAACACCAGCCCGAGCTCGCTGCGCCGACTCGTCGAAGTGGAGAAACCGTGAGATTTCACGATCGCCATCGGCGCTTCGCTCTGCGACCTCGCGGTGAAGGGATGGCCGCGATCGGTGCCGCGACGTTAGCCTTCGCGCGCTTGGAGCCCGGTTGGTCGCTCACGCAACGCTGTACGATCGACCTCGGCTTTCGTGACGCGGAGCGCTGGACGATCGTCTTTAATTGCGAGATTGAGGTCGCCTCGTTGCTGGAGCGCGAGAGCAGCGTGCTGCTCTGGCCGCTCGATTATCGCTCGCTCGATCCGCAACGGGCGGATGAAATCGAACGGAAGATCTTTCCGTGGCTTCGCGTTCAATTCCTCAATCGGCGCGCGCGCGCGGAGAGCTTGGAAATCTTCGATCCTCGCGCGGAGCGCGATATCGCGCGCGCCCGGGAATTGCGCCTCCTCGGCGTGACGAGCTACACCGAACTTTACGAAGATCTTGCGCCCTACGTTTTTGCCGCACGGTACGTGCGGCCCGGAACGCGGGCCGCGGTCGTCGATTCGCGAGGGGCGGTCGGCGCGCTCTCGCTCGCGCGCGCGGGCGCCGATGTCGCGCTCGATCTCGGCGACCCCGAGGCACTCGCCTTTGCCTCGCGCTGGCTCGACATCGCTCCCGCCCCGTTCGGCCGCGCCGAGGCCTACGATCTCGTCGTTGCGCAGCGCCCCGATGCGCTTCCCGACGCGCGGGTGCGCGTGCTTCGCGACGGCGGAGAGCGCGGCGACACTTCGATTCCCGTGACCGTCGCGCTACCGCCGGCGATTACGGTTTCGTTCGATCCCGATGATGGGCCGACAGCGAACACGCTCGGCATTTCCTTCGTGGCCACTCCAGCTGAAGCGCGTGCGAGCGTGCTGAACGAGCCGGCGGTGCAGGGCGGATCCTCCGGGCGCATCGCGATGCTCGTGCGAGAGGATGCGCTGACGAATCCCGATGCCGATGCGATCGCGATGCACGTGCTCGCGCGCCGTTTGGAGCGCGAGGGCTTCGACGTCGGCGTCTTCCCCGTCGGCGCGCACGCCGACTTCTCGTCCTACGATCTCGTGCATGCCTGGGGGAGCGAGGTCGCTCCGGCGGCGGTCGCGCTGCTGAAATCGGTGCCTGCGATGCCGCTCGTCGCATCGCTCTCCGTCGACGATCCGCGCGGCGAAGCGTTCTCGGGGCCGAAGGCAACGAAGGCGGTCTACGGCAACGTCAACGACGCGGCGATGTTCGATCTCTATTTTGCCGCGCTCGGTGCCCGCGCGCTCTCGATCGAGAACGCCGGGCCGGAGCGTGAATTCGATCCACGCCCCGCCACGGAGGCCGGGGTTCGGGCGATGCTGGAACGGTGCGACGTTGCGATTCTCTCGTGCCCCGCGGAGGAGGCGCTGCTGCGCAGCCGCTTCGGTTGGGCGGGGAGCGCGATTGCGGTTCCGGGGCTCGTGGAAGGAGCTCCGCGCTGCGAGGATGCGCGCGTCCTCGCCGGGGAGGGCGAATTCATCCTCTGCGATCTCCCGGTCGAAGCGCGCTCGAACCAGATCGCGTTGGCGCTGGCGGCGAAGAAACGGTCGCTTCCCATCGTTTTCACGGGCCCGGTCATCGACCATCAGTGGTTTCAGAGCCTCATGGAGGCCATGGGCGTGCAGGCGATCTGGATACCGCAGCGCCACCTCAACCTCGCCAACCGTGCCTGGCTTCGGGCGCGGGCGCGCGTGGTCGCCGACTGCGCCTGGAAGGGGCGCGGCCTCCACGTGGTCGCCGCCGCCGCCGCGACCGGTGCCTTCCCCTTGCTCTCCGCCTCGGGGTATGGGCGCGAGCTCTTCGGGGCCCTCGCCGAGGTCGTCGACCCCGGCGACCATGCCTCGGTCGAAGCGGGGCTAGCGCGGGCATGGGAACGGGCGCCTGCGGAGCGCGACACCCTCCGCTCGCACGTCCGCGTCGCATTCGATCAAACCACCGCATTCGTCGCCTCCGTTACCGCCTATCAGCTCGCCGGAGAACGGGCTCGGAGCCGCACGGGCGTCGGCTAAACTGCCCCTCGTGCGGCGCCGATGATAAGAAGAGAGTACTCGAGGGGGATTTCACATGGATGTCACTTCAGCAGCGGCGGTTGCACCGCCACCGATTCCCGGAGCCGCCGCGGTTTCCGGTGCGAACGGCGCCCCTCCGGGCGCGGGTGAGAACGCACCGTTAGAAGGCGCGACACCGAGCGTTGCGAGCGTACCTCCGGCCCCGTCAGGGCCGATCGGCACGCCGAATTCGTCGGGCGCTCCGCCCCAGGTCGGCTTCGGCCCGGCGCCGGCGAACGGCGACGGGAAAGTCGTCTCGTCGGTCGCGCGCTTTTTCGGGCCGCCCACGAACCCACAACCGGTTACCCTCAACGTATCGTATCGCGTGTTGCACCATCCCAACGAGATCGTGACCGTTTTCTCCGATCCACGGACGAATCAAGAGGTCGCGCAGTTCCCACCGGAGATTCTCATCGGGATCGCCGAGTTTTTTGACCAGCATCAAGGAGTGACGCTCGACAGCAACGCGTAACGCGTTGCTCGCAGGGCGCAGTGAGGAAAGGAATCCATGTCTACCAGCCAGATCCCCGGGACGAACGTTCCCCCCGTTTCTTTTCCCGGCATCGTGTCGGGTATCGATTATAATTCGATCATTCAGAAGTTGACAGCGCTGACGCTGGCGCCGACGACGCAGATCAATCAGCAGATCGCGACGCTCAACGCCGCCAACCTCGAACTGATCAAGATCAACAACCTTCTTTCTTCCGTGCAGACGGCACTCGGTGCGCTCTCGCAACCGAATATCTACGATGCCGTCTCGGCGACGAGCACGAACCTCGCAGCGATCGTGGCCTCGGGGATCGCCGGCGGGAATGCCATTCCCGGCGTCTACACGATCGACTCGGTACAGACCGCGACGCCGACCTCGGTCCTCAGCAATACTGCGGCTGGACATGCGATTACCGACTTGCTTCCGGCGACCGCCGGCATCTATGCCGGCCAGGCATCGAATACCGTTCCGCTCGTTGATTCGTATGCGGCGATCACGCCGACCAACGGCAGCGGATCGACCGGATCGGTGACCATCGACGGCGTATCGGTGAATTACGACGTCAACACGCAATCGCTCAACACGATTCTCGCGAATATTCAAACCGCGGTGCAAGCGTACGATCCGTCGTTCACCGCATCGCTCAACGCATCGGGTGCGGTGGTCCTGAGCGGGAGCAAACCGATCACGCTCGGTAGTGCGAACGACCAGGGAAATCTTCTCGACGTACTGCGCCTTTCGGGAGCGCAGATCAACAATACCGGGCCGACGACCGGCGTTACCGGGACCGCGGGTGTCGGCGGCATCAACCAGGCGGTCGCGTTCGATTCGACCGGTACGGATGCAGGCTTCGTCACGCCGGTTACCAGCGGAAACTTCACCATTAACGGCGTTTCGATCAGCGTCTCGGCCTCGGGCGATAATCTCGCGTCGGTGTTGGCAAAGATCAACGCGAGTAATGCCGGCGTCGTCGCGACGTACAACGCGCAGACCGGCGGGATCTCGCTGACGAACAAGAGCAGCGGCGCGCAATCGATTATCGTTGGTTCCTCGAGCGATACCAGCAATTTTCTCACCGCGGTCGGGCTCACCTCGGCGGCGGGAGCGACGACGACGGTCGGGCAGCAGTCGCAGGTCGTGGTTGCAAACCCGTCGGGCGGATCGACGACGTACTACAGCAACAGCAACACGGTAACGACCGCGATACCGGGCGTCTCGCTGCAACTGACCGGAAACACCACCTCTCCGTTTACGGTGACGGTGGCGCAGGATAACTCGCAGTTAGTGAACGCGCTCAACACCTTTGTCTCGGCGTATAACTCCGCGGTAACCGAGATCAACAGCGCGACGCAGGCGCCGATCGTCCTGCAGGCCGCGCAGGGAACGGCCCTGCCGGGGCAGGTGGCACCGGCGGTCGGCGGCGGTATTCTCTTCGGGGTCGACAGCGTCACGAATCTCAAAGACCAGCTGA
>JAJYMV010000003.1 GCA_021786705.1 bacterium
GTCTTTGAGGCGACCGAACGCTGTTCGACCGCGCTCGTCATGCCCGGCGACGACCACGTATCTCCCGACGGGCGCGTCATGGAAATGCTCAGCGAACATGCCTGCCAGGGCTGGCTGGAGGGATATCTCCTTACCGGGCGGCACGGAGTCTTTACGAGCTACGAAGCGTTCGTTCACGTCATCGATTCGATGTTCAACCAACATGCGAAATGGATCGAAGCCTGTAAGGCGATTCCGTGGCGACGCCCGATCGCATCGCTCAATTACCTCATTACTTCGCACGTATGGCGACAGGACCATAACGGCTTCACGCACCAGGACCCGGGCTTTCTCGATATCGTCATGAATAAATCGGGAACCGTGACGCGCGTCTATCTCCCGCCCGATGCGAATACGTTGCTCTCGGTCATGGATCATTGTTTGCGCAGCACGAACTATATCAACGTCGTGATCGCCGGGAAACAGCCCGAGCCGCAATGGCTCGATATCGAGGCTGCCGTCACGCACTGCACCCAAGGGCTCGGCATTTGGGAGTGGGCGAGCAACGACGACGGAGAGAACCCCGATGTCGTCATGGCGTGCGCGGGCGACGTACCGACGCTCGAAACGCTCGCCGCAGTCGATTTTCTTCGCGAGCACCTTCCCGAGATGCGCGTACGAGTCGTCAACGTCGTCGATCTCATGCGTTTGGAAGCGCACGAAAAGCATCCGCACGGCCTGACCGATGCCGCATTCGATGCGATCTTTACCACCGATCGTCCGGTCATCTTCGCATTCCACGGATACCCGGGATTGATCCATCGCCTGACCTACCGCCGAAGGAATCACGGCAACTTCCACGTTCACGGCTATCAAGAGCGCGGGACGACGACGACCCCGTTCGATATGACCGTGCTCAACGAACTCGACCGCTTCCATCTCGCCGGCGACGCCATCGAGCGAGTCGAGCGGCTCCGCGAACGCGCGGCGCATCTCCAACAGCGTATTCGAGATCGCCTCATCGAGCATCGTCGCTATATCACCGAACACGGCGAGGACCTGCCCGAAATTCGCGCCTGGCGATGGCCGGAGCGCGCGAAATCGTGAACGTCCTCACCTTCAATACCGGCTCCTCTTCGCTGAAATACGGCATCTACGACGCGCAGAGCGGTGGCGCGCGCCCGCTCTTCACACGCACCCTCGCAATAGAACCGACGGCGGCGGGTGCGAGCGCGGCGGTCGTCGCGGCGCTCGACGGCGGGCTCCCCGCCGATATTCCGTTCGACGCGGTCGCGCACCGAATGGTCTTCGGCGGCCCCGACGATACGCCGAAAATCGCGTCGCCCGAACTCTTCGAACGGCTCGCGCGCTTCGAACGGCTCGATCCCCTTCACGCGCCCTCCGCGCTGGCGGCGCTCCGCACCACGCACGAGCGCCTCGCACAACTCCCAAACGTTCTCTGCTTCGATACCGAATTTTTTCGCGATCTGCCCGCGCTCGCGCGCGTCATTCCCATCGAAAATGCAGAGCCGGATTTTTTGCGTCGTTACGGCTATCACGGACTTTCGTACGACTACGTACGGACGACGTTGGGCGAGCGGCTCGGTAGCCGCGCGATTCTCGCGCATTTGGGAAGCGGTGCGAGTGCGGCGGCGTTGCGCGACGGAAAGCCGATCGAGAGCACGATGGGATTTAGTCCGCTCGGCGGGATCCTCATGGCGACGCGCCCCGGCGACCTCGATCCCGGCGTCCTGCTCTACCTAGCGGAGGAACGAGGGCAGAGCCCGGCCGCTCTTCGAGATCTTCTCGAACGACGCAGCGGCATCCACGCACTCTCCGGCGGCGAACACGATCTTCGCCGCTTGCTCGAACGCTCCGACGATCCGCGTGCGCGCCTCGCGATCGAAGCGTTCTGTACCTCGGTTGCGAAAGCCGTCGGAGCGCTCGCGGCCGTCCTCGGCGGCCTCGACACGCTCGTTTTCACCGGTGGGGTCGGCGAACATCTCGCGCCGATTCGCGCATCCATCGTCGGCGGACTCGCGTTCCTCGGCATCAATCTCGATCTCGATGCGAATGCCGTACACGCCGCAACGATCTCCGATCCGCTCTCGAGCGTGACCGTGCGCGTCGTCGCCACCGACGAAAACGCAACGATCGCACGCGCCACCTCGACGCTTCTCCAGCCCGCTACAGAAAGGCAAGCATGAACCTCACGAACGTCACGTTCGCTCCCGGGACTCCGGCCGATCCCGCCCGCTTCGATCCGGCAGAGCGTTGCGGCCTTCGTTCGAAGGAAGACTCCGAACAGCTCCTCCAGGCCGACATCCGCGATCTCAGCACACTTCAGGAGATTTTCGCCGCGCGCAAAGAACGAGCGGTGCTCATCGTTCTGCAAGGAATGGATGCCGCCGGCAAGGACGGGATCATCAAGCACGTCATGTCGGGCATCAACCCGCAGGGGGTGGACGTCCACGGCTTTCGGCAACCCTCGTCGAAGGAGCTCGCGCACGATTTTCTTTGGCGCGAGAGCAAGGTGCTCCCGCAATTCGGGCGGATCGGCATCTTCAATCGTTCCTACTACGAGGAAGTGCTCGTCGTTCGCGTGCAGCGCGAAGCGCTCGGCGCCGAGGGCGTCGAAGCCGCCGAGACCTGGCGCGAACGCTACGAAGATATCAATGCCTTCGAGCGGCACCTCGTTCGCTGCGGCACCATCGTGCTGAAGTTCTTTCTCAATATTTCCAAAGAAGAGCAGCGCCAGCGGCTGCTCGCTCGCCTCGACAACGTCGACAAACTCTGGAAATTCTCCGACGCCGATCTCGAAGGGCATTTGCATTGGGATGCCTACCGGCGGGCCTATAGCGAGATGCTCGGCGGAACCAATACGTCGTGGGCGCCCTGGCATATCGTTCCCGCCGATCGAAAATGGGTCGCCCGAGCGGTGGTGGGCAAGATCGTTCTCGCGACTCTGCAATCGCTTCCCGCGGAGTATCCGAAAGCCGATAAGGAGCGCATTGCTAAGGCGGCGCAGCTCGCACGCGCGCTCGAGAGCGAGAACCCCGACAAGCCGCACTTGCTACCCTAGAACTACGAGGAGAGAGCAGCACCATGTTTACCCACATCTTAATGGCCTACGACGGATCGCCGAATGCCGACCACGTGCTCGACGATGCGATCGATATCGCCGTCGAACGAAAAGCGCGCTTGCTCGTGGTGAACGTCATCGAAGTGCAGCGGTATATCGCCCTCGCCGGATACGGCGGGGTCTATTCGCTCGACGCAATCGACTCCATGCGCGAGGGAGCGCTCGCGATTCTCAAACAGGCGACCGCACGCGCCGTCGCGCGAGGTGTCGAAACGCAGAGCCTCGTGCTCGAGGGTGAGGCGGTCGACGAAATTCTCCGCGCCGCGCACGACCACCACTGCGATCTCCTCGCGCTAGGAACGCAAGGGCGGAGCGGCTTGAGCCGGCTCATGCTCGGGAGTATCGCCGAAGGAGTCTTGCGGCGTTCCGACGTGCCGCTCTACATTCGGCGCGCGTCGCCAAAAGACACGAAGCAGAAATAAAGCGGTAGCGCGGCGTCGATCTTCATCGAGCACAATGGCTCGATGGACGACGCACTCGCTCTCGCTCGCCGCCTCTGCATCGCCGTCGGGGAACCGGAGAGCGAAGCGGAGATTGCGAGAACGCTCGCACGATTCGGCGTGCCGGCCCTACGATTCGCGCGCAAGCACCGCATCGCCGTACGGCCGCTGAGCGCGGGCGAACGCTTCGATGCCGCCTCGGCTGCGTTGGTGCGGCTGCGCATCGACGTCGATGCCTGGCCCGCACCGCCCGCCGGGCTCTTCGTCGTCGAGGAGCGCTGCGTCTATCTTCGGTCGCGGAGCCCGATGACCGTCGCGCACGAATTCGGTCACGCGCTCGATTGCGCGCTCGGCGGCGGCGTCTACCGGTCGGGAATAGCGCCGGCGGTGCGCGAGGCCTTCGCGCGTGCGACGCGATTCGTAACGCCGTACGCGGCGACCGGGCTCGATGAATACTTCGCCGAGGGACTGCGCGCGTACGTCGAGATCAACGATGCCGGATCGCCGTGGCCGCGCGCGACCCGTGCACGCCTCGCCTCGATCGATCCCGGATTGCATGCGTATATCGCCGCGCTCTTTGGCGGCGGATTCGAGGATGAGGCAGCTTGATCCGAAGCCTTATGCGGCTGCTTTATCGTGGCCGTTCGCACGAATAAAACGCTTCGTCGCGCTGCGACGGCGCGCGGAGACGAGACGCATGCTGCGGCGGCCGGAACGACGCGCCTGCTCCCACCACGCCCCGATGGAGAGCGCGAGCAGGCCGCCGGGTAACAGCATCGTCCAAAGCAACGCAGCGCTCTGCACTGCGTACGGGTGTGAG
>JAJYMV010000166.1 GCA_021786705.1 bacterium
CGTAGAGGCCGATCCGGCGATCGCTCCGCTGTTGCCCAAGAACGTCGTGCTGATCGACTGGCATTATGGAAACGACCGGTCGTTCACGAAGTATATCGATCTCGTCGCCAAAGACGGCTTCCAGCAAATGGTCGCGCCGGGAGCGAATAATTGGAACGAGATTTTTCCCGATCTCGACACGGCGATTCCGAACGAACGGCGCTTTATTGACGAAGGGAAGGCCGCGCACGTTCTCGGCCTCTTTCAAACCGTCTGGCACGACGACGGCGAGACGCTCTATGCAACGACGTGGTATCCGGTGCTCTACGCCGCCGCCGACGCGTGGGATAGCCGCGATCTTTCGCCGCGTGCATTCGCGCGCGCGTTCCCGGAGACGTTCTTCGGCGTCGACGATCCGCGTTATGCGAGCGACATCGCCGCGCTCGCCGACGCGGTGCACCGGTTGGACGCCGCGCCGCACGAATGGACCGACCGACTCTTTTGGAGCGACCCGTTCGAGGCGAAGAACGAGGCGCGCATGAAAGGCATCGATCTTTCGGCGGTACGTCTCGAGGCCGAGCGCGTCGAACAACATTTGCTCGATCGCGTCCCGCCTGCACATCGCGGAGCGGCGTTTGCCGAATTCGTTGCGGCGCGCCGTATCGACGTTCTCGCGCGCGCCTATCAAATAGCGCACGAAGTCCGGTATTACTACGACGACGCTCGCGCGCACATCGGCGAAAAGAACGGGCCGTCGTTTCGCGACTTGCTATGGTGCAAGTATTGGTTCTGGGAGCTGCGGGATTGGTACGAAGGGCTCGCCCCGCTCTACGCGCGCGCTTGGAAAAACGAGAGCCGACCGGGGCACCTCGCCTCGAATCTCGAGCGCTATCACCTCGCCGCGCAACGTGCGATTCGGCGAGCCGACCTCATCCAGCGGGCGACCTATAACGATTATATCGCTCGCGGAACGCTGCCTCCGCTCGACCGGGTGTTGCGCCTTCCGTGAGTGCCTTGCTGATGCTCGCCGTCTTCGCGCTCTGCGCGGCGTTGATGGTGCGCCGTATCCTCCCGGCGTTGCTGGCGATACCGGTCATGGCGATCGCGCTCTGCTTGGTCGCGGGCGTTCCGGCCGTGCGCCTGAGCGCCGTTTTCTCGGGCGGCGTGACGGTGCTCGCGCCGGCGTACGCGGCGGTCATCTTCGGTGCGTTGCTCGGCCGCGTGACCATCGATACCGGCATCGCGCGCGCGATCGTCAACGTTGCCGCGGAGTACGGCGGCGAGAACCCCCTGCTCTTCGCACTCGTGCTCTGCGCGGTGACCGCGGTGCTCTTCGTCTCGCTCTCCGGGCTCGGCGCGATCGTCATGGTCGGATCGATCGTGCTCCCGACGATGCTCGCCGTCGGCGTCCCGCGGCGGCTCACCGGGCCGTTGTTCCTCATGGCGTTCGCGCTCGGGTTTACGTTTAATATTGCGAACTGGACGTTCTACACCACGTTCTTCGGCGTCTCCGAAGGCCGCTTGCTGCCCTTTGCGCTCGCACTCGCCGCGATCGACGCCGTCGCCCTGCTCGCTTTTGCGATCGTCGGGTTCGCGCGCGAGCGCGATTATGCAACGTGGCGCGAAGCGCGTCGCGACGACGACGCGGAGATCGTCGACGTCGAGGGCGAAGGTGCGCGGCGCGTACCCGCCCTCGCGATGTTCGTTCCGCTCTTGCCGATGCCGCTCTATTTTTTCTTTCATCTCGATGCGGTCACCGCGTTCGCCATCGCGGCCGTTCTCGGTGCGGCGATCGTTCGCCCGCGCGCGATCGTGCAGACCATCGTCGGTGCGGCGATTCGCGGCATCGAAGACGTCGCTCCGGCGGTGCTGCTCTTTATGGGCATCGGCATGCTGCTCGTCGCGGTAAAAGAGCCCGCGATGCATGCGGCGCTCGCGCCGATAGCGGGCGATTGGATCGCTCGGCCGACGGCGTTCGTGCTGGTCTTCGGGTTGCTTAGCCCGCTGGTGCTCTATCGAGGCCCGCTCAATCCCTTCGGCGTCGGCATCGCATTTTTCGCAGCGTTGCTCGGCGCGCATGCGATCGCGCCGGTGCTGCTCGTCGCCGGTGTCATGGCGTTGGTCGCCGTACAAAATGTCTGCGATCCGACCAATACCGCGAACGTCTGGGTCGCGAACCAGACCGGCGATCGTACCGAACGCATGATGCTCGTGACGCTTCCCTATCAGTACGTCGTTGCGGTTCTCGCGGCGTTGCTTGCGGTGAGCCTGCACGTCGCCGGCGCGGCACCCTTACCGAGCGCTCCGTTTCCGCCGGGGCTCCTCGCGCCGCCGAGTGCCGCGCACCACATCGTCGTCGACGATGATGGAACGCGGTTCGGACGCGTCGCTGCGGCGAACGTGGCGGTAGCGCTCGCGCGCGCCGGCTTTCGGGTGGAGCGCCGACACGCCGTTCCGGAGCGTCGCGATTGCACGGCGAAGCCGTATGCCGCGTACGTCTACGTGCGTCGGCAGCGTTTTACGTTGCTGGAAGGCGTAAATCTCGATATCGGTCTGCGGCTCGAAGATTGCGGCGGGTGGGTGGTGCGCGAATGGCACGATCACGCCGTCGTGCCGCATCCAAACGCGGCCCTCGTTCGACGGCTGGCGCTGCAGGGCGCGCGCCGTTTGCTCGCGTGGCGGGCTCGCCATCCGATTCGCGCGCACGTGCTCTTCGCGCACGGGCTCTCGCTGCCGGCAAACCTGCGCCCGACCTATTACTTCGCGCTCTTTAAAACCGTCGACGGGTACATGCGCGTCTACGTGCGCGCGGGCGGCCCGGCGTGGGCCGCGGGCATGCGTACCGGCGAGATCGTCGACAAGATCGACGGCCGGTGGTGGTGGGATTACGGCACCTTCCAATCCGAGGCGCGATCGTACGATGGGCGCGCGCATTCGTTCCAGGTCCGTGTCGGAAAAGCCACGCGGCAGATTCAACTCGGCGCGCCGGTACTGCCGAAAGAGGTAGAGGCGCGATTGCGCGAATAGCCCTACGATGATCGGGAACGACGAGGAGCTGCTCGCGCACGTACGGAGATCGCACGATCGCTATCTCGAAGAATTAAAAGCGTTGATCGCGATCCCATCGGTCTCAGCAAATCCTCAGCATCGCGGCGATATGCAACGCTGCGCGACGCTCCTCGTGGAGCGCATGCGTGAGATCGGGTTCGAAGCGGAATTGCTCGCGACCGACGGCGCGCCGTTTGCCTACGGCCGGTACGGGCACGACCCCGCGAAGCCGACCGTCCTCATCTACGGGCATTACGACGTGCAGCCGCCCGAGCCGTTCGATCTCTGGCTCTCGCCGCCATTCGAGGGAACGGTGCGCGACGGAAATATCTACGGCCGCGGAGCGGTCGACGACAAAGGGCAGGTGCTCATGCATCTCGCCGCGCTCGAAGCGCACGTGCGCGTGCGCGGCGACCTGCCGATTAACGCGATCGTGTTAGTCGAAGGCGAAGAAGAGATCGGGTCGCCGAATTTCGAAAGTGCGCTCGCGCGTTACCGCGATCTCTTTCAAGCCGACCTCGCGGTGATCTCCGACACGGCGGTCTACGCCGAAGATACCCCTGCGCTCACCACCTCGGTTCGCGGCCTCGTGCATTGGGACGTGCGCGTCACCGGGCCGAGCGAAGATCTGCATTCGGGCTATTTAGATCGGCTCGTGCGCAACCCGATCGAGGCGTTGGCGATGTTGATTGCGTCGCTCAAAGACGAGCGCGCGCGCGTCGTCGTGCCGGGTTTTTACGAAGGTGCGCCCGAACTCGACGAGGCAATCGATACGCAGGTGCGTGCCCTCGCCTACGACGAGAAGGCGTCGGCCGCCGAACTCGGCGTTCCCCAGCTCTGGGGAGAGCGCGGGGTGCATCCACTCGCGCGTATGTGGTATCGCCCGACGCTGGAATGCAACGGTATTTGGGGCGGCTATCAGGGCCCGGGGCATAAGACGGTGATTCCGTCGTTCGCGTGCGCGAAGCTCTCCGCGCGGCTCGTCGGCGCGCAAGATCCGCTCGTAGTGCGCGATGCCGTGAAAACCTATCTGCTCGCGCACGCGCCCGCCGGAGTGCGCGTGCACGTCGAAGATGAAGGCACCGCACGCGCGGTGCTGATCGGGCGCGATCACCCCGCCGTCGCGGCGGCGGCCTCGGCGATGAAACGCGGATTTGGTAAAGCGCCGGTCTTTATCGGCACCGGCGGCTCGATTACTCCGGTTGGAAGTTTCGACCGCATGTTCGGGTTGCCGCAAGTGATGATTGGGGTCGGCCTTCCCGACGATCGCATTCACGCACCGAACGAAAAGTTCTCGCTGAAGCAGTTTTTCGGCGGCATCGAAACGATGGCGATGCTCTACGACGAACTCGCGAAGAGTCTCCCGGCGCGAGAACGATCGGCACGTTAACCCCGCTTCGCGTCGGTATCGACGTCGGCGGCACGTTCACCGACGCCGTCGCGATCGATCCGCGCGAACGAAGCGTCGTCGCGCGCATCAAGGTTCCGACGACGCACGAAGCCGAGCACGGCGTCGCCGAAGGGATACGCGAGAGCCTCGAACGATTGATCGCATCGGGTATCGACCCGGCGCGCATCGCGTTCGTCGCGCACTCGACGACCCAGGCGACCAACGCGTTGCTCGAAGGCGACCTCGCGCGCGTCGGCATCCTCGGCCTGCTCGATGGCTCCGCGCCGTTCGCCCGGATGCAGATGCGCGTGCGAGCATTCTCTCTCGGCGAGCGCCCGTTCGCCCCGCATGCGGCGTTCGCCGACGCGCGCGACGAACGCGCGCAACGCGAAGCAATCGCGCTCTTGCAGCGCGAGCACCACGTCGAAGCGCTCGCGGTGAGCAGCGCGTTCGGGGTCGATCGCCCACTCGGCGAACGGCGGGTCGCCGAGATGGCGCGAGCATTCGATCTTCCCGCGACGACGGGAAGCGATGCGAGTTCGCTCTACGGCCTGCGCGCACGCACGCGAACCGCGGCGCTGAACGCCGCGCTGCTTCCACGGATGCTGCGCGCGGCGCGAAGCACGGAGCGGGCGCTTCACGCGGCGGGAATTACCGCGCCGTTGATGGTGATGCGCAGCGACGGCGGCGTCATGTCGATCGGCGAGATCGAACGGCGCCCGCTGGCGACGTTACTCTCCGGGCCGGCGGCGGGGATCGCGGGCGCGCTGCTGCACGAGAACGTCACCGATGCCGTCTTCATCGAAGTCGGCGGAACGAGTTCGGACTGCTCGGTGATACGGAGCGGGCGCGCGCAGATGCGCCCCGGTCGCATCGGCGCGCACCGCTTGTTGCTACGGACGCTCGACGTGCGCACGCTGGGTATCGCGGGCGGAAGCCTCGTGCGCGCGAACGCGGGCGGCATCGAAGCGGTCGGGCCGCGCAGCGCGCATATCGCCGGCTATCGCTATGCGGCGTTCTGCAGCCCCGAGGATCTGCGCGAGGCGCGCGTCGCCGACGGCGATATTCTCGCGCTGCACGGTGCCGACGGGCGCAACATCGCGTTAACGCCGACCTGCGCGGCGAATCTGCTCGGCGACGTTCCCGACGCGGAGTTCGGGCGCGGCAACGACGAGGCGTTGCGCCGGGCCTTCGCTCTCGTCGCGGCGGCGCGCGGCACCGAGCCCGAAGCGCTCGCGCGTGCGATCCTCGACCGCGCGATTGCCGGCATCGTTCCGACCATTCGCGCGCTGATCGCGGAGTACGGGCTCGACGAAGGTCTGCTCGAACTCGTCGGCGGCGGTGGCGCAGCGCGCGCGATCGTTCCGCACCTCGCTCGCACGATGAACCTGCGCGTCCGTATCGCCCGCGATCATGAAGTCATCTCGCCGGTTGGGGTCGCGCTCGCTCTGGTGCGCGACAGCATCGAGCGGCAGATCGTCGATCCCAGCGTCGAGCAACTCGCGCGTCTTCGCCGCGAAGTGAGCGATCGCGCGATCGAAAGTGGAGCCGATCCGACGAGTATCGAGGTCGATATCTCGATCGACCCGATCCGCAATCGCGTGCTTGCAACCGCGGGTGGTGCTGTCGGCGGCGCCGTCGCGGCGCGGGCGCGGGCCGATGCCGCCGCGTGGGCGCGCACGGCGGCATCGAGCCTCGGCGTTGCCGTCGAAGCGCTCGAACGGATCGAGGTGAGTGAGGAGCTGCAGGGCTTTCGGCACGAGCGCAATCTGCGCGTCGTCGATACGAGCGGAGTGGTGCGCCTCTCAACGCCGTTCGCGCGGCTCGTGCGCGCGCGCGTCGCCACGGTAGAACGGCACGCCCGCGAGGGAATCGAGGCGGTGACGCGTTTCGGCGATGTCGGGCGGCGCCTGCCCGAACTCTATGCGCTGCGCCGCGGCCGAATATCGGAGTTGCGGGGGTTCGCCGACGCCGAGCGTATCGTTGCGCTCTTACTCGACGAGCTTCGCGGTTGTGACGCAAACGAACGCGTCACCTTAGTATTCGTGCGCGCCGAGCAACCCTAGCCCGGCGCGCACGAAACGGTATTTCGAGAGTTAGGTTTTCGTCGCCGCACCTTCGTTGATGCCGACGTGGCTATGCGAACGGCCGTAGAGGAAGTAGACGGCAAGGCCGATGATGAGCCAAACGACGAACCCGAACCACGGCAACGGAAGCCCCAAAATACGCGGGACGGTCGTGTCGACGAAGGGTGCTAAGAGCAGCAACGTGGCGAGGATCGCCGAGGTGATCGGAATGATGTACGGGCCGAACGGTACCGAGAATCCTTTCGCTTCCGGATAGAGCTTGCGCAGGATCGGTACGGAGATCGATACCAGCACGAATGCTGCGAGCGTTCCCATATTCGTCAGCGAGCCGACCACCGAGATCGGCGTGAAGGCCGCGATGAGTGCGATGAAGATGGTGAACATCGCCGTCGAGGTGGCGGGAGTACGTAGCGTCGGGTGCACCTTCGAAAAGACCGCGGGGAGCAGGCCGTCGCGCGACATCGCAAAGAAGACGCGCGTCTGGCCGTACATCATTACCAGCAGCACCGTGGTGAGGCCGGCGATCGCACCGATCGAGATGACGAGGCTCATCCAGCCGGGAAGGCCGACGTGCTCGACGGCGTAGGCGACGGGCTGCGGAACGTTGAGGTGGGTATACCGCACCATGCCGGTGAGAATCGCCGCGACGATAATGTAGAGCACCGTGCAGATGGCGAGGCTCCCGATGATCGCGATCGGCATATCGCGTTGCGGATTCTTCGCTTCCTCGGCGGCGGTCGAAACCGCATCGAAACCGATATACGCGAAGAACACGAAGAACGCGCCGAAGAGCGTTCCGCCCCAGCCGAACGGGAAGTACGGTACCCAATTGCCGGTGTTGACGTGTGCGAAGCCGACGCCGATAAAGAAGAGCACGATGGCCACCTTCACCGTCACGATAATCGCGTTCACGAGTGCGGATTCACGCGTTCCGCGAATCAACAGGACGCCGATAAGGCAAATGATGAGGAACGCCGGCAAATTCATGATTCCGTGAATCGCTTCACCCGACGGCCCGGTATCCCAGTAATTATGCTGCCACGCAGCGGGAATATTGATGCCGAAGTGGCTGAGAAAATTCGTAAAATATCCCGACCAGCCGATACTGACGGTGGCGGCACCGAGCGCGTATTCTAAAACGAGATCCCAGCCGATAATCCAGGCGACGAACTCACCGAGCGATGCATACGCGAAGGTATACGCGCTTCCGGCGATCGGGACGCGGCTGGCAACCTCGGAGTAACAGAGCGCGGCAAAGGCGCTCACGATACCGGCGATAATAAACGAGACGGTGAGCGCCGGGCCGGAGTATTTTGCGGCGGCGACGCCGGTGAGCACGAAGATCCCGGTGCCGATAATGGCGCCGATTCCCATCGCCGTCAGCGCACCCGGGCCGAGCGTTTTCTTCAGAGCGGTTTTTTGATCGCCGGCCTCGGCCAAAAGGCGCGAGAGCGGCTTGACTCGTTGTAGCAGCATGAAGGCCCTCAATACCCGTTCGAGGCGCTTTGACCTTGTTTTGGGCGCCGGGGCGATTGGGCGCACCAGGGAGCGTGCCTCGGGGTGGGAACTCCCGGAACGATGGAGCGCTACGACACGATCGTCGTCGGCGGCGGGAACGCCGGGTGTGCCGCCGCTATCGCCGCCGCCCGCCACGGCGCACGAACCTTGCTGATCGAACGGTACGGCTTTCTCGGCGGCACCGCGACCGCGGCGATGGTCGGCCCTTGGATGACCTTTCACTCCGGTGCGACCCGCATCGTCGGCGGAATCGCACAGGAGATCGTCGAGCGCCTCCGGGCGGTCGGCGGCTCGCCGGGGCATCTCCACGACAGCTCGGATTACGTCGCAACGATCACGCCCTTCGATCCGGAGCTGCACAAAGCGCTGCTCTTCGAGATGATGTCCGAGGCAGGCGTCAACCTTCTCTTGCACGCCTGGTTCCTCTCGGCGATCTGCGAACAGTCGCGCGTCGTCGGCGTGCGCGTCGCGACGATCGGCGGCGAGCTCGAATTTTTCGGAACGACGATCGTCGATGCGACCGCCGACGCGCTCGTCGCGCATTCCGCGGGCGCGGCGACGGAGCGGGGGGATGAGCGCGGGCGCGTGCAGCCTGCGAGTTTGATGCTGCGAATCGGGCCGGTCGACACCGATGCACTTGCGGCGTATCTACGCGCGCATCCCGATCAGGTGCGCAGTTCGTTGCCGGTGGAAGAACTGCGTCCCGAAAATCTCTCGGCGGTCGCGGGGCTTTGGGATCTCTGGAATCTCGCGCGCGCCCGCGGCGACGTCACGATTCCGCGCGATATCGTCTCGCTCTTCGCCTCGCCCTATCCCGACGAAATGACGGTGAACATGTCGCGCGTCCTCGACGTCGATCCGCTCGACGCATTCGATCTCACGCGTGCCGAGATCGAAGCGCGCCGTCAGGCATCCGAACTCATTCGCTTCTTCAATTCGTACGTTCCCGGTTTCGAACGGGCGCGCATTCTCGCCAGCGGCACGCAGGTCGGCATTCGCGAATCGCGACGTATCGTCGGCCGGTACACGCTCACGCGCGACGATGTCGTGTCGGCAAAGCATTTCGGCGATGCGGTAGCGCGCAGCGCCTACCCGATCGACATTCACGATCCGTCGGGAGCCGGAACGGTGACGCATCGTATTTCCGAAGGAAGGGCCTACGAAATTCCGTTTCGCTGCATGATCCCCGAGCGCGTCGCGGGGCTCGTCGTCGCGGGACGTTGCATATCGACGACGCACGAAGCGTTAGCCTCGACGCGTTTGACGCCGACGGTGATGACGCTCGGTCAGGCAGCCGGAACTGCGGCGGCATTAGCGAAGAAGAGCGCGCGCCCGGTCGGAGATATCGATATCTCCGTGCTGCGCGCTGCGTTGCAAACCGATGGAGTGGACTTGGGGGAATCGTAAAGAATGAGTGAAGCATTACGCCGCGCACGAGCGCTTGGGGTTGCCGTTGAGTTTGCCGATCTCGGTGAATGGGGTGTCGATGAACTGCGCTCCGAGTACGATCCGCAGGGCCCGACGATTCGGGTCAACCTGCGGATCGCCGAGCACCTCGCATCCGGCGAACTCGGGGAATTTATTTCGCTCGCCGTCGGCCACGAACTCTACCATCATCGCGAGCGCGTCGGCGATGTCGCGCGGCTCGAAAATCGTGCCGCGCGTGAATTCGCCGCGAACGAATACGCGCGGTCGTTGCTCGCGCTCGACTGAGGAGCCGATGCGCTTTTTCGCGGGAGTCGATGTCGGGCAGAGTGCGACGAAAGCCGCGATCGTCGACGAAGCGGGCAATGCAATCGCGCGCGCGAGCGGGGCGCCCGGCGACGAACTCGGGCTCGGGAGCGCTTCGACGCGCCTGCGCGATGCCGTCGAAGGAACGCTCGCCGCAGCGCTGCGGCGCGCCCGGCTTCCGGCATCGATGCGCTTCGAGAGCGTCGTCGTCGGCATCAGCGGTTTCGAGGAGGCGCTGCGGGGGCGCCGGCCGCGCATTCGCGCCCGGAGCCTACGTTACACGCACGATGCGGAGATCGCGCTCGCGGGAGCGCACGCCGGTGCGCCGGGAATCGTGGCGATCGCCGGAACCGGATCGGTAGTTCGCGCGCGCGCGCGCGACGGCAGCGAGGTGCGGGTCGGCGGGCACGGCTATCTCTTCGGCGACGGGGGCTCGGCGTTCGGGCTCGCTCGCGACGCGCTGCGCGCCGCGGCGGCCGCCGAGGACGAGAGGCGCGACACCGCACTACGCGGCTCGCTCGAACGGCACTTCGGTCGTTCGGCGATCGCGTGCGTGCAGGCTTTTTATAACGGTGCGATCGCGCGTTCGGAGCTCGCAGCGTTTGCGCCGCTGCTGCTCGCGCTAGCTCGGCGGGGCGACCGGGGAGCGCGCGGTATCCTGCGCGCTCACGCGCTCGCGCTTGCGGAGGAGATTCGCGCCGCGGCACGGCTCGCACGGCTACGAACCCCCGATCTCGCCGTGCTCGGCGGCCTCGCGGAGAACGCGACCTTCGAACGAGCGCTCCGCGCCGCCCTGCGCGGGAAGCTGCCCGGGGCGCGTATCCGAGCGCCGATCTACGAAGCGCCGCTCGGTGCCGTGCTGCTCGCGTTCCTTCAGGCAGGGCTCCGCGCGCCGGAGTTGGTGGGGAAATGATCTCGCTCGCATCGCTTCGCGGCGGCCTCATTGTTTCGGTGCAAGCGAAACCCGGCAGCGCGCTCGACGATCCGGGCACGATCGCCGCGCTCGCGCTCGCAGCGCAGGAGGGCGGCGCCGTGGGGCTCCGCATTCAGAGCGCGTCGCATATCCGTGCCGTAAAAGCAAGGTGCACCCTCCCCGTCATCGGCCTGGTGAAACGCGAGTATCCGGGATTCGAGCCCTACATTACGCCGACGCTTCGCGAGGTCGAGGAGATCATCGAGGCCGGCGCCGAGATCGTTGCGTTCGATGCGACCCGCCGCGCACGCCCCGAGGGCACGACGCTCGAACGGATCGTCGCCTCGATCCACGCCGCCTCGCGTTCGGCGATGGCCGATTGCGCGACCATCGATGACGCGCGCGCGGCGCACGCACTCGGCGCCGATCTGCTCGCCACGACGCTCTGCGGCTACACCGCGGATACCAGCGGGACGCCCCTGCCTGCGCTCGATCTCGTCGCGCGGATCGCCGAGCTCGGCGGCTTTACGATCTGTGAAGGCGGGATCGGGAGCCCCGAAGCAGGAGAAGGTGCTCTGCGAGCGGGGGCCGATGCCGTCGTCGTCGGGACGGCGCTCACCGGTCTCGCCGCCCGCGTCGGGGAGTTCGCGGCGGCCCTGAAGAAGTAAGCGACGAGAGAGAGCTTCGACTTCTAAAGTCGGTGCAGGAGCCGCTCGCTCTTTCTATAGTTGGGAACGAGTTGGGAATATCCGGAGAAGCGCTTCTCCGAATGATGCGTCGTGAAAGGATTACCGGTGGTTGAGAAAGAGTCCAGCGTGAAGGGCCTCGGTCCGGGCTTCTGGCCGTTTACGGGCCTCCTCACGTTGCTTGCGATTGCAAATATGTATTTTTGGGCCGTAACGCCGCTCTCGCGCTGGATGCCGACGGCGGTGACCGTCGCGACGCAGATCGACGAGCTCTTCCGGGTTTTCCTCGCGGTCGGTATCGCGCTCTTCATCTACATCCTCGGCTATGCGATCTTTTTCTCGATCGTCTTCCGCGCTCGCAAGGACGATCCGCCCGATGCGCTCGGCGTGCAAATTCACGACAACCATAAGCTCGAACTCTGGTGGACGGTTCTGCCGACGATTGCGGTCATCCTGATTTCTTGGGTGAGCGTTCGCGTTTGGTTCCCGATTCAAATCGCGTCGGCGTCGACGCCGGCGGGCCTGGTCGTTGAATCGATCGGGCACCAGTGGTTCTACACGTTCCGCTATCCCGGAATCAACGGCGAAGTCACCGGGAACATGCACTTGCCGGTCGGGGAGCCGGTGACGCTCAACGTCAGCTCCGAAGACGTGATCCATTCGTTCTGGGTTCCGGCGATGCGCCTGAAGCAAGATATGGTTCCGGGGCTCATCAACGTGATGCGCTTTACCACCGACCGCGTCGGCCGCTACCGTATTATTTGCACCGAATTTTGCGGCGTCGAACACGGCGTGATGAACAAACAGTATCTCGTGATCGAACCGAAGGCGCAGTTCGACGCGTGGTACCACGGCTGGCAAGTGAAGAACGCGACGGCGAGCAATGCGTTGCCGCAGATCTCGTCGGCACCGATCGATCTCAGTGACGGTTCGGCCGCCGCCGGCCAGGTGCTCTTCTCGCAGAAGTGCTCGGCCTGTCACGCCATAGCGCCGTTCTCGAAACGCATCGTCGGCCCGGGCCTGAAGGGCGTGTTGCACGACCCGGCGCACCCCAACTTGCTCAGCGGCAAGCCGGCGACGCCGGCGAACGTCGCCGATATTCTCCAGCACGGCCTGCAGGGCTCGTACGGCCAAATGCCCACTCAGGTGCAGAACGCGCTTACCGACAAAGACATCGCAAACCTCGTAGCCTACCTCAACTCGTTGAAGTAGCGGGAGAAAGATCATGGCAGTAGCAGCAACTCACGTCGGCGGCGGAATCGCCGACCACGTTCATCCCGAGCCGCAGGGCTTTATCCGGCGATACGTATTCTCGATCGATCACAAGATCATCGGCATTCAGTATCTCATCACCGGCTTTATCTTTCTCGTGCTCGCCGGTCTTCTCGCCGAGGTGATCCGTACGCAGCTTATGAATGCGAACGGCGGCTTCGTCAGTAACAACACCTATAACGAAGTTTATTCGATCCACGGTAGTGCGATGGTCTGGCTCGTCGTCATTCCCCTGATGACCGGCGCCTTCGGAAACTTCGTCATGCCGCTCCAAATCGGCGCTCGCGACGTCGCATTCCCATGGCTGAACATGATCAGCTTCTGGATGTTCCCGGTCGCCGGATTGATGCTCTTTAGTTCGTTCCTTATGGGCGCGCCGGTCGCCGGCTGGACCGAATATCCGCCGATGTCGCTGCAAGGCGAGGCGGGTACCTCGATGTGGTGCGCCGCGATCTTCTTGGTCGGTATCAGTTCGACGTTGACCGGTATGAACTTCATGGTGACGATCCTCAAGATGCGTGCGCCGGGCATGACCCTCACGCGCATGCCGCTCTTCGTTTGGGCACAGTTGGCGACCGCGCCGCTCTCGATGGTCGCAACGACCGCGCTCGCGGGCGCGCTCGCCGCACTCTTCATGGAGCGCCAGTTCGGCGTCCCGTTCTTCGACCCGACCAAAGGCGGCAGCCCGTTGCTCTGGCAGCATATGTTCTGGTTCTATTCGCACCCCGCCGTCTACATCATGATCCTTCCGGCGTTCGGAATGATCTCGGAGATTCTGCCGACCTTCGCGCGCAAACCGATCTTCGGCTATAAGATGATCGCGTTCTCGTCGGTGACGATCGCGCTCGCCGGCTTCATGGTCTGGGCGCATCACATGTTCACCTCGGGGCTCGCGCCGTTCATGCAGCTTCCGTTCATGTTGTTGACGTTCGTCATCGCGGTGCCGACCGGCGTCAAAATCTTCTCGTGGATCACCACGCTCTGGGGTGGAAAGATCCACTTCACCAGCGCGATGCTCTTCGCAATCGGCTTCGTGGTGCTCTTCGCACTCGGCGGTATCACCGGCATCTTCCTCGCCTCGGTGCCCACCGATCTCCATCTCCACGGCACCTATTTCGTGGTCGCACATTTCCACTACGTGCTCGTCGGCGGCAGCCTCATGGGTATCTTCGCCGGCTTCTACTATTGGTTCCCGAAAATGTCGGGGCGCATGATGAACGAGACGCTCGGGAAGTGGCACTTCTGGCTCTTCGTTGCGGGCTTCAACGGCACGTTCTTGCCGATGCACTGGCTCGGGTTCGAAGGCATGCCGCGTCGCGTCGCCGTCTACGATCCGCAGTTCCAGTTCTGGAACCGCGTGGAATCGGTCTCGTCCTACGTGATGACGTTCGCGATTTTACTCTTCTTCATCAATATTCTCGTGAGTCTGCGGCGCGGCAAGAAGGCCGGCCCGAATCCCTGGAAGGCGCGTACGCTCGAGTGGCAGATTCCGTCGCCGCCGCATTACTACAACTTCAAACACGTGCCGACCGTCTACGGCCTGCCCTACGATTTCAGCGAGCCGCTTCCGTATCGCGGGCTCGAGGACGAACTTACCGATGCCCCCGCTCCGGTTCCGGCCGGCGCTCACTGATCGCGTTTCCGAGGAAAGGTAGTAACGGTGGCAGTCGCCTCACTTCCCCAACAGCATGCCGAACACGCCGAGGGCGGCGTCGATCGTTTTTACGAAGAGACGCGCGACCTGCGGTTGACGGGGTTCCTGTTTTTCCTGTTCAGCGACGTCGTGCTGTTCTCGGCGTTCATCTTCGCGTATCTCTACCTTCGGAATAGCGGCCAGTCGTGGCCGCCGCCGGGTATCGCTCGGCTCGACGTTGCGTTCGCAGCGTGGAACTCCGTGGTGCTCTTCGGTTCCGGCGCGACGATGCATTACGCGCTCGAGAACTGGAAGCACGGGAACTTCAATAAATACGCGGGCATGCTGATCGCGACGATCGTGCTCGGGATCGCCTTCCTTGGTGGGCAGGCGTACGAATACACGCATCTCTATTTCGTCGATAAAGTCTCATGGGCGGGGAGCGGCATCTTCGGAGCCTCGTTCTTCACGCTCACCGGAATGCACGGGTTCCACGTCGCCGTCGGCGTCGTCTATCTTACCGTCCTGCTGTTGCAGTCGATCCACGGCGTGTATACCAAAGACAAGCATTTCGGTCTCACCGCCGGCACGCTGTACTGGCATTTCGTCGATATCATCTGGGTCGTGCTTTTCTCGATCTTTTACCTTATCTAAGGAGCCGCGAACGTGACTGGTTCAATGATCGCCAATATCGAACGGGCCGGCGCCATCGCCGGCGGTATCGTTGTGTTCTTCGTCTCGGTCGTCGCGTTAAAGAACGACTGGAAGACGCCGGGGCTCGACAACCAGTTCTTCAAAATCATGTTGGCGCTGCTGGCCTTCGGAGCGCTCATCGCGCTGCTCGCCGGGGCGCACGTGCTCGGCAACTTTGGAAAGGCGGCGTAACGCGATGCGCGACAAACCCGAAACGATCGATTTTTCCAGCGTTCCGCAATCCGGCGGTATTCCAACCTCCGTCGTCGCCTTGGTGATTTTCGGCATAATCGCCGTCTTTTCTATCGGCGCGGGAGTGATCCTCAACGCGGGGTTCCACCACGTCTGGCCCTCGTTGGAATCGTTACGAATCAAGCTCTAACGGCTAGTGGGGCGGTTTCCTAATCTCGCCGCCGCGCGATGCCGATCGCGAGCCACGGAAGCTCGCCGTCGGGCAGAACGCCGGTGGGCACCCCATCGATGCGATGAATCCCGGCGTACCTCGAAAATTCAAGGTGCGCCGGTATCATTGCGGGTTCCAAATCTTTGCTGCCGAGAAACTCCCATTCGCAGGCGACGCTTCGGTCTTCGAAGAGTGCCGCAACGTATCCCGACGAATCTTCGCTGGATCGCTCGTCGGGCCCGCGATAGCGGACGTAGCCGTCGAGAATGAAAATGGGCTTAAAGGTTTGCAAGTACGCGATAAACGGCGCGACGAGCACCGCCACGAAATACGCCGCAAAGGCGACGGCACCGATGCCGAAGATCCACGCAATTTTTATGAGATCGCGATCCGATGCGACGTGCGCGGATCGCCAAACGATGCCCCAGGTGAGAAAGCCCATAAAGAGCATCCCGAGAAAAGGCTCGATTGCGATCGCCAAGCGCCCGCTTAATCCACGCCAGACGATACGCCGCTCGCGCTCGGTCCACGAGCGGTGGGCGAGGTGGCGGGAACTGCGGACGAACCGCGGCGCGCGCATGGGAGACATAGGCCCTTTATGAAACAGGCGCGGCTCGCTCGACGATGCGCCCGAATGGAATTTTTGCCGAAATCGCGCCGAAGATGCTGCTCCGTTCGCCGAAGCGCGTTTCGATGAAGGCATCGGCGATGTCGTTGGGCGAGTGGCGGCGCATCAGCGCGGCCTGCCAGAGGAGCGCCAGGCGCTCGACCAGCACGCGCACGCTTCCTTCCAGCTCTTCGGGTGCGGCGGAGAGATAGCGGTCGACGAGAGCGAGTGCGTCGCGCACCCGCGCGTCGTCGCGGATCGGTTCGTACTCGGTACGGAGCGCTTCGATACTCTCGGGCTCCTTGCGAAGCACGCGTAGGATATCGAGCGCGTTGATATTTCCCGAACCTTCCCACACGGAATTCACCGGAACCTCGCGATAGAGCCGCGGCATCACCGACTCTTCGACGTAGCCGTTTCCACCGAGGGCTTCAATCGCTTCGCCGACGTGCGCGACCGCGCGTTTACAGACCCAGAATTTTCCGATTCCGGTTCCGATTCGCTTTAAGACCGCGGCGTGCCGGTCGCCGGCCGCCGCATCGGCGATATCGGCGAGGCGTAGCGCGAGCATGGTCGCCGCCTCCGATTCCAATGCAAGATCGGCGAGCACGTTCGCCATCGACGGGTGATCGACGAGCGCCTTCCCGAAACTCATGCGCAGGCGCGCGTGATGGATCGCTTGCGCGAGTGCCTGCCGCATGAGCGCGGCGGAGCCGAGCGCGCAATCGAGCCGCGTTTGATTGATCATGGCGGCAATCGTTGCGACGCCGCGCCCCTCTTCGCCGACGGCCCAGGCCTGCGTTCCATCGAATTCGATCTCAGCGGAGGCGTTGCTGCGATTACCGAGTTTCGATTTCAACCGTTGGATGGCGAAGGCGTTGCGCGATCCGTCGGGAAGAATGCGCGGCACCAAGAAACAGGTCAATCCGCCGGGTGCCTGCGCGAGGACGAAAAAGAGATCGCACATCGGAGCGGAGCAGAACCATTTGTGTCCGAGCAGCGTGTAGAGATTTCCGCCGCCGGATTTGCCTTGCGGGGTTGCGAGGGTCGTGTTGGCGCGTACGTCGGAGCCGCCTTGCTTCTCCGTCATCGCCATTCCGCAGAGGGCGGAGCTTTTCTCGGAGTAGGGCGCGAGCGTTGGGTCGTAGCTGCGCGCGGTAATATGCGGCTCCCACTTGGCGGCGAGCTCGGGTTGGTGGCGAATCGCCGGGATCGCTGCGGCGGTCATCGAGATCGGGCAGACGTGCCCGGCCTCAGCCTGGCTCCAGAGATAGAATCCGACCGCGCGGCGCAGTTGTGCGTGCGGGCGAGGATCGACCCACGCGGCGGCATGAAGCCCTCGTTCGACGGCGACACGCATGAATTCGTGCCATGCGGGATGGTAGCGCACTTCGTCGATCCGCTCGCCGCGTGCGGTGAATGCATGCAACTCCGGCGGGCATTCGTTCGCCAAACGACCGCGTTCGATCCACTCCGGCTTCCCGGCGAGCACCCCGAGCGCGCGTGCGTCGTCGAACTCCGCTTGCGGCGCGAAGGCGCGCAACGCGTCGGTCAGCGCGCGGTCGGTATGAAAGAGATCGTATTCCTCGAGCGGAGGGACTTGGTTGAAGACGGTGTGGGTAGGCATCCGTTCATCGTTCGGCGGCGCCCGCGAGGTGCCTCGCTATCGCACGCTCGCGTGCGCGAGAATCGAGTTGGGTTGCCACGAGGAGCGCCACGATCGAGACGGCGACAAACGCCAGGTATGCTTCGCGGAAACCGGCGTTCGGTTGCTTGTGCGCGTCGAAGAGCCCGCCCGCGAGCGAGCCGCCGATCAGTTGCCCGACGATCAACGCTTGGCTGAGAAATCCGAGTGCGGTCGATCGTCGGTCGGCATCGGCGGCATTGGTAATGATATAGCGCGTCGGCGCGCCGAGGAGTGCCCCGAAGCCGATTCCCGCGACGAGCATGGCGACGATGCTCCATGCGAGCGACGTGAAGCCGAACGCAAAGATGGCGAGCCCAATCGCGGTGCACGCGCTGCCGAGTAGCAGAACGCTGCGGCTTCCTATGCGGTCGAGCGCCTTTCCGGAGATCGGGATGACGACCACGAAGGCGAGCGCGCCGAGCGCGGCGATCGCGCCGGCTTCGATTTCGTTGCGATGTTGCGCCGCTACGATCACCGTAGGCACGAAAAAAAGCGAGCCTTCGAGCAGCCCGATCAGCAATTCGAGAGCGTACGTTTTCGCGAGTTGCGGCGTCGAGAAGAGCGAGAGCGGAACGATTGGGTGCGCGATGCGCCGTTCGAAGAGTACGAAGACGGCGAGAATGACGAGGCCAACGATCCCCAACCATGGATCGAGCGTCGTTAGGCCGGCGACGGCGGCGAGCAACCCGGCGGTCATCGCGATCAGCCCCAGCGCGTCGAGCGGCGGGCGCACGCGAGGAGCGTTGGTGGGGACATCGCGCACGGCGCGAAAAAAGACCCATGCGGCGAGCGGGATATTCGCCGCGAAAATCCAGCGCCAACTGAGCGCGTGCGTGACGATGCCGCCGATCGTCGGCCCAAGTACCGCAGCCGCGCCCCAGGTTGCCGCGACCGCACCGAGCGCCGCGCCCCGCTTTTCGAGCGGAATGACGTCGCCGATTGCGGCGGTCGCAACCGGAAAGATGCCGCCGGCACCGAGCGCCTGCAACGCGCGCGCGACGAGAAAGACCGGGTAACTCGGAGCCAGGATTGCGAGCATCGAGCCGACGGCGAAGAGCGAGATGCAGATGAGATAGATCGTGCGCCGCCCGTAGCGGTCGGCGAGCGTCGCCGCAATCGCGATACTCGCGACGTTGGCGAGCAGGTAGAGCGTGAAGATCCAGGCGAGGTCGCCGAGGGGCACCGCGAATTCTCGGCCGATCGCCGGTAGTGCCGGTGAAAGCACCGAGAGATCGAGCGCTCCGGCGAAAACGCCGAGCGCGAGTGTCAGAAGGAGCGAACGGGTGCGTCGATCGAGTGCCGGAATCATCGCAGGATGATGCGATCGACGACCATGGCGAGCGACATCAATGCGAGATAGACTAACGAATAGCGAAAAAGATCTCGTGCGAATGCGTTCGTCGCATCGCGAAGCGTCTGGAATGCATAGTACAGAAAGAGGCCGCCGAGAATCGTTGCAGAGATCGCATACGCCGGGCCGAAGACGTGCAAGGGATAGAAGACCAGCGATCCGAGGACGAGCACCACGCTGTAAATTGCAATCTCGATGCGGGTGCGGTGCTCGCCGACGACGTTGGGAAGCATCGGTATGCCGGCCTTATCGTAGTCGGTCTCGGTCATAAGCGCGAGCGACCAAAAATGCGGAGGCGTCCACAAGAATACCAGCAGAAAGAGGCCGAACGCCGCCGGCGCGAGCGTTCCCGTCACCGCAGCCCATCCGACGAGCGGCGGAATCGAGCCCGCGGCGCCGCCGATCACGATGTTCAACGGCGTGCGACGCTTGAGCCACATCGTATAGATTCCGACGTAATAGAGATTGCCGGCGAGCGAGAGCCACGCCGCGAGCGGATTCACGAGAAGATATAAAATCGCAAACGCGGCGATCCCGAGGGCGACGGCGTAGATCGTTGCCGGAACGATGGTGATGCGTCCGGTCGGAATGGGGCGCGTTTGCGTGCGTCGCATCAAGCCGTCGATATCGGCATCGTAGACGCAGTTGAGGGCGCCCGCCGATGCCGACGAGAGCGCACCGCCGAGGAGCGTCCAGAAAATTAATGCCGGCGGCGGAAATCCGTGCGCCGCCATCAACATCGCCGCTAGCGTCGTAATGAGTAGCAGGACGATGATGCGCGGTTTCGTGAGTTCGAGATACGCCGAAGCGAGGCCGAGCGGCCCGCCCATCGGTGGGCCGCCGATTCCGTCGACGCGCGCGAGCGTCGAACTCAACTGAGGCTCGATTCGCGCGGGCGTTCGAGGCCGCGCACCAACGAAAAACTCAGCGCGCTGCAGTAGGCGATGAACAAGAGCGCGGCGTTGGCGGCGTGTGCTTCGCGGAGATCGGTCGGAAGGCGCAGTGCGACGTTCATCAATCCGAGCAGCACCTGGGTGCAGAGGAGCGCGAAGCCGACCGCCGCGGTCGCGCGAACGCGCCGCGAGGGTTCGCGAAGAAAGACGACGATCGTCGCGACGACGGAGAGCACGAACGTGATCGCCGCGAAGGTGCGGTGCAGCATTTGCACCTGTTGCGCGGGCTGCGCGACGAGAACGTGTCCCGCGCACGCCGGTAACGTGAGGCAGGCGAGCCCGGCGCCGCTCGAACTGACGTACGCGCCGACGCACATGGTGACGAACGCGGCGATCGTCGTCGCGAGCAGGAGCGACGAGACGGAGTTTGCGGCGGTCGCGACCGAGCGCGATTCGTTCTGCGCCGTCTCCGGAATCGTCGTGACGACGGCGATGGCAACGAGCGAAGCGATGAAGGCCATCGCCGTGCCCCAATGCAGGACGACCGAGATCGGGGAGTTGCCGAGCTTCACCGTTGCAGCGCCGAGCAGCACTTGCACGAGAAAGAGCGCGGCGACCGCGGCGACCAACGGACGCAGCAGCGGGAGGCACGCGCGAAGGCGGAAGGCGAGATAGGCGACGATGGCGACTAGTGGGGCGGTGGAGAACGCAAAGAGCCGGTGGCTCCACTCCCAGATCGTTCCGTCGGACATCGATGGAATCAACTTCCCGTGGCAGAGCGGCCAGTCGGGGCAGGTCATTCCGGCGCCGTTAATGCGCGTCCAACTTCCTAAGAGAACGGCTCCAAACCCGACGATGGCGGCGGCTATCGCGAAACGACGCAGGTTCCTCACAAGGTACCACGATAACCGCGCCTTGGAGGGGCGCCTATGACTGGCGTCGCTCGGCCCTAAGGGCGCTCTTAACAGTGCTCGGCTGCTTGAAGGATCGGCTGAGCTGCGGTGCTCTCGTCCCCGGCGATGGCAGGCAGGCGCCGCTGGAAATCACGCGCGGCGAGGTGGGCGAGCTGCGTATCGCTGAGGCCGGTCTGCTCCGAGGGCGATTCTTGACCGTTCCAGTAGGCGGGATAGCGCCCCGAATAGATCGCGGTCCAGTCGCGGTCGATCGCGGGCGTTATGTGGATCTCGGTCGGATCGGGAACCGTTGGGACGGAGTAATAGCCCGTGGTGTAGCGCTGCATGCTTGCTTGCGTGTCGTCGACGCGCATCATATCGTAGGCTTCCAGCGTCGCGACGAACCCGTCGAGATCGCGTGCTGTTTTGCGTTGCCGCCCGACCGCACCGCCGAGTGCGTGAACGAATGCAACGAGCGCGGCCTTCTCTTTCGGGTCCTTGACCGTCTTGGCAAAATTGAGGATCTTTCCGGTCTCACGATCGGCGTCGCGCGCATTGCGCAGGAGGCGACCCGCGAGATTGGAGAGATCGTTAAGACCGTTGCGCCGATCGATGCTGTTGTTGTGGCTGAGCCGTACGGTGCGCAGGCGCGCGATCGTCTGTTGCAGCGTTGCATCGTTGCGAAGAGCGAGTAAGATCGCCGCATTCGCGTGGACGGCCATCCGCGTGCAGGGCGTCGTGGCCTTGACGCGCACGATGACCTTCAGCGGCGGCAGCACCGGTGACGCCGGAGCCGCCGGAGCCGGTGAAGGGCTCGGCGCCGTCACGCCGGTCGAGGCGGCGAGTGCGAGAGCAACGATTCCTTTGGCGATCATCGTGACACCATCCTGAAGCGACATTTGGCGGAATCAGGGATATAGCATGCGCTTCACGGCCCGTTTCTGCAAGGGGGTCGGGCTCGTTTCAGCCGAACTCATGGCCTCGTGAAGCGTGTGTCGGCCTTGCTCCTCTTACTCGTCTTGGTCGGCTGCCGCGACGTCCGTGTCCGCACGTACGGCGAGGGTGTCACCTACGATGCCGGGCACGGCGACCGGATCGTCGTTGTTCGGAGTCGCAGCGAGCTCGGCCGCTATGGGCTTGTTGCCCGCGACGTCCGTTTTCGCAGCGAGTTTTGCGTGGCGCTGCTTATGGGGCCGCACCATCGAAGCGGCTTCCGCCAAATCGTTGAATCGATCGATGCCGGGCTCCGCCACGTGCGCGTGGTCGCTTTCGAGCAGCCGCCGAGCGACGGCGGCGAGCCGACGCGCCCCTACCGCACCTACACGCTCTGGGTGATCCCAAATACGGCGTATCGTCGCGGGATCCAGGTGGTGGTCGTCACCCCAGAGGATCGCCAAGTCGCGGAGACGGTGTTGCCGTAATGGTCGCGGCGACGAATTTTTCCTACGACGTTCGGGTGGAGCGTCGCGGACTGATCCTCACGCCCGACGGTCGCGCCGACGCCGCCGAGGGAATGCTCAACCCCGCGTTCGTTCAAGCGCGCAACGGCGAGCGGTTGCTCTTTCCGCGCATGGTCGCGGCTGGGAACGTGTCGCGGATCGGTCGCTTCCGCCTCGCCGGCGAGAACGCGACGATCGACGAAGGCTATGCGCTCGAGCCGACGTTACCCTACGAACTACGCGCCGCACATGGTTGGGGCTGTGAAGACCCACGCGTCACCTATATTCCGGCACTCGACGCGTATATTATGGCGTATACCGCGTACGGCCCGCGAGGCGCGCGCATCGCGCTCGCCTATTCGCAGAGCGGCATCAGTTACGAACGCCTCGGCCTCGTCGATTTCAGTGCGGCGGATCTTCCCGATCACGACGACAAAGATGCGGCCTTTTTTCCGGAGCCTGTGCTCTCGCCCGAAGGGCACCTCTCGCTCGCGTTCTACCATCGCCCGATGTTGCACCTTTCGGCGGTGAACGGCGTCGCCGCGATTCCGGTCATTCGTGCGATGCCCTACGATCAACGCGAATCGATTCGCATCGCCTATATTCCGCTCGAGAGTGTAAAACGCGACCGAAACGCATTGTTGCAAGTACGCGAATCGGTACGCGTCCTCTCCCCCGACGCATCGTGGGGACGCATTAAAGTCGGAGCCGGAACGCCGCCGATCCGCGTTCCGGAAGGGTGGCTCTCGGTCTACCACGGCGTCGATCTTCGCCGCGTCGATGGGATTCATCCGCGTTTTTCGTATAATGCCGGTATCGTGGTGCACGATTACGAGCGCCCCGACCGCGTGCTCTATCGCTCGCCTGCGCCTTTTCTCGTCGCGACCGAGCCGTACGAATGCCACGGCGTCGTCGACAACGTCGTTTTCCCGACGGGTATCGAGGCGTTGCCGCACTTCGGAGAGCGCACGTTCGATATTTACTATGGAGCCGCCGATTACGCCATCGCGGTCGCGCGCGTCCGCTTATCGCTGCGCGCATGACGATCTCGCTTTTCTTGGCGATCGTCGTCGTGATGGGAACGTTGGTAATCGTGACGTCAATCTTTCGCTTGCACCGGTTGCAGATACACGTTGCCGCAACGTCGGTGCCCGCTCCGCCGAAACCCTACGTCGACAAGCGCATCTCGCACGTCGTGCACGGAGCGGTCGATGCGCGCGGGGTTTGGGCGCTCGCCGCGCAACCGCGTTGCTTTGAAGAGGTCGAAAAGAGCACGGGCTCCGAAGCGTACGTGCGCGCGCACCTCCCGGCGGGCGCCGTTCGCATCGCACCGGGGCGTACGCTCGTGTTTGGAAGCTGCCGCGTTACCATCGATGCGGCGAGCATCGTCGTCGCACGCGGCGACGAGCGCATCGCGGTTCCCGCGCCCTCGGAGCTCTACCGAACCGCATCGCATCTTTACTTGCTGGCACGAGGCCCCGGAGGGGGCCCCGAGCTTCGCGCCTACAAAGTGGTACCACAACCGTGAACGACCTCGCCGAACGCGTCCGCGAACGACGCACCTTCGCCATTATCTCGCAC
>JAJYMV010000077.1 GCA_021786705.1 bacterium
TTCGCGCGCTCGCGGTGATGTTCTTTACTCCGCTGACTGCCGCTCTCGCCGGGAGGGGCATCGTCGACGTTCGCATATCGACCGGGATTGGGTTCGTGCTGCTCGGCATTTCGAATTGGTTGCTGGCGGGGGTAACGACCCCGGAATCGCAATTTGGAACGCTCGCCCTCTCCCTGATCGTCAGCGGTATCGGCCTCTCGCAGATCTTCGTTCCGCTCTCGATCGCCGTGATCGGCGGCGTCGCCGATAAGGATGTTGCCTCGACCTCCGCATTTTTCAATCTTTCGCGACAGGTCGGCGGAAGCGTCGCGACGGCGATTTTGGTAACGATTCTGGTTCGCGGCGTCACGTACCATCAGGCGCAGCTCGCCGGTGTCGAGACGCTTGGCCGCCCGGCGACCGCGCTCTACCTTCAACGTGAAGGAGGGCAGCGATCCGCCAAAGCCCTTATGAAGCTCGAAAGCATGGTTGGGGCGCAGGCGCAGGTGCTTTCGTACGCCGATACGTCGCGCTGGGTCGCGATCATGACGATCGGGCTCGCTCCCCTCGTCCTTTTACTTAGAAAGCCGCGGGTCGCCGCGGTCGCAGTGGAATAGGAGTTTTGATGATGTTTCAGTTTCTGCGTCGTACGGCTATCGTCGGCATCGTCGCCGGAATCTCGGCGAATCCGCTTTGGGCCGCGGCCGTTCCGAAGAGTGCGCCGGCTATTCCGGTAGTCGCGCGCGGCTACCGCGCGCCGGAGCTCCCCAGTGTATCGTCGGAGATCGTCGGAATTACCGGACAACCCTTCGTCGGAATCCGCCTTCACGATGCGATCGCAATGGCGTTACGAAAAAACACCGATCTCGCAATAGCTGGCGAGAATATGAAGATCGCCCGCTATGCGGTGGTCGCGGCAAAAGGCAATTTCGACCTTCGATTCCAAGTTGCGCCGTCGGTCACGCACCTCACCGAGGCCCCAACCAACGCATTTTTCGCAGGGCCGAATTTCAGCCCGATCGTCCAGAACCAGCAGAAACTCGGTGGAGCGGTGAGCGCGCTCCTGCCCGGCGGCCAGAGCGTCAGCGTTGGGCTCTCGCAGAGTAAGACGATCGATAATACGTTCATCAATGCGTTCAACCCGAGCTACGCGACCTCGCTGAATGTCGCTCTCGACCAACCATTGCTCCGCGGGGCCGGAATGAATCCGGCAAAAGAACAACTGCAACTCGCCGTCGTCGGCTCGCGCGCGGCACGCGCCCAAGCGCGGGCGCAAGCCGCCGCCACGATCGCCTCGGTCGAATCGACCTATTGGCAGCTGGTGGCCGCGTGGCGAAGCGTCGCGATAGCGCAGAGCGCCCTGCGCGAGGCGAAGCTCCAGGAAGGCAGTGTCGACCGACTCGTCGCACGCGGCGCGGCAGCACCGATCGAACGTACCGAGGCGCATTCGCAGGTCGAGAGTTTTCGCGCGACGCGCGATAGCGCGCTCCAACAGGTGGCGGCGTTACAAAATTCGTTGAAGTCGCAGATCCTCAGCGAAAGCAACGACTCCATTTGGTTGGCGAATCTCGTTCCGACCTCTCCGGCGCGCGCGTTGCCGAAGGTTGCGACGCTGAACGCACTCGTCGAGCGCGCCCTGCACGATCGCCCCGAGATCGCGCAGAGTGCGGCGGCGAGCGATGAGGCCGCAATCGCCTTAGCGACGGCAAAGAACGGCGTCCTTCCGAAGATCGATCTCACGCTGGGATACCAGAGCAATGGCTTCGCCGGTATTCCAACCAACGTGAACCCGCTAGGCTCGGGGCCGGTCACTCCGGTACCGGGGTATTTGGCCGGCTCGATGGCGCAGTCGTACCACAACCTCTGGGGCGGTCGTTTTCCGGTCTACAACGCGCAGATCACGTATTCGACGACCTTCGGCCATCGCCGGTCTCACGCCGCTCTCGAAACGGCGCAAGCGAAGGCGCGAATCGCGGCACTGCAATCGAAGGGCGTCGTCAACGAAATCGTCATCGAGAATCGGAACGCGTTGCAAGCGTACCGTTCGGCGCTCGCTCGCCTCGCGGCGACGCGTGCGGCGCGTATCGCCGCCGAGGCGGTCTATCAATCCGAGGTGCGCAAATACAAAAACGGCGCCTCGACGACCTTCCTCGTGTTACAGCGGCAGGTGCAACTCGAGCGAGCACGTGGAGCCGAATTGCAGGCGCAGACCGATCTGAATATTGCCGTGGTCGAGATCGAACAAGCGAGCGGCACGATTCTTGCGAAAAATCACGTGCGGCTCGATGAGATCGGCTCGGGAGTCTCGCCATGATCGAAGCGGGCGGCCCTCGCCGTCGCATGAGTACGGCGATGCAGCGCAGCATCTCGGAACGCGTCGCCGTACTCTACGGGCGCGAGCTGGAGCAATGGAACCGGCGACGACCCGTCGAGTTGGTTCAGCCGAGAACGCTGCGGTCCACGAACCAGATCAGCTGACCATCGCGTGGCGCGATCGCCGTGATGGGGTAGCGCACCGGATCGCCTTCCCCCTTCGATATCGCGGCGTACGTCGGTGCCTTCTCGCTGCCGGCGAGGGCGACGGCGATCGCGTGGGCTCCGTTGATCGCCGACGGCGTTAACGTGAGGCGCCACTGTCGCTTGCTCTCGGAGTAGACGGAGCGGACCAGCGCATCGTCGTCGGCGAAGGGATCGCTGCCGGGAAACAGCGAGGCGGTATGTCCGTCGGGGCCCATCCCAAGGAGCACGAGGTCGAAGTGCGGCGTCGCGCCGAATCGCTCGCGAATCGACGCCGCATATTCGACGGCTGCAACTGCGGGATCCGCTTCACCGCGCATCCGCAAAATTGCCGAGGCACGCAGTGGAACGTGTGCGAGCAGCGCCTCTCGGGCCATGCGATAGTTCGAATCGGCATCGGTGGGAGCGACGCAGCGTTCGTCTCCAAAAAGAATGGTGACGCGCGTCCAATCGATGGCGTTACGCCGGGGCGCGCGGGCGAGTAGTTCGTACGCCGCTCGCGGAGTCGTGCCTCCGGCGAGCACCAGCGATGCCGTTCCGCGATGGCTCTGTGCTTTGCCGACGCTCTCCACCACGAAATCAGCGAGTCGCTCGGCGAGCGCTTCGGGACCGGGCAAAACTTCGCGTTTCCCCGTCATAGCGCGGCACCCGTGCCGAGTTGCGAAGTGACGATACCGAGAATTTCACGATAATGCGGATCGATACGCCCCGCGAGTAATGCCTTTTCCACGAGCGACATCGTGTCGAGTGGAACGAAGGGGAGCGAGGATGCCTGCGTTCGTCGCGCGAGCCGGGCCGTGACGTGCGCGCAATGGGTAGGTTCGTCGAAAATGAACTCGTACGAGCACTCGGCACCTGCTACGCTGCAGCGCGCGACGCGGCGCATCTGCCCCGTGCGGGTGAAACGGAACGCCTCTCCTTCGAACGTGCGATGGAGCACGCGTCCGAGCCAGGCGCGCAGATAGATTGCTTCGGCGAGCGATCCGGCATCGATTTCGAGGGATTCGATCTTCGCGAGGCTCGTGCGATGCGTCGAATCGTCGAAAAAACCGGCAAGGACTTCCTGGACCGGCCGAATCCGGAGATAGGCGAGATCGATCGGCGGTCGCGAACCGAGAGCATCGGCAAGATCGATGAGCTCGCGAAGATTCTCGAGATCGCTCGAACTCCCCGAGGAATCGACGATCGCCGGCAGCGCGTACCGAGCGAGTTCTTCGAAGAGCTGCTCGACGCCGATCGTCGATCCATTCCACCAAAGCACCTCGGGCACGTCTGGGATCGTCAATGCGTCGAGGAGCGAACGGACGGTCTGCGGTGCACAATCCACGATGCCGAAACGAACGATGTCCGATTGCGCTCCTCCGCCGATCTGCGGTTGTACGGACGCGGTCATCGGGTCGCCCAGCGTCGTTCCATCGAGTAAAATGATACGCGTCGGATATTTGTTCGCAATCCCCTCGACGCGCTGCGCGACCCACTCTTCGCGCTCGGGTTCGTTGTTATAGACGATAAGATTCATCATCGTCGTGCGCGCGACACCGTTGCCGCAGCGCGCCTGGTCGAGCGATCGCTTGATCTCCGCTACGTTGACGATTGCGCCGCTGCTCTCCATGGTTAAATCCGTCGCCAGTGGTTCCCGTCATCTGCGGTAAGGACATCGGCCTGTTGCGGCCCTTCGGAGCCCGCAGGGTAGTTCGGGAAGCTGTGGTCTTGCGTGGTGCTCCAGCGTTCGAGCACCGGAGTGACGATCTCCCACGCGAGTTCGACGGCGTCCCAGCGCGTGAAGAGCGTTTGGTCTCCGCGGATTGCATCGGCGATCAAGCGTTCGTACGCCGGAGCCGAGGCGACGCCGAAACCCGTACCATAGTTGAAGTCCATCGTCACGGCCCGAATGTGGTTCTTCGGTCCGGGAACTTTGGCATTGAAACGCAACGAGAGCCCTTCGTCGGGCTGAATCTTCATGACTAGGACGTTGGGCTCGATCGCGTCGCTCGCCTCGCCGAAAAGCCGGTGGGGAATCGGTGCGAAGGTGACGGCGATCTCCGTCGATTTGCGTGCGAGCCGTTTGCCGCTGCGGAGATAGAAGGGGACCCCCGACCAGCGCCAGTTGTCGATATGAAGCTTTAACGCGGCGAAGGTTTCGGTATTCGAACGTGGATTGACGTCGGACTCTTCCCTATATCCGGGGACGCTCTCCCCTTCGATCGTTCCAGGACCGTATTGTCCGCGTGCGGCGTAGCGATCGAGGTGGTCGGCACCGAGCGGGCGCATCGCCGAGAGCACTTTGAATTTTTCGTTGCGAATTGCGTCGGCACTCGCGGTCGCCGGTGGTTCCATCGCCACCAGCGCGAGAAGATTCATGACGTGATTTTGAAGCATGTCCCGCAACGCCCCGGAGCTTTCGTAGTAGCCGCCACGCTGCTCGACGCCGAGCGTCTCCGAGGCGGTGATTTGGACGGAGCGGATATACTGGCGGTTCCAGATCGGTTCGAAGATCGTGTTGGCAAAACGGAGCGCCATAATATCTTGTACCGTCTCTTTGCCGAGATAGTGGTCGATACGATAGATGTGGCTCTCTTCGAACACCCCGTTGATTTCGCGTTGAAGGGCGCGGGCAGTCGCTAGATCGGTCCCGAACGGCTTTTCCACGATAATGCGCGTCCAACCGGCGGAGTTGGATTTTGGGTCGAGTTTTGCCGCCGCAAGCCGTTCGACGATCGTAGGAAAGACCGAGGGTGGAGTGGAGAGGTAGAAGAGGCGATTCCCTGCGGTCCCCAGTTCTTTATCGTTCCGTTCGAGAATCTTGCGGAGATCGTGAAAGTGCGCGTTATCGTCGAAATCGGCGGTCACATAGGAAATGCGACGTGCGAATTCGTTCCACATCGATTCCTTTACCGGTCCAGAGCGTGAAAATGCGTCCACATTCTCTTTGCAGTACGCGCGAAAGCTCTCGTTGGTGAAGGGCGAGCGGGAGAAGCCGACGACCGAAAAATTCGCCGGAAGGAGCCCTTCGAGGCGCAGATTGTAGACCGCCGGAAGCAACATCCGCTTGAACAGGTCGCCGCTCGCTCCGAAGAAGACGATACTGCAAGGATCTTCGATGCGATCGCTCTCAAGCAGCGCGCGCAGTGGATTCTCGAGCCCGGGCGAGGGCTCGGCGGTTACGACGGCTTCAGGCATTCTTTCCTTCATGTTGTACGGCGTGCCCGCCGAATTGGTTGCGCAATGCGGCGATCACCTTCGCGCTGAACGACTCGTTCTGGCGCGAAGCAAAGCGTGCGAGCAAGGAGAGGGTGATGACCGGTGCCGGAACGTTTTCATCGATGGCCGCCTGGACGGTCCAGCGTCCCTCTCCGGTGTCATCGACATATCCGCGGATGCCTTCGAGTTTCGCATCGTCCTGAAACGCAAGGACGGCGAGTTCGAGAAGCCAGGATCGTACGACGCTTCCATGAGACCAAATGGAGGCGAGTTGCTTGAGATCGAACGGGAACGGTGACTTTTCGAGAATTTCGAAGCCTTCACCGTATGCTTGCAACATGCCGTACTCGATCCCGTTGTGGACCATCTTTGAGAAGTGTCCGGCGCCGGCGGGGCCGACGTGGGCGTAGCCGTCGGTCGGTGCGAGGCTGGTGAAGATCGGCTCGCAGCGGGAGACGGCGTCGTCGTCGCCGCCGACCATCAAACAGTAACCCTCCCGCAGTCCCCAGACGCCGCCGCTCGTGCCCGCATCGACGAGCGAGACGCCGCGCGACTTCGCGCGCTCGTAGGCGGCGAGGCCGTCTTTATAATTTGTGTTTCCGCCGTCGACGATGATATCGCCGCGTTCGAGCAATGCGAGCAGATCGTCGATGGTCTGGTCGGTCGGAGCGCCGGAGGGAACCATAATCCAGATGACGCGCGGGCGCTCGGTGATGCCGGTAACGAGCTCGGCGAGCGATGCGGCCCCGGTCGCTCCGCCGCGCGCGCAGGCCGCGACCGCGTCGGGACTACGATCGTAGGCAACGACGTGGTGGCCGTGCTCGAGCAAGCGCGTCACCATGTTGGCCCCCATTTTTCCTAAGCCTACCATTCCAATTTGCACGCGTGAACTCTCTTTCTCGATCGGTCGTCGTGGGGTTATTTCGTCGCCGCTGCGGATAACGAGGCATCGACGCTCGTGCCGAACCGGCGTAAGGCCGCATCGATGGGGCCGTTGAGGTGAACGCGCGCGCCGCGGCGCGCGCGCTTATCGAGCGACTGAAGATCGCCGAGTGCCTGCGCCGCGAGGAGGGTACGGAAGGTCACGTTCATGCCGGGAATCGTGCGGTCGTCGGGTTCGTCGGCGACGATCTGCAGGAAGAAGGCGCTCGACGGGCCGCCCTTATGGAGCTGTCCGGTCGAGTGGAGAAAACGCGGGCCGAACCCGACGGTCGTCGCGACGCGAAGCGCGTTCCGTATCGCGAGACGAAGCGTGTCGAGCTTGGCAATATGGTCGGCGTTCCGTTCGAGATACGCCGTAATCGCGACGTAGTCGCCGGGGCGGATCTGCCCGACGAGCGCGCGCAGTGCGGAGACCGCGTCGCTCTCGGCGATGCCCGCACTTCCGGCGAGCAGCGTGAGATCGAAACTCTCGCTACGGATATTCGGCGCTGGAACCTCGATGCGCCCGCTCTGCGCGTAGCCGGCCAAGAGGCTCTTGGTATTATCCTTCGACTCCTGAACGTTCGGTTGATCGAAGGCGTCGATCGCGAGCAGCGCGCCGACGGTTGCGGTGGCGATCTCCCAGAGATAGAACTGTTCGCCGATATCGTAGAGATCGTTCATCGCCAATCGCACGACCGGGTGACCGGCGGCTTCGAGCGCAGCGAGTCGCGAGAGATCCTCGCTGCTGGGATTCGGTAACGTATCGCCGACGTAGACGAAGAGACGATCGTTTCCGTAGACGTCGGGCGCACCGAGCGCCTCGCCTTCGATCGGAATCACGCCGCGGCCGAGCTTCCCGGTCGATTCGGCGATCAACTGCTCGCACCAGGTGCCGAACGTCGAGATCGACGGGTGGCACACGATCGTGAGCTTATCGCGGCCGGCGAGAGCGAGCGCGCCGATCGTCGCGCCGAAATGAACGCCGGGCGCGACGCGCGGATCGACGATGCGGTCGTTGGCGTGCATCGCGCCGAGCGCGCGGTCGAGCAGGAGCGGCACGTTGAGCCCGGCGAGCGCGGCGGGGAGCATCCCGAAATAGGAGAGCGCCGAATAGCGCCCGCCGATATTTGGATCGTTGACGTAGACGGCGAGAAAATCGTGTTGCTTGGCAACGCTCTCCATCGTCGTTCCGGCATCGGTAATCGCGACGAAATGCGAGCCGGCTTTTGCCGCGCCGACGAGTTTGGTGATCTTTTCGTGGAAGTAGGCGAAGAAGGCATTCGGTTCGGTCGTCGATCCGCTCTTGCTTGCAACGATAAAGAGCGTTCGTGCAAGATCGAGCTTCGATTCGAGGGCGATGATCTGTGCGGGATCGGTCGAATCGAGAACGTGGAGCTCCGGAAAGCCCGCATTTTGCCCAAAGGTGGCGCGCAGGACGTCGGGGGCGAGCGAACTTCCGCCCATTCCCAGCACGACGACGTGCGCGAAACGCCGACGAATCTCTTCGGCGAACGCGGCAAGATTCGGGGTCGACTCCAGAAGGTGTTGCGGAATATCGAGCCATCCTAAGGCGTGCTTGATGATCTCGGCGTGCTCGGGAGCATCGGACCACAGCGTCGGATCTTTCGCCCAAAGCCGTTTGAGGAACTCGACGGCGTTCATTTTTTCGACGGCGAGATCGACGTGCCGACGAAGATCGCCGAGCGAGGTGACGACGCGCTCCTTCGATTCGGCGAGCATTTTTTGTTTGTAAACGATCGCGCCGAGCAGCGCCGCGTAGGACTCGGAGAAGAGGGAGACGCCTTCGACCTGAAGTGCGTGGGTGACGTCGAAGAGCGAGATGCCGACATCGCGGAGCCGGCCCATGACGGCGCGCGCATCTTCGAGCTCCTCGAGAACGCTTCCCGCATGCGGATGCCCGTGGTCGAGCAATGCGTCGAGCGTCGCGGGCGGCATCGTGTTCACGGTATGCTCGCCGACCACGCTCTCGACGTACATCAGGTCGGGGTACTGCGGATTTTTCGTCGAGGTGCTCGCCCAGAGCGGGCGTTGCACGCGGGCGCCCGCACCTTTCGCCTTTGCAAATGGTTCGCCAAAAAACAGCTCCAGGAATTTTTGATAGGTGAGTTTGAGATTGGCGATGCCGGTCTTTCCAAGCAGGCTCTCGAGCCGTTCGCCTTTATCGATCCGTGCCTGGATGAGTTTGTCGATCGCCGAATCGATGCGGCTGACGAACACGCTGTTGACCGACGCGATCGTATCGACCGGAAGCCCTGCGTCGATGCGCCGCTCCAGGCCGCGAATGTACGCCATAGCGGTCTTTTCGTACATTTCTATCGCAAAAATGAGCGTAACGTTGATATTGATACCGGCGAAGATGCACTCCTCTATCGCCGCAATGCCTTCGTTCGTGCCGGGAATTTTCACCATCAGGTTCGGGCGGTCGACGCGCGCCCAGAGGCTCTTCGCCATGGCGATCGTTCCCGCGGTATCGCGCGCGAGTAACGGCGATACCTCGAGGCTCACGAAGCCGTCGCCGGCTTTCGAGGCTGCGTAGACACCGGAGAACGCATCGCAGGCATTCCGAATATCGGCGATCGCCAGATCCCAGAAGAGCGCGTCGGCATCGCGTTCGCTCCCTACGAGGGTCCGTAACTGTTCGTCGTAGTCGTTCCCCGCACCGATCGCTTTTTCGAAGATCGTGGGGTTGCTCGTCATGCCGCGGAGGCCGCTATCGATGAGCCGTTTGAGTTCGCCCGAAGCGAACATCGAGCGCCGCAGGTTATCCAACCAGACGCTCTGTCCGCATGCGAGAAGTTGTTCCATGGGGTTGGGCACGGGGTACCTCCTAAAACGATTCGAAGCGTTGCCGAACGAGATCGGCGAGATGTGCGGGAGTAAATTGCAGTTCGGCGATGGCGTCGGCCATCGGTGCCGAGAGCCCGAAGCGGTCGATTCCAAATGCGAACCCATCGAGACCGACGTACCGTTCCCAGCCGAGGGTTGCCGCGGCTTCGACGCTGACGCGCCGACGCACGCTCGAAGGGAGCACGCTTTCGCGATACGATGCGGGTTGTGCATCGAAGAGCTCCCAGGAAGGCATCGAGACCACGCGCACGCGTTTCCCCTCGGCGCTGAGGATCGCGGCGGCATCGCGCGCGAGCGCGACCTCCGAGCCCGTGCCGATGAGGATGCACTCCGGGGTCCCGTCGCAATCCACAAGCGTATAGGCACCGCGCTCGACCGGCGCGGGGCGATTACCCAGAAACGGAACCTTCTGCCGCGTGAGCACGAAAATCCACGGACGCCCGCGATCCGCGAGTGCCGCTTTCCATGCGTTCCGTACTTCGAGCGCATCGGCGGGGCGGACGACGACGGCGTTGGGAAGCGCGCGTATGCTCGCGAGTTGCTCGATCGGCTGATGCGTCGGACCGTCCTCGCCGAGTAAGAACGAATCGTGCGTGAAGATGAAGAACGCGTGGAGATGCGAGAGCGCGCTGAGCCGTACCGCCGGCTTACAGTAGTCGAGAAAATTGAAGAAGGTCGCCGCGAAGGGCAGGAGTGCACCGTGAAGCGCGATCCCGTTCACGATTGCCGCCATCGCGTGTTCGCGCACCCCGAAATGGATGTTGCGCCCGGCGTAACTCGTCGGTTGAAAATCTCCGGCGCCCTTTAAATAGGTCTTCGTCGATGGATCGAGATCGGCGGAGCCGCCGACGAGTTCGGGGAGCGCTGCGGCGACCGCATTCATAACGATTCCACCGGCGTCGCGCGTCGCGATCGAGCCGTTGCTTTCGTCGAACTCCGGCCACGGAATCGTCGCCGGCAGCTCGCGGCGGAGCGCCCGCTCGAGCTGCGCGCTCGCATCGGGATGCGCGTGTTTCCAGCGATCGTAGCGTTGATTCCACTCGGCGTGCATCTGCGAACCGCGCTCACCGCAGGCGCGAAAGAACGCCAACGCTTCATCGGGGACGTAAAACGGCGGTGCGAGCGGCCACCCGAGCCGTTCTTTCGTTTTGGCGACGTTCTCCGGGCCGAGCGGTTCACCGTGCGCTTTGAATGAGTCCTCGAGCGGCGATCCGTAGCCGATATGGGTGCGCACGCAGACGAGGGAGGGACGATCTTCGACGGCTTTTGCCGCGGAGATCGCGGCGTCGATCGTTTCGACGTCGTTGCCGTGAGCGATGTCGACGAACTGAACGTGCCAGCCGCAGGCTTCGAAGCGAGCGATATGATCGTCGGTGAAGGTAATCTCGGTCGGGCCGGCGAGCGAGACGCGGTTGTCGTCGTAGAGCACGATCAAACGACTGAGTTGCAGGTGCCCGGCGAGCGAGATCGCTTCTTGGCTGATCCCTTCCATGAGGTCGCCGTCGCCGACGATGGCGTAGGTGTGGTGCTCGCTAATGCGTTCGCTGCGGTTATAGGTTGCGGCGAGATGCGCTTGAGCGATGGCGATGCCGACGGCGTTGGCGATGCCTTGCCCCAGCGGCCCCGTCGTCGCCTCGACACCCGGTGTATGGCCGACCTCGGGGTGTCCGGGCGTTTTACTGCCGCGTTGGCGGAATGCTTCGATATCGGCGAGCGAGAGATCGTACCCGGTGAGATAGAGGAGTGCGTAGAGCAACATAGAGCCGTGCCCTGCGGAGAGGACGAAGCGATCGCGATCGAACCAGGATGGGTCGCGCGGATCGAAGCGGAGGTGTCGCGTCCACAGCGTGAACGCCATGGCGGCTGCGCCGAGCGGCATCCCAGGGTGCCCGGAGTTCGCTCGCTGCACCGCATCGACGGCGAGAAAGCGGATGGCATCGATGCATTGTTCCTGCGCTGGCGTGTTGGGCACGGATCCTCCTCGAACTGCATGCTGCAATGGAAACGATCCGGCAACGAGCCGGAGGCTTTTCATTCGCCGTTGCAGAGCGGTTTTCTTACCAAGCGCGCCGTATTGAGGGCGGAGATGGACGAACGAGAACTTCAACGGCGCATCGAAGCGCTCGCTGCAGGTGAGGGCGACCCGCGCGGCAGCGAGGGAGCGGCGATCGACGAAGCGATCGCCGCGCTCGACGAAGGGCGATTACGGGTCGCGCAACCCGAGAGCGACGGAGATTGGCGGACCAATGCCTGGCTGAAATCGGCGATTTTGCTCTATTTTCGGAGGCGACAGCTTGCTTGGGTCGGCGATCCTGCCGGCGAGTCCCCGGCATGGTTCGATAAACTCCCGATCAAACACGATTTCGAGGCACGCGGCGTGCGCAGCATCCCCCCCGCGGTCGCTCGCTACGGGAGCTATCTCGCTCCGGGCGTGGTGTTGATGCCGAGTTATGTGAATATCGGCGCCTACGTCGGCGAAGGAACGATGATCGATACGTGGGCGACGGTCGGGAGTTGTGCGCAGATCGGCGCGAACGTCCATCTCTCCGGTGGTGTCGGCATCGGGGGGGTTCTCGAACCAGCGCACGCACGCCCCGTCATTATCGAGGACGGCGCCTTCATCGGCTCGCGTTGCATCGTCGTCGAGGGCGTCCGGGTCGAGCGAGAAGCGGTGCTCGGTGCCGGCGTCACCCTGACGGCGAGCACGCCGATTCTCGACGTGCGCGGCTCCGAGCCGGTCACAACGCACGGGCGGATCCCCCCGCGTTCGGTCGTCATTCCCGGCGTTCGCGAACGCACGTTTCCCGCCGGGAACTTCGGCGTTCCATGCGCGCTGATCGTCGGCGAGCGCGGCGCATCGACCGACCGTAAAACCACCCTCGAACGAGCCCTTCGCGATTTTGGAGTCTCCGTATGAACGAATTTCTCACGCTCAATCCTCGGGTCGCGGAGATTCCCGCCTCGATGATCCGCGAGATCGCATCGCGCAAACGCGTGAGTTCGATCGATCTGGGGCTCGGCGAACCCTCGCTCGCGCCGACGAGTGCATTTCTCGAAGCGGCTTTGCGCGAGAGCCTCGAGCGCGGCTTGCGGTACTCGCCGAATGCCGGGCTCCACGAACTCCGAGCGGCGATCGCATCGCACTACCGGTACCCGGGAATGGAGCGCGCGGAGAACGTCTGCGTGACGACGGGTTCGCAAGAAGCGATGTACGTCGCGCTCAAGAGCCTGCTCGATCCCGCACGCGACGAATTGCTCGTTGTCGAACCCTGTTTCCCATCGTATGCAAAGATGGCGAAGCTCGAAGGCGTTGCGGTGCGCAGCGTCGCGATGCTCGAAGAGGACGACTTTGCATTCGACGCGCGCCGTATCCTCGACGCGGTCACCGATCGTACGCGCGCGATCGTCATCTGCTCGCCGAATAATCCGACCGCTCGTGTGCTGAGCCGCAGCCAGGCCGCGCGGCTCATTTCGGGGCTCGCCGCTCGCGGCGGGGAACCGGTCTGGCTGATTCACGACGAGATCTATCGCGAGCAGTGCTTCGTCGATCGTGCCGCCGAACTCGCGCGGGAGTATCCCTACACGATCGTGACGAATTCGATCTCGAAAAGTAACGCCCTGACCGGCCTGCGCCTCGGCTGGATCATCGGGCCGGAGCGCTTTATCGATGCGGCGATTAAATGCCATGCGTGGGTGACCTCGTGCGCGGATACCTTCGCGCAACGGGTTGCGTTACAGATTTTCGCCGCGAAGGGCGGAATTGCCGAACACGCGGCGTGGTATCGCGAGCAACGTCGCGGCGTCGTCGAAGCGCTCGAAGCGAGCGCGCTACGCTTTATCGCGCCCGAGGGAGCGTTTTACGCCTGCATTCGGCTTCCCGACGGGCGTCGCTCGCTTCCAGCTGCACTCGAGTTGCTCGAGCGCGACGACGTGGTGACGATTCCCGGCGCGGCGTTTGGTGCGTCGTTCGACGGCTGGCTGCGCCTGAGCTGGGTCGCTCCAATGTCGCAGGTGCGCGAAGGTATCGAACGGATCGCCGCCTATATCACGTCGTTGTAAATACGACGTCGTCAACGTCCTTTGATAGGCGAGTACTGCATCGGCGTAAGCCGTGTAGAACTCGGAAAACCTCAACAGGAATTATAATGGAATGATTCCCGATGTTATGAACCGTCTCGGTGAGAAAAAAATCGAGGGCACGGTTGTTATTGATGCGGAGTTTCGTCACGATTAAGCGAGCAAGATTGCGTCATTCAAACCAGCTCGCAAGGAGCTCGTCGCAGCCAGGATGATTCTGCCATGCGAATTCGCGGCCGGCCGGACCGCAGACATATTCTGGGGGGCGCACGATCCGTATACCTGCGCGAACGAGCTTCTCGATTTCGCTATGGCTCGTACTCTCGTTGCGCCGTCGTCGCTCATCCATCCGAAACGACGTGACGAGTTTCGGCACTGCGGCTCGGCAAATGCGATCCATGCTCCGATCTCTGTGAAGAATGGCAATTCCATGGGTTGGGTAGAGTGCCGTCTGCGAATCTTTTTTTAATAGAAAGAATATCATCGAAACAGTCCGTGAACAGGTCGACGACTTCTGGATCAAAATAGGTACCGCTTCCCGCCGTGATTTCGGCGAAGGCCTTATCAATGGACCAAGCGTCTTTATACGGACGCGCCGAGGAGAGGGCGTCGAATACGTCGACGACGCTGCAAAATCGGCCGGAAATCGGAATTTGCGAGCCTGAAAGACCGGCAGGATAGCCTTTCCCATCGAACCGTTCGTGGTGGGTGAGTGCAATCTCGGCAGCCCGTCTCAAGAGGTCGGACTCGCTGTCTCGAAGGATTTCGTATCCGGCGGTGGTGTGCATTTTCATAATTTCGTACTCTTGCTGCGTCAGTGGGCCGGCTTTTAATAAGATATGATCTGGTGTCGCAATTTTTCCGATATCGTGCATTGGAGCCGCCATGGAAAGGAGTTCGATATCATTTTGCGAGAGCCCAAGCGAGCGAGCTAGTGCTCCACACATCTCGCCGACGCGGATGACGTGCATTCCCGTAACATCGTCTCGAAATTCTGCCGCGCGAGTGAGGCGAATGATCGTTTCCAGTTCTCGTTTTTGAAGATCGTTCGTTGCGGCCGCAACCTCAGCGGCGAGGTGCTCCGCTCGGTTCGAGAGTAGGCGACGATGCGTAGCCAGGGTTACGAGATTACGAACGCGAGCTAAGAATTCCAAGCGGTCGATGGGCTTATTTAAAAAATCGGTCGCACCGTACTCCAGTGCCTTTTGCCGAATATCTCGGTCCTTATCGGCGGTTACCATAACGACGAGCGCAGAGTTACCCTGCGTTTCCGCAACGAGACGTTTCATGAAGGTCAGCCCATCGAGTTCCGGCATTCGGTAATCGACGACGATAACGTCGTATGCCTTCTCGCGGGCCGCTTCAAGGGCCCGAATCGAAGAATGGTGGGAGTCGACCTGAAGATCGAAACTCGTAAGTTGCGCGAGCACGCTCCGATATAGCAAAAGGTTGACATCGGAGTCATCGACTAAGAGAAGGCGAGCTGAAGTCATGAGCTTTGCTTCCTTACGGCGATCAGGTCCGCGAAACGCCGTTCCGCATCACGCACGAGGCCGTATTCCCTGGTAAGATTTTCCGGGAGTGAGCCGGATTTCAAAGAGCGTTCGAGATTATTAGCGGCCTCCGATAATTCGTCGGCTCCGATATTGGCGGCGGTGCCCTTGATTTCGTGGGCGAGCTCTTTTGCCAACGTTTCATCGTTTGTGTCGAGAAGTCGTTGACAGAGCGAGTGAATGGTTGGGGCAGCCATGGATAGGAGATCGTTCATTTCTGCCTCGTCGGATCCAAGAAGGTCGATAAGTCGCTCGCGATTAAGGACCGGCACGTTCTTTGGGGGTGCGGCGGATTTCGGGACTGTGGGATGACTGGTATGCAACCATTCTTCCAACGTCGCGCGCAGGGTTTCTATTAAGACGGGTTTCGATATGTAATCGTCCATTCCGGCGGCGATGCAAGCGGCCCGGTCTTCAGCGAGCGCATTTGCGGTCATAGCGACGATAACCGTTCGGTCGCCGCTACGGCTCTCACGGCGCCGAATGGCGCGGGTAGCTTCGAAGCCGTCCATTTCCGGCATTTGGCAGTCCATGAGAATAAGGTCGAAGTGCTGTGCCGCGGACCGGTCGACCGCCTCGCGGCCATTCTCGACAATCGTCGCATCGTAGCCGAGACGAGACAACTGCTGAAGCGCGAGACGTTGATTGATAGCGTTGTCTTCCGCAACGAGAATGTGCCCACGATGTTCTTGTCGTTCCAATTTGCCGTTCCTTGGTTGTAGGGGTGCCGCGTGAGACTCGGCAGCCGTATAGACGGCCGTGCCGTTTATGCAATCGAAAAGTTGAGATTGTTTAATCGGTTTTACAAGATAACCGACGAAGCCGGATTCAATGGCGTTCTTCCCAACGGAGGCCGAGTCAAACGCTGTGATCATCACCGAGCGAATAGTTTTCGTAGAAGAGCGGCTTTGAAATTTCGCTAATACGTCAAAACCGTCGTCCTCTCCGAGGCGAAGGTCGATTAATGCGATGTCAAAGGGATTTCCGGTCTCCGCAGCTTCGACGGCCATGCGGTCGGCTTCGGCCGCACTTTCGGCCTCGTCGGAATCGAAGCGCCACGATTTCAAATATCGGCTTAAAATGTCACGCGCGGTCGGATCGTCATCAACGATTAGTACGCGCATTTTCGGATGGTCGGCATCGTCTGAGCGCGCCTCAATTGTTTTCGATAGGCGAAATGGAAGTTGAAAGAAAAATGTCGTCCCCTCGCCCGGCGCGCTTCGAACGTCGATAGAGCCTCCCATGAGCTCGATCAATCGTCGCGAAATCGCAAGGCCGAGGCCCGTGCCTCCGTATTTTCGCGTGGTCGTGCTGTCTGCTTGCGTGAAAGGTTGGAAGAGCCGCTTGCGGTGTTCTTCGGAAATGCCGATACCGGTGTCACGAACGGTAAAGGTTACCTGAATGCGCTCCGCCGTCGCGGAGCGGGTCTCTGCTAATATGGAAACGCCTCCGAAATGAGTGAATTTGACCGCATTGCCTGCAAGATTTAAGAGCACTTGACGGAGACGGGTGGGATCTCCGATAAGTTCGGTCGGGAGCGATGGGTCGACATAGGTCATCAACGAGATTCCCTTTTCCTGGGCGGTACGGGCAAGAAGCGCCGCTACACTTTCGACCACCGATAAAATATCGAACCGTATGCTCTCGATCTCGATTCGCCCGGCTTCAATTTTCGAAAAATCGAGAATATCGTTAATAACGCTTAACAATGCCGAACCGGAGGAGTTTAGGACCTCAACGAACGAACGTTGTTCGGGAGTTAGGGGGGTATCCAAAAGCAACTCCGCCATGCCCATAACTGCGTTCATCGGTGTGCGTAATTCGTGGCTCATCGTTGCCACAAACTCGGACTTCAATCGTGATGCTTCCACGGCTTGGGAGAGCGCTGCCTGGAGGGCGGCCTCGTTCTCCAGTCGCTCCCGAATATCGGTGACGACATAGAGAATCATCGCTTCTCCGTTGATATCTGCTTCAGCCGAAACGACATCGACGTATAGTCGTTTACCGTCTGAATGAGCGTGAATGCCGTTCCCAAGGATAAGATCGTGCCAATGCATCCCAATAAACTGTTCGGAACTAAATCCGTATAAATTGCATGCGGCGGAGTTGGCTTCAACGATGGAATCATCGGAACGGCGCACGAAGAAGAAGGCGGATGGTGCGTGCTGTGCAAGAATTTTATAGAGTGCTAACGCCGATTCTCGTTGGGTTATGGTGTGTGCCATCGCCGTGAACGTGCGGTCGAGGTCGCCCAATTCGTCAAGGTCTAAGGACTCCGGAAGGAGGGTGCCGTTTCGTGCAAACGTTTTTGCGCGTCGTTGAAGCCGTTCGAGACGCCGAATCAAACGCAGGCCAAATGCGAAGCTAAAGAGCACGACCAAGCCGACACCGAGAAATGTAAAAAACGCCATGGTCTTGCTGAGCATGCTTGTTGTTCGATCGAGTTGCTGGAAACGCTCGGTTCGGAGAGTGTTTTCCGTTGAGGCAAATGCCGAGAGCCCCCTCCGGACCGCCGACGCATTCGCGACCGTCCTCGGAGCGACGAAGAGGTTTATAGCCGTCGTTCGTTTTCCGGCAAGGACATCGTTCACGGCGCTTTGAAGAATTCGCGTTCGTTCTTTCGTCAGTGCGATGAGCGAGCGGGCGAGTGTCACCTGCGAGCTATTGTCCGAGACAAGTGCCGGAAGCGTGGCAAGTGCAACCGGGAGTGCGGAGGAGGCTCGGATAAAGGCGGCGCGGTCACCCGGATTCCCTGCGAGAACGAAACGTGCAGCGGCGCTCTCGGCTCGAAACTCAAGCTCTCTGATGGTGCCGAGGCGAGCGAGAACGGTGTCGGAGTGCGCCGACCAGTGGGCGGCAGTCTCCGTCTCGCGGCTCAAACGGACTAGGAAGAAGAGCGATGCGATTAAGACGATGAACGGGACAGCTGAAAGAAGATAGATTTTTACTCGCAGTCGTCCCAATACTCGTCTGAGTGGGGGCACCGGCATTACGTCCGCTCTTCTTGCCGGTCGGAAATGGCGCGCTCTACGTGGGCAAACAACAACCGGCGATCGACCGGCTTCGCTAAGACATCATCCGCGCCTCGCCGGATCGCTTCGTCGCGGAGATCCGCGTCGCTGACTCCGGTGAGCATAACAATCGGAATCGCACGGGTATGAGGAAGCGCTCGAAATCGATCGATGAACGCGAGACCGTCGCACTCCGCCATTCGATAGTCGAGCACGACCAGTAGCGGAGTGTTCTTTTCCGACCAATGGAGCGCTTTTTTCGGTGACGTAAAGCAGATGGGTTCACATGTCGGCATCGCTCCGATGACGCGACGGTAGGTTGCGACATTAGCTCCGTTGTCATCGACGACCAGGATCGGCCATGGCTTCTGCATTCAGACCTCTTTAATGACGCAGAAATCCCCCCGCAGAGTATAATACTTGAAACTTCGGGCCGTGCCAAGAGATGAATTTACGAAGTAAGGTTAGCGACCGGTTGCCACTCGCACGGTTCGTACGTTCGCAAATTCAAAGAGCGCGCTCTCGCCGAGTTCGCGGCCGAAACCGCTCGCTTTCACACCGCCGAAGGGGAGGCGCGGGTCGCTGGCAACCATCGTGCCGATCGCGAGCGTGCCGACCTCGAGCGCCTCGCCGAGCGCGCGCGCGCGTGCGAGATCGTTGCTGAATATCGTCGCGCCGAGCCCGTAGCGCGAACGGTTCGCAAGCGCGACGGCGTCCTCTGCGTTCTCGGCGCGAACGATCGCCGCGAGTGGGCCGAAGCTCTCCTCGTCGAATGCCGGCATTCCGGGGCGTACGTCGGCGAGCACGGTCGGCGCGTAATAATTTCCCGGGCGATCGAGGATCGCTCCGCCGAGGAGTAGGCGCCCGCCCTTCGCAACGCTCTCCCGTACGTGTCGGTCGAGCTCCGCGCGGAGATCGGCTCGCGCCATCGGTCCGATCTCCGTCGCTTCGTCGAACGGATCGCCGACGCGCAACGCAGCCGCCGCAGCGGTGAAGCGCTCGCAGAAGCGATCGTAGAGCGGCGCCTCGACGATAAATCGCTTCGCCGCGATGCAGCTCTCTCCCGAATTCTGATAGCGAGAGGCGACACCGACGCGGACGGCCTCGTCGATATCGGCATCTGCGAGAACGAGAAAGGCGTCGCTCCCACCGAGTTCGAGAACGATTTTCTTGAGCGCAACACCGGCTATGGCCGCAACGACGCGTCCGGCGCGCTCGCTTCCCGTCAGCGTCACCGCTGCGATACGCGGGTCGCCGATCGTTCGGTCGGTGCGTTCGTTTCCGAGATCCAACGCGACGACGAGCCCCTCCGGGAGCCCCGCTTCCAAGGCAATGCGCTCGAAGGCATCACCGATGCGCGCGGTGATCGGCGCGTGTTTGAGTGCGATAGCGTTGCCGACCGCGAGTGCGGGGGCGATGGCGCGTGCGACCTGCCAATAGGGAAAATTCCAGGGCACGATCGCCAAGAGCGTTCCGAGCGGGCGATATTCGATCGATGCGTGGATATCGCCCTCGAGCGGGCGTGCAATCGGCGCGAGCGTGCGCGGCGCGATCTCGGCGTAAAAACGGAAGGCGGATGCCGATTTTTCGATCTCCGCGCGCGCCTGAACGATGGGCTTTCCCATCGTTTCGGTCGCGAGCCTGGCGAGCGGCTCTCGTTCCTCGAGCAATGCGTCGGCGAACGCTTCGAGCGCGGCGGCGCGTCGTTCGAGGGTGCGGCCCGCCCAACGCGCTCCGGCATCGCGTGCCGCATTGAGTTTTGCGTCGAGTTCGCCTTCATCGCTCACAGAGAGAACTCACCCGTATCCCACGGACCGTGCGGGCCGGTATAGACCGCGATGAGATGATGCGGGCGAAGATAGCGAATAGCGACGCGCTGAATCGTGCGCGGCGTGATTTTCGCGAGACGCTGTTGGAGCGTGGCGTAATAATCGGCGGGAACGCTTCCGTCGGCGATACTGAGGGCCTGTGCCGCTTGTCCGCCGCTCGATTCTTCGCCGATCAAGGCATCGGCGAGCAAACGCGTCTTCGCTTCTTCGAGCGAGGTCGCGCTCGGCGGTGCCTTGCGCATCGCGTCGAGTTGTGCGCGAACGATGCGAACGGCGGCCTCGACGTTGTTCGGTGAAGCAGCGAATTCGATCTGCAACGCACCGCGCGACGGGTCGGCTTGGAGTTCGCTCGCCACGCTATACACGAGGCCGCTGCGCTGTCGTAAGGCCTGCCAGAGCCGCGATTCGAAGGCTCCCTGCGCCCCGAGCAGTTGATTGAGAAGACGAAACGCGAGAAACGACCGATTGTCGAGCCCGACCGCCGGCTGCCCCAGTTTGACGAAGACTTGGTTGGCGTCGGTGATCACCCCGGCGCTCGCTTCGTGCGCGAGCGGTAAGGGTGCGAGCGTGGTTTTCGGGCGCGGCCCATGGTTCTTCCACGATCCGAAGGCGGCTTGCAGCGTGCGTTCGACGACGCTCGGGGCGAGATCGCCGACGACGGCGATCGAGGTGAGATCGGGGCGCCATGCCGTGCGAACGTAGGCGAGCAGATCGGCTTGGTGGATCGACGAGATCGACCCTCGCGTCGGGATGCGCAGCGCCGGATCGCCGGGTGGGAGCAGCATTTTATCGTACGCCTCATCGGCGAGCACGCTCGCGATATGCGAACGCGTACCGACGCTATTAGCGAGCTGTCCGCGCTCTTGATCGAGCCACGGTTGCACGAACGAGGGATGGCGCTCGCCGTCGGCGAGAATCGCGACGAGCCGCGCGAAATCTTCGATGCGCCCGCGCGCGCCGAATGCGCTGCCGAAATTGACGCTCGCGCCCATATCTTCGATCGTCTCGGTGCGCCGCGCGAACGGCCGCGTGACGCTCCCGAAATTTGCGAGATCCGAGGCGAGGCTGGCGATTCCGACGAGTGCGTCGGGCTCGAGGCTCGGCACCGACGCGATCGACCCACGCAGAACGAAGGTCGGACGGTCGGGCTTGTATTGCACGACGATGCGGATACCGTTCGCTAAACGGAACTGCACCGGTTTGAGAACGCTGCGCGCCGTCGAGGGTTTGCGAATGGCGCGTGCGATCCAGGCCGGTTCGCGAATCGTTCCCTGCGGAGCCCGCGTCGAGAAATTGTCGCTCGCGGTGGTGCTGGTCGCCGTGCCCGAGCCGCCGGGCTTGTCGCTCGGGCTCAGGCGGCCAACGACATTGGGAGCATGGAGGTAGCGGCGCGCGACCGAGAGCAGCGAGGCCGGAGTGATTGCGGCGAGGCGCGCGTCTTCGGCGCCGATTTTCTCGCCGACGACGCCGTAGGTATAGCCGGCGAGATCGCCGATGCCGACGATGGAATCGCCGGCTTCGACGCGCTGCGCGATCGTTATGCGCTTTGCGGTGCGCACGAGGCTCGGGGGGAATCCGTTGCTCAACATCGTCCCCATCGTGGCGTTATAGATGGCGGTCGCTTCTTCGGGTGAGTGGCCGGGATTGAGGACGACGAGAACGTCGAGCAACCCTTGGTGGAGTTGCGTATCCGCCTGCGCCTGAACTTGCAGCGCGACGTTGCTCTGCACCAGGGAGCGATAGAACGGCGAGCGCGCGTCGCCGATGAGCGTCGCGAGCGTACTGATCTCCGGCTCGCCGGGATCGCGGTCGCCGGGAACGACGTACGCAAAATCGAGGACCTGAAACGGGAAGGGAAAGCTCGCCCGAATCCGCTTTCCGGTCGCGGGGATGCCGGTCGTCTTCGGATGCGGCGGAAGCGTGCGCCGCGGAATTGCGCCGAAGTATTTTTCGGCGAGCGCGAAGCCGCGCTTCGCGGAGATATCGCCGGCGATCACCAACGTCGCGTTATTCGGCGCGTACCATTCGTGATAGTAGGTGCGCAAATCTCCGACGTTCGCCGCTTCGACGTCGGCGAGCGAGCCGAGTGCGGTCCTTCCCATCGGCGAGCCCGGAAAGGCCGCCGCGCGGACGCGCGAGAGCAGGCTGTAGAACGGCGAGCTTAAGTCGCCGCGAATTTCATTGATGACGGCGCGACGTTCGATCGCCCATTGTGCGGGTTTGAGGTTCAGGTGCGCCATGCGATCGGCTTCGAGTGCGAGGGGCACCGCGACCTTATCGGCGGGAACGACGAAATAGAACTCCGTGTAATCATAGCTCGTTTGTGCGTTCATCTGCGCGCCGAGCCGCGCTGAAATATCGTCGATCCCAGCCGCCGAGATATGCTCCGAGCCGCGAAACATCATGTGCTCGAGTGCATGCGCGAGGCCGGTCTTTCCCGGCGTTTCGTAGAGCGACCCGAAATCGTACCAGACGCTGGTCTGCACCACCGGTGCGGCGCGGTCGACGGCGACGACGACGCGTAAGCCGTTGCTGAGATGCATGGTCGATATGCCTGCGTCGCCGGGGCCGCGATCGTACGGCGAGGGTGTCGTTGCGGCGCGGGCGATGCCGACCAGAAGGAGCGCGCAGGCGCCGGCGAGGCAGAGGACACGTTGAAGCGATGATTTCACGAAGGGATGCATTCGGCATTGCGGGTTCGTCGTCCGTCCGGAGCGAAGCGGGAAATGGCAATGACGCAATCGCGAGGGGGCACGATGCTGGAGATCAAGGTCAAGCCGGGATCGAAGCGGCCGGGCGTTTCGCGCGATGGCGAGCGGCTGGTCGTTGCCGTTGCCGCGCGAGCGATCGAGGGCGCGGCGAACGAGGGCGCGCTCGACGCGCTTGCGATCGGAA
>JAJYMV010000116.1 GCA_021786705.1 bacterium
AGGGCGGCGTCCTAGGCCTCTAGACGATAGGGCCGTGGCTCCCGGTCATGGACTCGAACCACGAATACCTGGTTCAGAGCCAGGCGTGATACCATTTCACCAACCGGGAACGGCAGCGGCAGTCATACTACACGACGCCTCATCTCCCTGGCAACCCTTAACCTGTTCCTCGCGGGGATGAACCTCGCACCTTAACCGCCAACCAGAACCAGCGATGCAAGCAATCGTTCTCGTCGGCGGCGAAGGCACGCGCCTGCGCCCGCTTACCTACGGTACCCCCAAACCGATGGTCCCGATCCTCGGCGTGCCCTTCCTCGCGCGCACCGTCGAGCGGCTCTATAAGGCCGGCATCCGCGACGTCATCTTTCCGGCGGGCTATCTGCCCCAGCCCATCTTAGACTATTTTGGGGACGGCTCGCGCTTCGATATGCGCTTTACCTACGTCATCGAAGAGTCGCCGCTCGGCACCGCAGGGGCGCTCAAGAACGTCGAACGCCACATCACCGGGGCCTTTTTTGTCCTCAACGGCGACATTCTCACCAGCCTCGATCTGCGCGCCATGCTCGCCGCCCATCAGGCGCACGGGGGCATCGGCACCCTCCACCTGATCCACGTCGCCGATCCCTCGGCCTTCGGCTGCGTCGCCCACGATGCGAACGGGCGAATCGAGGCCTTTATCGAGAAGCCGGCTCCGGGTACCGCCCCAACCGACGAGATCAATGCCGGTACCTACTTGCTCGAACCCGAGGTGCTCGCGGCGATCCCCGCCGGGCGCCCGGTCTCCATCGAGCGCGAGACCTTCCCGGCGCTCATCTCAGGGGAGCGCCCGCTCTATGCGTTCACCACCTCCGACTATTGGCTCGATCTCGGGCGCCCGGAGGCCTATCTCGCCGCCCATCGGGATATCCTCGCCGGTACGATGCCGCTCGTCCTCGAGCCGGGGATCAGCGGGGCCGGCTCCGCCGCCCTGCGCGGCCACCCCGGGGTCGCTCAGCCGGTCCACGCCGACGAGGGCGTCGTCGTCGCGCCGACCGCCCGGATCGGTCCCAACGTCGTGCTCGGCGCCGGTACCCACGTCGGCGAGCGAGCGCTCATTCGCGACTCCGTGCTCTGGGATGGGGTTATAGTGGGCGATGACGTACGAATCGAAGAGTCCATCGTTGCGAGTCGCACGCGTATCGGGGCGCGCGCTACCGTTGGGAGCGGCAGCGTGATCGGCCACGACGTGGTGATTGAATCGGGTCGCATGCTCGAGCCGGGCGCCCGCGTCGGCGCGCAGACGGCGATGCGGTAGCACGCCGTGCCGAGCGTTCTCTTCCTCAGTTCCTTTCCGCCGCGCGAGTGCGGTATCGCGACCTTTACCTCCGATCTGGTGAGCGCGATCGATCGCGAAGAAGGCACGAGCAGCGAGGTGATCGCGGTGAACGAACCGGGCGGGGATCTTCGCCGGTATCCCGCGCGCGTCTACGCGCGCTTCGACGAGCGCGATCGGCAGGCGTACTCCGAGATCGCGGCGCGTATCGACGCACACCCCGCGACGATTCTCAATATCCAGCACGAATACGGCCTCTTCGGCGGCGAGCGCGGCGAGTGGCTCGTCGATCTCGTGCGTCAAGTCGCAAAACCGACCGTCATTACGATGCACACCGTGTTGCCCGAGCCCGATCCGGTGATGCTGCGCGTCGCGCGATCGCTCTGCGATTTCGCGAGTGCCGTCGTCTCGCTCTCCGATACGGGGCGCGATCTGCTCGAGCACGTCTACGGCGTCAATCCGGTAAAGCTGCACGTTATTCCGCACGGCGTTCCCGACGTGCCCTTCCGCGATACCGCTGCGGCGAAAGCGAGTTTCGGCATCGGGCAGCGCACCGTGATTTCGACCTTCGGCCTGATCAATCGCGGTAAAGGGCTCGAATACGCCATCGATGCGATGGCTGCGGTCGTGCGCCGCCATCCCGAAGCGCTCTATCTCATTCTCGGCGAGACGCATCCGGTCGTCCGGAGGCAAGAAGGCGAATCGTATCGCGAATCGCTCCAGGATCTCGTGGTCGCCAAGGGGCTGCGCAATAACGTGCAACTCATCGATAAATACCTCACCATGTCCGAATTGCTCGCCTATCTCGAAGCGACCGATATCTATCTCACGCCCTATCTCAACCTCACGCAGATCGTCTCGGGGACGCTCGCCTACGCGCTGGGATGCGGCAAAGCAATCGTATCGACGCCCTATCTCTACGCGCAAGAATTGCTGGCGTTCGGGCGCGGAAGGCTTGCGGAGGTACGCGATGCCTCGTCAATCGCTGCGCAGCTTGGCGCACTCCTCGACGATCCGAGCCTGCGCCGAGCGACCGAGCGCCGCGCGTATCGGTACGCCCGCGCGATGACGTGGCACGCCGTCGCCACCGCGTACGAGCGCCTCTTCAGCGAACTCACCGAGCCTCGCCCGGCGACGCTGGCACACACCGCGTAGGCGCATGTTTCCATCGCTCGCCCATCTCGCATCGCTCACCGACGATGTCGGCACCATCCAGCACGCCTTCGGAACGCTGCCCAATCGCGCGACCGGATATTGCACCGACGATCTCGCGCGGTCGTCGATCGTTGCGATCCAGCATCAATCCCTCGATTCATCGAGCGCCGACGCCGAGCGCATCGCGCATACCGCGCTCGCTTTTCTCCTCCACGCGCAACTTCCCGACGGTCGCTTCCATAACTTCATGAGTTACGGGCGCGAGTGGCTCGACGACGTCGGCACGGAAGATAGCTGCGGCCGAGCGATCTGGGCGCTCGGCCACGCGAGCGCGCACGCGCGGCGCGAGGATTGGCGCGATCGCAGCGCCGCGGCGTTCGAGCGGGCGCTTCCTACGATCGAGGCGTTTACGCATTTGCGCCCGCTCGCGTATACCGCGCTCGGGCTCTCCGCAGCGGGCGCGCGCGGAGCGGTCGCGGCAGCGGTTTTGGGGCGACTCCGATCGGCATTCGCGGCGAATTCCGGCGGTGATTGGCACTGGTACGAATCGCGCATGACCTACGATAACGCACGGTTGCCGCAGGCAGAGCTGCTCCTCGCCGATCTACTCGGCGACGCCGAGGCTCGCGACGAGGCGCTGCTCGCACTCGCGTTTTATCGCTCGCAGAATCTCGAAGGAGCGCTTTTTTCGCCGGTCGGCAACCGTGGTTGGCTCTCACGCGGCGGCGAAAAGGCGCGTTTCGACCAGCAACCGCTCGAAGCGGCGGCGGCAGTCGACGCGTTTTTAGCGGCCGATCGGGCCGGGCTGCGGGGCGCTCGCGCCGATGCCGAGCGGGCTCTGCAATGGTTTTACGGGCAAAACGTGCTGGGAATTCCGCTGGTCGACGAGCGCGGCGGTTGCTCCGACGGCGTCGATGCCGACGGACTCAACGCCAACCGCGGCGCCGAATCGACGCTGGCATACCTCATGGCGGCTCAAGCCTGGGAATTATCGTAAAAGTCGCTCCACACCGAGGCCTTTTGCTCGCAGGCGTCGAAACCAGAACAATGCTCCAACAACGTGATGCTCTCAACGCCGTGCAAACGGCGGCTGTATCGCACGGGGACGGCCCGTGTTTGATCTTCGCCGGCGCCGGGAGCGGCAAAACCCGCGTTCTGACGCACCGTATCGCCTATCTGCTTGAAGAGCATGGTGTGGCGCCGGATTCTATTTTAGCGGTCACATTCACCAACAAAGCTGCAGGCGAGATGAAAGCTCGCCTCGAGCGCATGATCGGTGCGACCGCTCGCGAGCTTTGGGTCGGCACGTTCCACGCGATGTGCGTGCGCATTCTGCGCCGCGACGGCTCGAAAATAGGCATCGAGAGCAATTTTGCGATCGTCGACGACGGCGACCAACGGTCGCTGGTCAAAGAGATTCTCGACGAACTCGATTACGACGAACGTCAGCTCGGTACCGGGTTCTGCCTCAGCGAAATTTCGAAGGCGAAGAACGCGTTGGTGTGGCCAGATGCGTTTGCGAAAAAGCAAAAGAATGCGCTCGGCGAGCGCCTCGCAAACGTGTATCGCGAATACGATCGCAAGCTGCGTGAAGCGAACTCGCTCGATTTCGACGATCTCATCGTGCGCGCCATCGATCTCTTGCAGCGCGACGAAAAAACGCTTGCGAAATACCGCGCGCGTTTCTCGTATATCC
>JAJYMV010000143.1 GCA_021786705.1 bacterium
CCGCGTGACCATCGCCGACAGCGGTCTCGCAGCTCACCGGCCTTCCGATGCTCGCCGTTCGTAAACAGCCCAAAGGCTACGGTGCCTTTCCCGACGAGTACGTAGAAGGCGCGTACGCCCCGGGGCAGCACGTTCTGTTGCTTGAGGACGTCATTACGAATGCGAGCGAGTTGATCGCCGCCAAGGCACGCCTGGAGGCGCTCGGGCTGCAAGTGACGCCCTATGCGGTGGTCAGCCGAGGGCTCGCGCCGATCAACGCGCTCATCTCCTTCTCGCTACCGCGCGGAGACGCGAAGACCGAAAACTAGGGCACCCTCCGGCGCCCGCCCTTAGATGTGGAACTCGTTCCCGTCGTCGGCGATGGTCACGCGGCCGCCGAAGACGCGCGCCGCGGCGTCGTGCATATCATCGGGGTTGACTTTGCTACCGTAATGCGTGAGCAAAAGATGTCGCGCACCGGCACGTTCCGCCATTTCGGCTGCCTCCGGAGCCGTCGCGTGCCCCCGCATGCCCTTCTCCGGCGTTAGCCCGAGGGTTGCCTCGCAGATGAAGAGATCGCAATCCTCGGCATGTTTGATCACTCGATCGCAGGGCGCGGTGTCGGCGGAATACGTCAGAACGCGATCGTCGTATTCGATCCGCATGGCATAGCAATCGATGTAATGAATGGTCTTGGTGAAAGTGACGCACATATCGTTGATGTGCAGCGGCTTCTCCGGATCGTATTCTTGCACGTCGAAGACATCGTCGAGAAAATCACCCGGCCCCTCCGAGGCGAACGCGCCGCAGAGAGCGCGAAGCATCTCGGTACCGTTGGGCGGCAGCCAGAGCGGCAGACGTTCTTCGCGAAACTCTGGGCCGTATTTCAGGCCGTACCGCAACGGAATGAGATCGACGAAGTGATCGGCGTGCATGTGCGAGATCAGCATCGCGTCGAGCTTCGGGTACGCGATGGCGCCGCGCAGACGCGGCAGCGCACCGGTGCCGAAATCCATGATAATCGAGGTTTCGCGGCTTTGCAGCAGATAGCAACTGCACGCGCGCCACGCCCGAGGAACCGAGTCGCTCGACCCGAGAATGCGCAAACGCAAACGATCGTCGCTCATGATATTGCCGCGAGCACCTCTTCGGCGTGTCCGTCGACCGTGACCTTCGGCCAGAGCGCGACGACCTTTCCTCCCGCATCAAAAAGAAACGTCGCGCGAGCGACGCCGATGCGTTTTTTCCCGTACATATTTTTTTCGACGAGCACGCCGCAGGCATTGCAGAGCTCCGACTCCGTGTCCGAAAGCAGCGCGAACGGAATTTTATACTTCGCTTTAAATTTCTGGTGCGATAGCACGGGGTCGCGTGAGACGCCGACGATTTTGGCACCCTTGCGTTCGAAGGACCGATAGATATCGCGGAACTGCGAAGCCTCGCTCGTGCAGCCGGGCGTATCGTCCTTCGGATAAAAATAGAGAACGAGGGGTGCGCCAAGGAAGCTGGAGGTATCAACCATCCGGCCTTCATCATCGAGGAGCGTCACTTTCGGTAACGTGTCGCCGACTCCGATCATGCACTATCCTTTCCTGCCCCTACGACAAACTGATCGAGGGGTACCATGAAGAGGAGCCGGTCCCCCGGTTCGACCTCCCCGCGAAAGTTGTGGATGGAGAGCGCCATTCCCTTGCCCCGGGCGGACTCTCGCCAGACAAAAAGCGGGATCCAGCGGACCGATTCCCCGCGCGCGGCGAGGTCGGGCGGAGAGGGCGGCGGGAGGTTCTCTTCGCCCTGGAGCCGTTCGGCGAGTTGATAGGTGGCCACGCCGTCACCGTTTGGGCGCGGCACCTGAAACCGTCCGCGCGTCGATTCGAAGCGAGCGAGCCCGGCGATCGTCGCGGCAGTTAATTCGCTTGTCGAAAAGGACGCGATGCCGAAGTGGCGTTGAATCGATTCTCCGAATGCCCGGTCGTCGACGCGCAGCACTACATGAAGCGGCGACTCGGCGGGTGAACGCGAACGCGCGCCCAACGCCGCTTCGAGATTTCCGGTATCGCTGTTGGTAACGCCGACGAGCGCCTTCGCACGTTCGGGAGAACTGAAGGCGATGGTTTCGTCGTTTGTGACATCGCCGGTCAACAGATCGACTTTGTGATCGCGCGCCAATTCGACCAGCATCGTGTCGGGGTTCTTCTCGATGACCACGACTTCTTCGCCAAGTTCGCGCAGGTAGTCGATCACTAACGATCCGACGTTGCCGGAGCCGCAAACGATAACGTGCCCCGAACGATGGATCTGTCGCAATCCACGCAATCTTCGTATCTGCGCTGCATTGAGCGTCGACGTAATCGTAGCGGTAAAGACCGCAAATACGAAAATGCCGGTGAACATTGCAAACATCGAAACGAACAGGGCGGCGACCGTCGGCGCGGCCAGCGGACCAGTGGAGCAATTCGCACACGGCGTGATATCGCCGTATCCGACGGTCGTCATCGTGGTAACGACGTAATAGACCGCGACGAGCGGATTGAGCTTAAGAACGATACTGAAAAATATCGAAAAGCACACGAACAATCCGAGGCTTACCATCGTAACGGCGCGCAATATTGGTTCGGTGCGTCGAATGCCGGTGGCAATATCGCTGAGCGCTCCCTGCAGCCGCTCGCTGAGGCGCCACGGGCGGCGCTCGCGAAATTCGGCGGTGCTGCGTTTGAGCGCCCGCATCGCGCCGAATACGACGAGACGATCTTCCGCTTGAATTTTTCGCGCGATCAGTTCGGGATCGGCTGCCGAAGCATCGCCGGCGCAAAGATAGGGATACGCACCGTTTATGGAAACGATGCGCGCGTTGATGCGGCGCTCCGCTTGATCTACGGTGAGTCCGACGAGGCCGAACTCCGCGCCGGTCCGCTCGGAGAATCCGAAGAGCCCCGAGGTGCGCATTTCGCCGACTTCGTCGCCATCGTTCGCGCTGCTGCGCGGACGCGAACGCCGCTCGGCGAGCGTCTCGAGCGTTGGGAACGGCATCGCATAGCGGCAGGCCGGGTCGATCGCTGCTGCGGCGTAGGTAGCGGCGGCGTGGGCCGCAGGCGAGATTGCCGTACAGTTCTGCCGCAAGCCCTCCTGAATCTTTTGCCCGAGCAGCGGGTTGAACTGGCGAATCGTCACGCGCACCGAATCGTTGATATCGCGCGCCGCGAGCGCGATACGAAGATTGAGACGATCGCTCGGAGAGACCGCTACGAGCGCGAAAAAGCGATGTTCGAGATTTGGGTCGTCCTTCTCTTTGAGCCCGGCCTGACGCAGGGCATCGCCGTCGGTGGCATCCGCGCGAACGAGCCGGAAGCTCTCGCCGTACTGTTCCGACAGACGCTCGGCCAACTGGGTGAACCGTCGATCGGCCCGATCGTCATCGTGCTTCCAGACGAGCGCAACCTGATGTCCGCGCGTTTTTAATATCTCCGCACAAACTTCATATGCGAGGTCATCACCGCCTACAACGATAATGAGCGCTTCGGAAAGCATGACCGACTCTTCCCTAAATCTCGCCGACATCTTGCGCGCCGCCCACCCGCTCGCGCGCGAACTCGTCGCACGGCTCCCTCGCGGCGCCCGCATACTCGAGATCGGGCATGGAAGTGGGCGCAATCACCGCGCCCTTGAGGCGGCGGGCCTCCAGGTGCTTCACTTCGATCCCGAGGCCGCGAGTTCGCCCCCCGCTATGGCGGCGATCTCCACCCACGCACTCCTTCACGGCGCCCCCGACGCGATCTCCACGCTTGTGAGCCATATCGCGCTGAACCTGAGCCCCGGCGCGCCGTTCGCGGCGACCTTCGGTTCGATGCGCGATGCCCGCTACGGCGCGGGCACCCGGCTCGGCCCGGTCACCTTTGCGCCGACCGAAGGTGACGAGCGCGGTATCGCGCACAGCTACTACGATGAAGCGGGGCTCCGGAGGGCGCTCGACGAGCGCTTCACGATCGAGGAACTCCGCGAAGTCGAGGTGGATGATATCGCCGGGAGCTGGGCACACGAACGCACACCGTTGCGCGGTGCGGTGCATTGGTTCGTCCTCGCGCATCGCCGCTAGGATTTAGCGCGGCGTTCTCACGCCGAGAAGCGCGGCTTTGTCATCCCGAGTAGCCCTCGAAGAGGGCGTATCGAGGGAAACGAACGCGCC
>JAJYMV010000064.1 GCA_021786705.1 bacterium
TGTCGTCGTCGACGGCGGCATCGTCGGCGGTGGATCGCTCCTGTTCTATACCCACCCGCCGGTCGCGCTGCTCGCGCTCTTCAATTCCGACGTCGGTGCGAACACGCCGACGCTGCGCGACGTCGTTTGCGCCGCGCCGCGCGCGTTCGTCTTCTTTACCGGCACCTCGGTCGCATCGCAACCGAGTTTCGGCCGCGCGACCCGCGTGATCGCGCGCAGCGGCAACGTCGCAGTGATGCGCTATAGTGGGCCGCCCTGTCGGCCGCAATGATTGCGGCATTTCACCAATGCGACGTCTTCACCGATCGCCTCTTCGGCGGTAATCCGCTCGTCGTCGTGCCGGATGCCGACGGACTCGATAGCGCAACGATGCAGGCATTTGCGCGAGAGATGAATTGCTCGGAGAGCGCCTTCGTCTTTCACCCGCGCGATCCGCGCGCCGCCTTTCGCGTGCGGATCTTTACCCCTGGGCGCGAGTTGCCGTTCGCCGGGCACCCGACGATCGGAACGGCGTTTACATTGCACCGCCTGGGGATGCTCGATGCGCGCTCGTTCTCATTCGAAATGGAGGCCGGCCTCATTCCGGTGCGCCGAGAAGGGGATCGATTTTGGTTGACGCCGCCGGTACCAACGCTCGGCGATGCGCTCGGCGAACCTGCGGCGCTCGCACGCGCGTTGGGCATCGACGCGGCAGCGGTGAGCGAATACGCGCGTATCGTCGGATCGTTTTTGTGCGTGCGCGTGCTGAGCCTCGAGGCGTTGGCGAACGTCGATCCCGATCGCGCCGCACTGCGCGGCATCCTCGAGCGAGGTGTCGCCGACGGCAACCTGCTTCCGGTCTTCTTCGATTCCGGCCGCGCTTGGGTACGGATGTTTGCCGATATCGCCGAAGGAATCGGCGAAGACCCGGCAACGGGAAGCGCCGTTGCTCCGATGCTTCATTTTCTCGCCGTCACTGGGGCGCTCGCACCGCAGACGCAAACGGTCGAGATCGAACAAGGGCGTTGGATCCATCGAGCGAGTGCGCTCTATGCGCGCGTATCGTGGGCGGGCTCGGAGATCGCCGGCATCGAGGTCGGCGGCGACTGCGTGCACGCTTTCTCCAGCGAGATCGCGCCTTAAGGGCGAGCGGTAAAACGCAGGTGGACGCTCCAGTCTTCGATCGCATTGCTCCCGGGTGTGGCATCGCGGACGTTTCGTACGGTGAAGTTCCACTCCGTCGTCATGCCGATTCGCGTGGGTAGGCGTGGTGCGGCGACCTGACCGGCGGGAAATCTCCCGGCGAATCCGATGCCGCACGGGATCGTCGACGAGCTTCCGCCGCCGAGAAGTTCACCCGGCGCGATCGACGTGCCGAGAAATTCATGCTGCGCGCTGCGGGTCAGAAAGATCGATCCCTGGATCGGCGTCGTTACGTCGCCGTAGGTGCCCGTGCAGGGCGGGTCGCTCTCGCTCACGGTGAAGGTCGCCGGCGCTTCAAATTGGAGGATGCCGCCATCGATGGAGGCGCGTGCGTTGTGAATGCGTTGAACGTACGCACCTCGTTCGCCGGTGTCGGCGTCGCGCACGCGCACCGCGATCGTGCCGTTCATGACGATTCCGAACGCAGCCGCTACGAGCAGATGCATGGCTACGGCGTAAAGACCGGGTGCAGCAATCGATAGACCGGAGGATAGCCCGGATCGTTGTTGGCGGTATATCGCAGCAGCAATTTCACCAGCGGGTCGCTCTTCGTCGGTTTGGGAACGTTGACGATCGCGTAATAGACCGTCATCCCCTGGCCCGGGAAGAGATTGCTCGAACCTAACGGCGCACCCGCTTTCGAGAACGGAATCTCGTTGCTCGTTGCACTGGTGCCGTCTTTGTAAAATGCGGTGATGTCGAGTCCGGGGACTCCTGCCTCGCCGCTCTGCGTGTTTTTCACGGGGACTTCAAAGACGAGATAGCCGTTGGGGGCCGTTGCCGTGGCAACGTAGGAGACGATTGCTTGCGCGAACGGATCGCTCGCCGCAACCCAGCGAATCGCGTGGATGCGATAGTTGAAGCCGGTGATGTGGAACTGTTGATTCATCCGGAGCATATCGCCCTTGAGTTGGGCACGCCCCGGGACCGTCGGTGCGGCGATCGCCGTCGAGGATGAGAAGGCGAGGAGCGCCGCGATGGCAAGCATGCGTTTCATGGAGCCTTGCTCCCACGGCCTAGCCCTTGTTTCCTCTAGTAAGTCAAGCGTCGACCGCAATTTCCGATCCCGACTCAAAAAAAGAGCGTCCCTCGGCGGGGCGCTCTTTTTTACGAGGAACGCGAGAGCGTTAGGGCTTGTAGGCCGCCACGTCGGCCTCGGTAACCGCCGAGGCTTTGTTGGGCCCGAGGCCGCCGCGAATATAGCTGATCACCGCAGCGATATCCTTATTTGAGAGCGTCCCCTTCCAGGCGGGCATCTGCCCGTTGAAGGCGGCGCCGTTCACCGCGATCGCCCCGTTTCTGCCGTCGAGCAGCACGCCGATCACCGCATGCGGGTTCCCGGTAACGAACGGATTGCCGGCGAGTGGCGGAATCGCTCTGGGTTGACCCATGCCGTTGGCGGCATGACAGCCGGCGCAGTTGCCGGCGTAGACGGTGGCGCCCGCCGCGATCAGCGGGTTCGCCGCAGGTGCGGCAGCGCCGCCCGACGCGCCCGGTGCCGCCGGTGCGGCGGCGGCCGGTGCGATGGCGGTGGAGTTGGCCATCGCGAGCACCTGTGCTTCGGTCGGCGAGGGCGGTGCCGCAGCCTGTTTCGCTTGAATCGAAACCTGGCTATAAATCGAGAGGCCCACGATCGCGACGAGCGCGACGAAGGTGCTGACCAAAATACCGCCGCGCGCGGAGAGCGAACGCGTCGTGCTGCGGTCGAGCCACGGAATCGCGATGACGATCAGCAAGAAGAGCGTCGGAACGACGATCGTCGCGAGCAGGTCGAGCGAGGGCGGCACGACGTTGAGCAACCCGAAGAGCGCGAGGAAGTACCACGCCGGGTACGGGATGAAGGCGGTATTCATCGGATCGGCTTTCGCATCGAGGAAGGGCGGCGAGATGAACGAGAGCGCGATGATAATGGCGAAAACGATGAACGAAGCGAAAGCGTCCATGAACATCTGGTCGGGCCAGAAGCGGCCGTTCTTCAATTTGCGCGGATCTTCGGCGATGGGACCGGCGGGGCCGTTCCAGCGGAAGATCGCGAGGTGGGCGCCGACGAGCAGCACCATCACGGCGGGCATCAGCCAGACGTGGATGCCGAAGAAGCGGTTGATCGTCTCGGTGCCCATCGCGCCGCCGCCCTGAGCGATCTGTTGAATCAACGGGCCGGCGATCGGTGCGGTGCCGGTAATGTTCAACGCGACCTGCGAGGCGAAGTAGGCGTTCATATCCCATGGCAGTAGGTACCCGGTAAGGCCGAGCACCAGCGTGACGAGTAAGAGGATGACGCCGACGACCCACTGCAGCTCGCGCGGCGATTTATAGGCGCCCCAGACGAGCACTTGCAGCAAGTGCAAGAAGACAAGCGCGATCATCGCCGATGCGCCCCAATAGTGAATCGCAAGGATCAGATGCGGCCAGAAATGCGTGTAGATCCAGGCCGTCGATTCCCACGCCGTATTTGCCGAGGGTGCGTAGAAAAACGTTAAGAAAATACCAGTGACAATCTGGAGGATCATCGCGAAAACCGTCGCGCTCCCGAAGACGTACCAGTAGCTCGCTCCGCCGGGGATATCTTCGACGAGGAAATCTTTCGTCATCGAGATGAAGCCGGTACGAGATTCAATCCAGTTCAGCATATCGCTCTTCCTTGTCAGTGCCGTGCGGTTACGCGAGGTAGGAAATGACGATGCGATCGGGCGTCGTCGAGCGGTAATGAATCCACATGACGTCGGCTTTGCCGTTCCGATCGCGCAGCGGCAATGGGTCGAGGCCGCGCGGCGCGGGGCCCGCCTCGTGCGTGCCGTCGAAATTGAATTGCGAGCCGTGGCACGGGCAGAGGAATTTGTTCGCGCTCGAGTTCCAGTTGAAACGACAGCCGAGATGCGGACAGATCGGCGACATGATGACGAAGTTCATCGTAATGACTTCGTAGGGAACGCCGGCGGGCGAACCTTTCTTGAAGAGGTTCGG
>JAJYMV010000036.1 GCA_021786705.1 bacterium
TCAACTCTCGCGTGGAATGTCGAGACGCCCGAGAGATCGTAGCGCCAGAGCCCCGGGAAACCGCGCACCGACGAAACCGAACTCACGCGCGCCGCGCAGTACATTTTCGGTTGTATCTCATCGAAATGGTCGAAGGCCGCAGCCGGCCGTGGAAGGGCAAAGCCGACGACGGCAACAGTCGACGCGGCAAAAAGCGATAGAAAAAAGCGTTTCATCGGCGCGCTCACTTCGCTTCGTGAGCCAAGCGGCCTCCATTTCTACGGCGCATTAAGAGCGGGGCGCAGGATTTCGGCAGCGGGCCGGGCGAGTACGTCTCCCCGTGGCTACCACAAATCGAACCTCGCCGCCCTTCGAGCGCGCGGGCCTCTCCGACGAGCAGCTCGTCGGCATGCTGCGCACCATGCTGCTCCAGCGCATGCTCGAGAATCGCGGCTTCCAACTGAACCGGCAAGGGAAGATTCCGTTCGCCTCGGCGAGCGAGGGGCACGAAGGCGTGCAGGCAGGCGCCGCGATGGCGTTCGCCCGTGGGCGCGACCTGCTCTTCCCCTACTATCGCGATCTCGGGCTCGCACTCGGCGTCGGGCTCACCCCCTACGAAGTGCTGCTCTCGCTCTTCGCGCGTGCCGAAGACCTTTCGGGCGGGCGACAGTTCCCGCACCACTATGCGAGCCGCCGCCTCGGCATCGCGACGATCTCCTCCATCATCGCCGCCCAGCTCTCCCATGCAGTCGGGGCGGCGTACGCGCTGCGCGTCCGTGGAGAGAACGGGCGCGCCGTGCTCACCACCTTCGGCGATGGCGCGACCAGCGAGGGTGAGTGGCACGAGTCGGTCAACTTCGCCGCCGTTCACAAACTGCCGATCGTCCTGCTTTGCGAAAATAACGAGTGGGCGATCAGCACGCCGCTCGCCAAGCAGATGGGGCAGCCCGATATCTGGCGCCGGGCGGCGGGGTACGGCCTGCCCTCCACCTGCGTCGACGGCATGGACCCGGTCGCTTGCTATCTCGCCGTCTCCGACGCGCTCGATCGCGCGCGGACCGGAGGCGGCCCGACGCTCGTCGAGGCGAAGTGCTACCGCTTCCTCGCCCACACCACCGACGATGACGACCGCACCTACCGCAGCCGCGAGGAGGTCGAGGCGCACCGCCGCGACGATCCGGTGCCGAACTTCGAACGTCGGCTCGTCGAGGCAGGCATCCTCTCCCCCGAGGGGCTGGAGTGCCTCAAAGCCGAGTTGCTCGCCGAAATCAACGAGGCGACCGACCGCGCGGAAGCGATGCCCTACCCCGGCGGCGAAGAACTCTACCGCAACGTGTACGCGGATTCCACCGATCCGTGGCGATAACTCACGCACGATAAGGACAATCTTAGATGGCGAAGACCGATACGAAGGGCAAGAAGCTCGAGCGCAACGGCTTGAGCGACGATCAACTGCGAACAATCTTCCGCAACATGCTGTTGCAACGGCAACTCGACAACCGCGGCTTCCAGCTCAACCGCCAAGGGAAGGTTCCATTCGCGCTCGGGAGCGAGGGGCATGAGGCGCTCCAAGCCGGCGCGGCGATGGCCTTTCATCGCGGCAAAGATCTGCTCGCGCCGTACTATCGCGATCTGGGCCTCGCGCTCGGCATCGGGCTGACACCCTACGAGATTTTGCTCTCGCTCTTCGCACGTGCCGCCGACCATAACGGCGGGCGGCAGTTCCCCAACCATTATTCCAGCAAAGCTGCAGGGCTAATGTCCTTCTCGTCGATTCTCGCCGCGCATATACCGCACGCAGTCGGCGCGGCGTACGCGATGAAATATCGCGGCGAACGCGGCCGCGCGGTGCTCGTCACCTGCGGCGACGGTACGACCAGCGAAGGCGAGTGGCACGAATCGGTCAACTTCGCGTCGATTCATAAGCTCCCGGTCGTCTTTCTTGTCGAGAACAATCTCTGGGCGATCTCGACGCCGATCGAACACCAGATGGGGCAACCCGAGATTTGGAAGCGCGCCGCCGGATACGGCATCCCCGGCCATCGCTTTAATGGTTTCGATCCCATCGAAACCTACGGCAACGTCAACGAGGCGCTCGACCGCGCGCGCAACGGCGGCGGCCCGACGCTGCTGGAAGGGATGTGCTATCGCTTCCTCGCGCACTCCACCGACGACAACGATATGACCTATCGCACCAAAGAAGAGGTCGCCGAGCATCGCAAGGACGATCCGGTGCCGCTCTTCGAGCGCGTGCTGCTCGATCACGACGTGATGAGCGCCGCCGACGTCGAACAACTCAAACGCGACGTGCTGCGCGAGACAAACGAAGCGACCGATCGCGCCGAGGCGATGCCGTATCCGACGGCCGCCGATCTTTACACGCATCTCTACGAAGGAGCATGGCAGCCGTGGCAGTGAGCAGCCCTACCCAAACGACGCAAATCATGAACAACGTCGATGCCGTGCGCGCGACGCTCTACGATGCGATGAAGAACGATCCGCGCACCGTCATTCTCGGCGAGGATGTCGGCGCGCGCGGCAACGTCTTTCTCATCACCAAGGATTTCGCCAAGGAATTCGGCCCGCAGCGCGTGATCGACACGCCGATCGCCGAAGCTTCGATCGTCGGCATCGCCATCGGCATGGCGATGGAAGGTCTGCGGCCGATCGCCGAGATCCAATTCGCCGATTTCATCTACCCCGCGTTCAATCAGATCGTCGGAGAGGCTGCCAAAACGCGCTACCGGAGCAACGGCGAATATACCTGTCCGTTGGTCATCCGCACGCCCTACGGCGGCGGCGTCCGCGGCGCGCTCTCGCACTCGGTATCGATCGAAGCGCTCTTCTACCACGTTCCCGGCCTCAAGATTCTCGCGCCGGCGTTCCCCGCCGATGTGAAAGGCCTGCTCAATGCAGCGATCGACGATCCCGACCCCGTCCTCTTTCTCGAGCACAAGAAAACCTATCGTCTGATTAAAGGCGAAGTACCCGACGGCCATTACACCATCCCCATCGGTAAAGCGAACGTGCTGAAAGAAGGCACCGCGCTGACGGTCGTCTCGTACGGGCTCTACGTGCACTGGGCGCTCGAAGCGGCGCAACAGTTGGCCGAAGAGGGTATCTCGATTGAGGTGATCGATCTTCGTTCGATTCGGCCGATGGATAAAACGACGATTCTGCAATCGGTCGAGAAGACGCGTAAACTGCTCATCGTTCACGAAGACAACAAATTCGGCGGCATCGGTGCCGAGATCAGCGCGATGGTTGCCGAAGAGGCGCTCTTCTCGCTCGACGCTCCGATCCGCCGCCATTGTGCGCCCGACGTGCCCGCGATGGGCTACGCCGAACCGCTCGAACACGAATACATGTCGTCGCCGGCGAAAATTGCCGATGCGATGCGCGAACTCGCACGCTTTTAAACGAAAGAACGAAACCAGATGGCGACCACGATTACCATGCCGCAACTCGGTGAGACCGTCACCGAAGGGACGGTCGCGCAATGGCTCAAGAAGCCCGGCGATAGCGTCGAGAAATACGAAGCCTTCGTCGAGGTTTCTACCGATAAAGTCAACGCCGAGGTCCCCTCGCCGGTGACCGGAACGTTGCGCGAAGTGCTCGTTCAAGAAGGCGAGACCGTTGCGACCGGAACGCCGATTGCGGTGATCGACGAAGTCGGTGCCGCGACCCAGAGCAACGCGCACGGAACCGAGCCGACGCAGCAAGTCGCCGACGCGGCGGCGGCGCCCGCGAAACCGAGTAACGGCAGCACCTCGCACGCCCCGGCGGCAGCGGCGCCGGCACCGGCGGCGGCACACGCACCGGCGCCCGCGCGCCCGGCGGAGCTCGATATCGCCGGGCTCGAGGCGGCGTTGCGCCTCGCGTCGCCAGCGGTGCGGAAACTCGCGCGCGAGCATCGCATCGATATTCGCGCGTTGCAAGGCAGCGGAACGAACGGGCGCGTCACCGCGCACGACGTGCTCACCGCAGCCCAAATGGGCCCCGCTGCAGCGGTCGGGCAAGCGATTGCGGTCGGCACGAACTTTGGCGCGACCGGCGCACCCGCGATGCCGCCGACGCAGGCAAAACCGCCGGCAAACGGCACCTCGACCTACGGCGAGCCGATCCCCGGAACGACGATTCCGCTCAACCAGGCTCGGCGCATCATC
>JAJYMV010000089.1 GCA_021786705.1 bacterium
TGTCGAACGTCAGCAAGCGTAAGCCCGGAAGGCTCTCGCCGAGATCGACGGTGAGCGCGAGGTGCCACAAATCCGCGCCGCGCAGCGGGTGACGGCGCGCGCGATGACCGAGGCGCATTCGGCGCGAGCGAGGAAATCAGATGCCGGTGCGCTCGCCGAAAATGCCGCTTTGCATGCGTCGAGTGCACATCGTCGAACGCCAATGAGAGAACCGCCTGCGGCGCATTCACCGGTTCCGATCCTCGTCGAGCAACCGCTGAAAATATCCGGGCGGAGCGTTGTTGGGTATCGGAAACGCTACCGGCGGCCCCGCTTGCTCGACGATCGTGCCATTCTCGATGAGCCGCGCAATGCGAACATCGAGCGACTCGGGATCCTTCGGAATCGGCACGATCTTCGCGACCGGAACGCCGCGGTCGGTGATCGTGCATTCGTCGCCGTTCGCCGCCCCTTTAACGAGCGCCGATAGGTGCTTCTTTGCCTCGCGAATCCCCATTTTTTTCATCCGTTCCACCTCGACGTAGTCACCGTGACCACATTGGCAACATAGCAAACCCGGCTACCCGGAGGCGGCGCTGCCCTTACGATCGCTTCAAAAAGCGCGCCGGCGCGATAATCGGAATAGCGAAGCGATCGTCGAGCGCCAAAAGATCGCGATCGCCGGTAACGAGCGCATCGGCGTTAGCGGCGACCGCGAGGGCGAGTACCATGCGGTCGTTCGCATCGCGGCACTCCGGCAGGATGGGAAGCGCACTCGGAACCGTTACGGCCTCGCAGTGTGGTAGATATTCGAGCAGCAGTGCATCGCGCTCGTGTTGGTTCAATCGAAATTTTGGGTACGAGAGCGCGCGAAGGAGTTCTTCGGCCATCGCCGCGGAAACGAGAGGCGTACACGCGTGAGAACTCCACATCCTGCGCAGCGGCGCGAGCGATCCCGAACGAAAGAGCAGCGCTGAAAGCACGACGTTCGTATCGAAGACAACACGCTTGAACTTCACGCGTTCACGCGCGGTCGCGTCGTGCGAATCGCACGGCATCGGTGACATCGCCCGTCGTTATTCCCAACTCGGCGAGTTTGCGACGCACCGCATCGGCGTTCACGAGCGTAACCGGCGTTAATACGATCCGCCCATCTTCCACTTCCACTTCGAACAGGCCGGGCGAGCCGACGGCGTTCGTCACCGCTTTGGGCAGGGTCACCTGATTTTTCGAGGTCATCTTTGCAAGCATTGTAAGGATATCTTACTTCCTTACTATCCTCGAGCGCAATTCCCCCGCTTGACCTGTCTCCGCGAAGTAACCGCGCTATGGTTATTTTACAGGCTTGGCGTGGTGGATTAGCGACACGCTCCCCACCTTGCCCAGTTGTCCGGCGCGCGCGCATCTCGATACGGCCCCTGCGGGGCCTACTCGATGTGACACAGCGGGGCCTACTCGATATGACACAGCGGGGCCGACTCGATGTGACATAGCGGGGCCTACTCGATGCGAGCGTCGGCTGCAAAGCGGAGGGCGGCCCGGGCGGCCCGAAATCTGCAGCAGCTATGACCACGCTTGCCCGCACCGCCCGCTACGCCAAACGGACCGCGCACCTGCGCGCCTCGACGATCCGCGAGATGCTGAAAGTTACCCAGCAGCCCGACGTCATCTCCTTCGGCGGCGGCCTGCCGGCGCCCGAACTCTTCCCGCTCAAAGCGGTCGCCGAATGTACCGCCGAGGTGCTCGATCGCTTTGGGGCGAGCGCGCTGCAATATAGCGTCACCGAAGGCATCCCGGCGCTGCGCGCGTGGGTTGCGCAACGGCTGAGCCATCGGCTCGAGCGCGCGTTTTCGTTTCACGATACGATCGTGGTGAACGGTTCGCAGCAGGGGCTCGATCTCGTCGGCAAGATTCTGCTCGATCCCGGCGATTATGTCGTGGTCGCCAACCCCACCTATCTCGGCGCGATTCAGGCCTTCGATGCATACCAAGCGCGCTACCTCACCGTCGAGAGCGATGCCGAGGGAATGCTCCCCGATGCGCTCGAGCGCGTGCTCGCCAACGCCGACGCGCCGCCGAAACTCGTCTACGTCGTTCCGAACTTTCAGAACCCCAGCGGCACCACGCTCGCGGGCAATCGGCGCGAAGCGATCGTGCGCATCTGCGAGCGCTACGATGTCGTGCTGTTCGAGGACGATCCCTACGGCGAATTGCGTTTCGAAGGGCACGAGCAGCTCGCGCTCTCGTCGTACGAGAGCGAAGGAACGGTCATTTATTCCGGCACCGCGAGCAAGACGCTCGCGCCGGGCGTGCGCGTGGCGTGGCTGGTGAGCAAAGACCACGAATTGCTCGAAAAGCTCATCCTCGCCAAACAAGGCGCCGATCTCCAGCCGGGAACGCTGACGCAGCATATTTTTCTGCAGTACGCCTCGCGCAACGAAGGCGTGGAATACGAAGCGCATATCGCGCGCATCCGGCAGACCTATCACAAGCGCCGCGACGTGATGATGGGCGAGCTCGCCACGCACATGCCGCCGCAGATGCATTTCAGCCGCCCCGAGGGCGGAATGTTCTTATGGGCGCACCTCGACGGTGTCGACACCGAAGAGCTGCTGAAAATCAGCGCGGAGCAGAAAGTCGTCTTCGTGCCGGGCGTCAGCTTCTACGCCGAACGCGACGTCCACGACGGCATGCGCCTGAATTTCTCGAACGCTTCGGAGGAAAAGATCGCGATCGGCATCGAGCGGCTCGCCGACGCGGTGCGCACCTACCTGGAAAGGTAGGCGGGCATACAATATTTGTCCCGGCGCAACGTACGCGGGGAACCGAGCCTCTCGCCATGACGACCACATTTTGGCCCTCTTGCCCTTTGTACCTCATTGGAGTATAGTCGAATTCGCTCGCCACCCTATCGCGAGCGAATTCGACGGATACGAGTGGGACGAGCGTAAGAGCGAAAGCTGCCTGCAGGCACGAGCGTTCGATTTCAGTTACGCTGCGAGAATATTCGAGGCCGACATCGAGCCCCTGGACTGGGAAGATACACGCGATACCTACGGCGAGCCCCGGTTCGTTTCGGTCGGAGAAGTCGCCTCCGAAATTATCGCTGTGGTATGGACTCCACGAGGAAACCTACGGCGAATTATTTCGGCCCGCCCCGCATCACGGCGAGAAAGGAAACTGTTCATTGAGTATCGTGAAACGCAACTCGAAAGAGATCCGTGAAGGGCGCGGACGCGTGAACTCACCGATGCTGGCGCGCTTCACCGAAAAAGAAATTGCGCGGTTTACTCGCGAGGACGACAGCGATACGACGGAACTCGGCGAGCCTCGGCAGATGCTCCCCCAGACCGACGTGCGAGCCTTGCGTAAGCGCCTGGGGCTCTCCCAGGCCGAGTTTGCGAAGAAGTACTTTCTTTCGATTCGGACCGTCCAGCAATGGGAGCAAAAGCAGCGTTCACCATCGGAGTCGGCGCGAGTGCTTTTGTATGCAATCGCTCGCGATGCAAAAGCCGTCGAACGCGCCTTGCGAGGCTAGGCGGTTTGCCGGGAGCCACATTACTTGACTAGTTGACTCGTTCGCTCTAGAGTGTGGCTGATGAGATACGTTCCTGCGTTTGAAGCGAAGGCACATTTTTCGGCGCTCATCGACGACGCGGCGCGCGGCGAAAGCATCGTGATCACGCGGCGCGGGGTACCGGTGGCGCAGCTCGGGCCGGTCGCCGAGTCGCACGCCGATGCCGAGAGCGCGCTCAGTTTTCTGCTCTCGCAGAAGATACGGCTTGGTATTCCCCTGCGCAAAGCGATCGACGAGGGCCGCAAACGGTGAGAACGGTGGTCGATGCCTCGGCGGTCTTCTCGTGGGTCTTCGACGATGAGCGCGACGAACTCGCAGTAGCGATGGCGCGCTTCGTCGTCGCCAACGGCGCCGACGTGCCGGCGCTCTTCACGAGCGAAGCACAGAACATCTTGGCCGTCGCCGTACGCCGCAAGCGTGCGACGACCGCCGAGGCCGGCGCGATCCTTGCGGCAATAGCCCGGCTTCCGCTGCGTGTCGAAACGACCGGGACCGGACTCGGTTCTGCTCGCGCGTTTGAAGCTGCGCTTCGCTGGGGAATCTCGGCGTACGATGCCGCGTATCTCGTGCTCGCCCA
>JAJYMV010000121.1 GCA_021786705.1 bacterium
TCCGAACGACGCGATTCCGGGCGCTTCGATCGCGACCAACGGCATCGCCTTCCAATGGCCGGTGAATCAGACCTATTCGTATAACGTCGCACACACGAATCTCGATCTCATCGACTTCGTCAAGCAATGGAGCCCCGCGGTTGCGACGCGCCTCACGTTCTTCCGCTATCTTACCGATTACTCGCGTACCTCGTACACCGACCCGACGATTTCATATTTGCCGAATTCACCGTTCGCACCGACCTTCGCGCAAAGCTGGATGAACGGCACGATTTCGTCGAATCCCGCCGATTTCGCATACCATCTTTACCATAACAGCGACCAACGGCTGGGATTCGTCGCCCGCTCGACGTTCTATACGTCCTCGAAAAACACGTTGAAATTCGGCTGGCAGTACGTGCACGGGCACGAAGAGAGCGCGGAATATTGGGGCCCGACGCTCGGGTTCGCACCGCAACTCACCTATAACGACGCTTGGGACCAACCGGGAAACCGGAACTCGATCGTGCAGTACGCCGAGGATACCTACCGCGTCGGCAAACTTCTCGTCGAGCCCGGCTTGCGTTTCGACTCCGTCACCACCGAGAGCCTAACGCCGTACGTTGGGTACTTCTACTCTCAAACGTTTAGCGTTGGCAATTCCTACGCGTTCTTCGAACCATCGCTCGGCCTGCGCTATCGTTTCGCAAAGAATCTCGTCGCCTATCTCGGTACCGGCACGGCCTTCAAGCCGCCGGAGATTAGTGCGTATTATAACGACGTTATCGATTCGGTGACCGGCAAAGTCGCACCGCTCGTCGTGCAACCCGAGCAATCGACCGATTTCGATCTCGGCCTCCGAGGATTCAATAATCGCTTCCGCTGGTCGGCGGGGATCTATCGCGACAACTTCAACAACACGTTCTCCCAAGCGCCGGCGCCGCTCTCGTATTACGAGAACGCACTCGGCCAGAACCCAACGCAAGCGGCCGCTTCGGTGGCATCCGGAGCGATCACGCTGATTACGAACGCCGGCAACTCGCGCTATAGCGGCGTCGAGCTCGGCCTCTCGCACCTTCGTCTCACCCCCGGGCGCGGACCGAACGGGCTCTTCGGCTTCATCAACGCATCGCAAAACGCGGCCTTCTACACCACCGCCTATACCAGCGGTTCGGGCGCAAACGTCACGGCCGGCACCAACGTACCCTACGTTCCCAACCACCTCTACAATATCGGTGCGTCGTTCGTCGCCTCGCACTTCACCGGATACGCGGATTACCGAATCGTCGGCGCGCAGACCATCTTCGATAACGTCACCGCCGCACCGTCGATGACGCAACTGCGCTCCTACCGCACGCTCGATGCGAACGTCACCTGGGAACCCGCACGGAGCAAAGGCTTCGGAATTACGCTCTCCGGATACAATCTTCTCAACGAACGTGCGAACGTCTACGAATATAACAGCTCGGCGTTCGGCGCATTTCCGAACGGCGTCTTCGTCGGGATGCCGATGGCGCCGCCGACGGTCGTCGTGAGTTTCGGATACCGCTCCTAACCTCGACTCGGTCGCCCACGCAAACGAGCCGCCGAAGACCTCAGCGGCTCGTTCTTATTCTGCGCGTCCCGTGACGCGGCCGAGCACGCGATCGAGCACGCCGGGTTCCAACCGTTCGGGACGCACGACGAAATTGCGGTCGTCGTCGACGCGGAGGTGTCCGGCGATTTGCAACTTTCCGAGCTCGAGCGTACAGGTTTCGCGCGACGTGCCGATGAGCTGGGCGAGCTCTTGGTGCGAGAGCCGCACGGCGATGCGCACTTCTCCGTTTTCGAGCGCTTCGCCGTGCTCGCGTGCGAGATGCCGCAGCGCGTGTTGCAAACGAGCGCGCACCGAACCGTAGGCCAAGCCGGCGATTCGCGTTTCGATCTCCCGGCGTCGTCGCGCCATCTCACCGGCGACCATCATGGTGAGTGCGGGGCGGTGCCCCATCAGGCGCGTGAAATCGTCGACCGAGGCGGCACAAATATGCGTCGCATCGAGCGCTTCGGCAAACGTCTGCCGTCGGCTCTCATCGAAGAGCGCGAGCTCGCCGAAGACATCGCCGGGCCCGAGGATCGCCAGCGTGAGCTCTTTCCCATCCTCGGTGGAGCGGAAGAGCCGCACGTGCCCGTTTTTGAGAAGATAGATCGCATCGCCGAGGTCGCCTTCGGAGAAGACGATCTCTTTCGCGCCATAATCGCGCTCGTGAAAAAGGTGTGCGAAACGCTCGATCTCATCGCGCGGAACGCCGTGAAAGAGCCGATTGCGTTCGATGTACCAGACCTTATTGGCCACGGGCAACTCTTTCCCGAGAAGCGAGGAAAAGACCCGGCGCAGGCGCTCCTCGCTCGGCGTTCCGGTGATGCGCCGGCCGTCGGAGAGCACGAGGGTCGGCGTCGCGACGAGGGGAACGCCGTCCTCGTACGCACGCTCCTTCGCGCGCACCGCGACGTCGAGTTCGGGATACTCCCCGAGCACCCGTCGAACGCGTTCGACGGCGAGATCGGAGAACGGACAGGCCGTGCCCACATAGAGCACGACCCGTTCGCGAGCGAGCATCGCCACGTGTGAACTCAGCGGAGATTCACGTGCAAGCCCGCCGGCGCGGCGTTCATCGTGGGCATGTGATCGTCATTCGCCAACAAGACGAGAATCGTCGCCGGCCCGCCGTGCCAACGGGAGAGATCGATCGGAATGCGCGTCGTACAGGGCATGCCCACCATTCCCGGCATCGACATGCCGAGCATGGAGGTCAACGCGCTCTGCGACATGCCGCTCTGCTTCATCATCATCGCACCGGCCTGCATGCCCATCGGAGTTTTCATCATCGCCAGCAACGGCGTCAACGGTACGGCGCTCGTTTCGCCGCTCTGTTGCACCATGACGTGCACGTGTCCCCACCCGGCGATATCGCGTTTCCCTTCGAGGCCGCACGAAAGGTGAAAATCGTGGATGCCGAGCACGAGCGTGAAGCGTTTCCCGACGCTCGCGCCGTTGCGCGGCGAGAGAATGGCGACCGAGGGACGCCCGGAACGGCTCGGAGATGGAAGCGGCTTCGTGCCGACGGGTTCGTACGTAAACGTGACGCTCGTCGGCATACTCGCCAACGCGTGCGCGTCGGTCGCGAGCGCGACGGTGATCGTGTGCCGCCCCGGTGCGAGCCCGCGCCCCGATACGGCGACCGAGGGCGAGCAGAATGGCCCGACGAGATGGGCCATGTCCATGCCGTCGACCATCACGTGGTAGTGCCCCTCTCCCATCGGCGCATTAGTTTTGCCGATGTTCGAACACTCGAGGCGATAATTGCGAACGGCGACGCGGAGCGGAATCGACGATCCGCGTACGGTCGCACCTGCGGCCGGTGAAAGTATCGCAATCGATGGCGCGGCCATCATCGAAGCGAGTGCGGGAAGCCCCGCCAGCAGCACTGCGGCAACCGATGCGGCCGCGACGAGTCGGGTTGTTTTCATGAGTCTGTTCTCCGAGTTTGGGAAAGGAGGGAATGCAGAATGCCCTCCGACCCTACCAGGGCGCGTGCGTGCGCGCGGTGAGCCTGCTTACCTCGTGCGCCGTAAAGCCCCGGCGTTCAGGCCGGGGATATAAGGCGCACTCTGCCAGGCGTATGGCACACTCATGCGAGAATATCACGAAGTGACTCGTCGCCGGGGGTATCGTTTCCGACTCAAGCAGAACCAGGCCGATGCTGCCCTGCTTCGGCGCTTCGTCGGCTGTTCGCGGTTCGTTTGGAACGAGGTACTCGCGCTCAACGAACTGCGGCACGAGTGCGGCGAGAAGCGCCTGGGTTTCAAGGCGATGTGCGAATATCTCACCTATCTCAAGAGCGAGTATCCGTTCTTGTGCGAGGTGCATTCCCAGCCGTTGCAGCAGACCCTCAAAAGATCTCGCAATAGCGTATCAACGCGCGTTCGATCCGAAGCTCACTGCACGATTCCCGCGATTCAAGAAGCGCGGACGCCCGCAAGGCATCCGTTTCCCCCAGGGTTTTGCTATCGACGGCAGCGGTGTTTCTCTGCCGAAGATCGGATGGATCGGCTTTCGCAAGAGTCGTGAGATCGAAGGGACACCCAAGAACGTCACCGTCTCGTACGACGGTAAGCATTGGTATGTCACGATTCAGGCGCAGCGCGAGGTGAACGAGCCGATTCACCCATCTCGTTCGACAATCGGAATTGACTTGGGCGTGGCGCAATTCGCCGCGCTTTCAAACGGTACGTTTGTCGAAAGCGTCAATGCTTTCAAGAAATACGAGAAGCGGTTGGCGTTCTACGATCGCCGTATGGCGCGCAAAGTAAAGTTCTCGGCGAATTGGCGCAAGGCGAAGGCGAATGTCTCGCGCCTACAACGACGGATTGGAAATGTCCGCAACGATATGCTCCATAAAGCCAGCACGAGGATCAGCAAGAACCACGCGGTCGTCGTGATGGAAGACCTGCGAATCACCAACATGACGGCCTCGGCCAAAGGAACGGTCGAGCAGCCGGGAACCAACGTGCGGGCCAAGAGCGGGCTCAATCGGCGCATTCTCGATCAGGGCTGGGGCGAGTTTCGTCGTCAACTCGGCTATAAACTCGAATGGAACGGCGGTGCATTGCTGCTGGTCGATCCACGCAATACGAGCCGAACGTGCGCCTCATGCGGACACGTGAGTGGAGAGAATCGGCAAACGCAAGCAGCGTTTCGATGCGTTGCGTGCAACCACGCGGCCAACGCCGATACCAACGCCGCCATCAATATCTTAAGAAGGGCTGGATCGGCCCGGATCGCCTGTGGAGATTCGCCGTTCGGCGAGTCGATGAAGCAGGAAACTCAGCGTGTCGCGTGAGCGATACGTCGAAGAATCCTCGGCCTTTAGGCCGGGGAGTAGGTCAAAACTCGCCGAGAACGGCGCCGAGAATATCGCCGACAACGCGGTGGCGCTCGAGCGGATGGCGGAGCGGAATGTCACGGTGCACTGTATAGACGTTGCGGCGCCCATCACGGCCGCGCGAGATCACCCCGGCGGCTTCGAGATCGACGAGAATCTGCGCGACGGCACGCTCGGTCACTCCAACCTGTTCGGCGAGGTCACGGAGCCGCAGTTCGGGGTTCTGGGCGAGAGCAACCGTAACGTGCGCGTGGTTGCTTAAAAAGGTCCACCGAGAACGAGCCTCCATTTTTTTCTCCTCCGCTGCCGCAGTAGATATTGACCGCCGCCGGGTTACCTGTTATACCATACATGAACAGTATTTCATGCATTCGAGTTCACAAAAGGAGTCCGCCCTGTGATTGCAGCCGATACCCTTCCCGAAGCCGCCGTCTCCGTCCCGGTCGCCATCGCCCACGGCGATGGAATCGGCCCCGAGATTATGGATGCCACCCTCGCGATCCTCAACGCGGCCGGGGCGAAGATCGAGCCGCGCCCGATCGAGATCGGCGAGCGCGTCTATCGTTCGGGGCTGTCGAGCGGTATCGGCGACGAGGCCCTCGAGACGCTCGGATCGACGCGGCTGCTGCTGAAGGCGCCGATCACCACGCCGCAAGGCGGCGGGTATAAGAGCCTCAACGTCACGATTCGCAAGATGTTCGGGCTCTACGCCAACGTCCGCCCGGCGCGCGCGATGGCGCCCTTCGTTCCGACGCTTCATCCCGAGATGGATCTCGTCGTCATCCGTGAGAACGAAGAGGACGTCTACGGTGGTATCGAGCACCGGCAGACCGACGACGTGACGCAGTGCCTTAAACTCATCACGCGCAGCGGCACGGAACGAATCGTTCGCTACGCATTCGAATACGCCCGCGCCCACCAGCGCAAGCGCGTCACCTGCTTTACCAAAGACAACATCATGAAGGTGACCGACGGGCTCTTCCACCGAGTCTTCACCGAAATCGCCGCCGAGTATCCCGATATCGAAAACGAACATTTCATCGTCGATATCGGTGCCGCTCGTCTCGCGACCAACCCGGAGCGCTTCGACGTCATCGTCCTACCGAATCTCTACGGCGATATTCTCTCCGACGTCGCCGCCGAACTCTGCGGATCGGTCGGCATGGCCGGGTCGGCGAACGTCGGCGACGATATCGCGATGTTCGAGGCGATTCACGGTTCGGCTCCCGATATTGCGGGGCAAGGGATCGCCAATCCCTCGGGCCTGCTCAATGGCGCGATTATGCTGCTGGGACACATCGGCCAAGGCGCGATCGCGAAGCGCATTCAGGATGCATGGCTCTGCACGATCGAAGACGGCATTCATACGCGCGATATCTTCGGGGCGCAGAGCGTCCGCTGCGTCGGGACGAGCGAATTCGCACAAGCCGTCATCGAGCGGCTCGGGCGCGCGCCGTCGCGGCTCGCCTCGCCCGAGATCGGCCGCTGCATCGTGCCCGAGGAGAAACGCGTAGCGGCCTCGGCCCGCACCGTTGAAAAGCGCCGCGTCGGCGTCGACATGTTCATCGATTGGAACGACGGCGCGCCCGCCCAACTTGCGGAGCGATTGCTCGCGATCGACGCCGAGCCGATGCGCTTGACGATGATCACCAATCGCGGCACGCAGGTGTGGCCGCGCGCGAGTACTTCGACGCGCTGCGTCGATCACTGGCGCTGCCGCTTTCAGAGCGAGACGCCGGTCGACGGCGGCGCGGTCGCGCGCCTGATGGCCGCGATCGAAGCACTCGGGCTCGAAACGATCAAGTGCGAGGGGCTCTATACCTTCGACGGCGTCGCCGGCTATTCGCTCGGGCAGGGGCAGTAGCCGAGCGCGCGCCTCGCGGCTAGATCGTCGCGAGGTGCAGCGCTTGCGCCGTGTCCGTGCGTACGCTCTCGCAGAGCGCGGCATCGTCGGCGATCGAACGGCCGTATGAGGGAATCATCTCGGTGAGTTTCGATTTCCACTCATCGAGCGAACCCTTATAGAGCCGATCGATAACGTCGAGCATCACCGCAACGGCGACCGATGCGCCCGGCGAGGCTCCAAGCACCGCAGCGATCGAACCGTCGCCGTCGGAGACGATCTCGGTTCCGAACTGCAATTTCCCACCGAGTTTGGGATCGGGCATGATCACCTGAACGCGCTGCCCGGCGACGATAAAATCCCAATCCTTCGGATCGGCCTCGGGGAAATATTCGCGCAGCGACGCGTATTTGCTCGCCTTGGACCTAAGCACTTCGCCGATTAAATATTTCGTCAGGTCGAAGTTATCGCGCCCTACCGCGAGCATCGATTGGAGATTATCGCTTTTCAGCGAACCGAAGAGATCGCCGTAGGAGCCGTGCTTGAGAAACTTCGTCGAAAAGCCCGCATAGGGCCCGAAGAGCAGCGAACGTTTGCCGTCGATGAACCGCGTATCGAGATGCGGCACCGACATCGGCGGAGCGCCCACCGATGCTTTTCCGTAGACTTTCCCCAAGTGGCGATCGACGACCGCATCGTCGTCGCAGCGTAAGAAAATGCCGCTGACGGGGAAGCCGCCGAAGCCCTTCCCTTCGCGAATTCCGGAGTGCTGCAGTAACGAAAGCGCGCCGCCGCCGGCGCCCAGAAATACCGTCGTCGTCGGAACGGTACGGGTGGTGCCGTTCTTCGCATCGCGGACGGTCACGTTCCACGCACCGTCGGAGCTGCGCTTCAGATCGGTCACGCGATGCGCGTAGGAGACGTTCACGCCGGGAAGGGTTTGCACGTGTGCGAGAAGGCCGCGGGTCAGCGCGCCGTAGTCGACGTCGGTGCCGATCGCCATGCGCGTCGCCGCAACGTGCTGCGAAGGGGAACGCCCCTCCATAACCAGCGGCATCCAGCGCGCCAATTCGGCGTGATCTTCACTATATTCCATGCCGCGGAAACAGTGGTGCGCGTTCATCGCCTCAAAGCGCTTGCGCAGGAAGGCGACGTTCTCGTCCCCCCAGACGAAACTGATGTGCGGCACGTCGTGGATGAAGGATTCCGGTTGCCCGAGCGCACCCTTGCGCACCATGTAGGCCCAGAATTGCCGCGAGAGATCGTACTGCGTGTTGACGGCAAGTGCCCGCGCGATGCCGACGCTGCCGTCGGCGTTCTGCGGCGTGTAGTTGAGTTCGCAGAGGGCGGCGTGCCCGGTACCGGCATTATTCCAGGCATCGGTGCTCTCTTGTGCCGCCGAATCGAGGACTTCGAAGATCTCCACCTGCATATCGGGGCGCAGCTCTTTGAGCATAGCGGCGAATGTGGCGCTCATAATACCGGCGCCGACCAGAACGATATCTCTCTGTTTCTCAGGCATAGCCTCCATAGGGTACCGCCTGCGCGGGCACGCCGTTACGGCTTCTTCGGCAGCTGCGGGGGTAAGCGGAGGGCGGCTCCCCTGAGGCGCCTCGGGAGCCCCGGCGCCGTCTATAACCCCGGTCAATCCCTCGGGCGAAGCGACGCGCTAGAATGACGATATGGCAACCCGTACGATCGAACTCGATGTCCGCCCCTTTCACGAACGCGGCGAGGAGCCGTTTCAAGCAATCATGGACGCCGTTGAGGCGCTCGGCCCCGAGGACGCCTTCCTCCTGGTGAACTCTTTCGAGCCGATTCCGCTCTTCGGCGTCATGAAAAAATTGGGGTACTCCTATACCGCCGATGAGATCGGCCCCGACGAATGGCGGATTCTCTTCACGCGATCGACGTGATCGGCGACCCCTCGTCGCGCAACGACCCTCTCGGCAGTGAAGTCGCCCTCGCATTCGCGCTTGCATTCTTTGGCGCCGGCTGCGTGCTGGTGGCGATCGGCGGCCCGACGCTTGGAGCGCTCCATGCGTTTGCAGCGTTCGTCGTCATCGCTGCGATTGCGGCCCTGAACCAGCTGCTTCCCGTCCTCACACACGCGCCGAACGCGCGGGCGGGAATCGTTTTCGCCCTCGCATCGGCGTTCACGGTTGGCTTTATCTTGCTTATCGCCGGTTTTTACGGTCTGCCGAGTTTCGGCGCCGCGGCGGTGGTTCTGGGAGGCAGCGCGATTCTCTGGGTGGGATGGACGATGCTTCGCCTCGTGCGCGGACGCGACGAGCGACGCACGCGCGCCTTGGTTGCTTATGCGCTCGCCGCCTTTCTCGCAGCGGCGGGAATTGGAGCGGCGATGGCCGGAGAGCTCGGCAATCTTTGGGCACTTCCACTCTCGGCACTCGCCCCGGTGCACGCGCTGCTCGCCATCGGCGGGTTCGCGAGCATCCTCATCGTGACGATCTCCTATCGTTTCGTTCCAATGTTCGCGGTCGCGCACGCCAACGCGTATGGATCGTGGGGGGCGGCATGGATCGTCGCGCTCGGCATCCTCGTCGCTGCCGCCTCGATCGCAGGATTTCCCGTCGGCGCGCGCATCGGTTTTCTCGCTGCAATTGCGGCATGCGTCGCGATCGGCATCGGTCACCTCAAAACGCTCTCCTCGCGACTGCGCGCGCGTCTCGACATCAGTCTTCGCTACGGCGAGGCCGCCTGGGGTCTGGGAGCGCTCGCGGCGGTAGCAGCTCTCGCCGGAACGTGGGAGCCGCGCGCGTTTCCCGCCGCGATCGTTCTCGCGATCCTCGGTTGGTTATCGATGACGATTCTCGGCTACTCGTACAAAATCGTCGGATTTCTCACCTGGCAGAGCGCGAAGACGCGCATGCCGGCCGCGCGGCTCCCGGCTCTCGGAAGCGCCGTCGATCTCCCCCTCGCCTACGCGGCGCTAGGGCTGATGACGGCCGGCGCACTCGTCGCCGCTGCCTGCACGTTCGTTGAATCGTCGCTCGCTCGCGTGGGCTACGATATCTATGCGCTCGGAGGCATCGCGGCGGTCGTTGCAATCGCACGGCTCGCCGCCCGTTACCTTTTCGCATCGGAGGGCGAAGGTGGATAAACAAAAACGCATCGTGCGCCTCGACAACCGCGGCCTCGCTCCACCCGAACCGATGATGCGCATCCTCGCGACGATCGAAGATTTCGACCGCGACACGATACTCGTTGCGAACATGGATCGCGAACCGATTTTTCTCTTCGCCGAGCTCCACGACCGCGGCTTTGCCTACAGCTGCGATCCCGAGATCGGCGGCGGCTATCTGCTGAAAGTGTACCGAGAATGAATGAAGATCTTCGGCGAAGCGTCGAAGCGGCGCTCGCCACCGTCAACGACCCCGAACTCGGGATCGACATCGTTTCATTGGGGCTCATTTATGAAATCGAAGCCGACCACAAAGGCGCGGTGACGATTCTGATGACGATGACCACCCCGGGTTGCCCGATGCACGAAACGATCGTTGCCGACGTCGAGCGCACGATCCGCGCGCTTTCCGAGGTCACCGATCTCCGCGTCACCGTCACGTTCTCGCCGGAATGGACCCCAGAACGCCTCAAGCCACAAGCGCGCTTTCTTTTAGGGAGATAAACGACCGATGATTCGCAACGAATACCGCGAGCGCTGGGCGGAATGGCTGCCCTCCGCGCTTCGAGCGCTCGCGAACGATCCTCCGGATTTTCCGGCGGTGATGCCGGCTTTCCCACTTCCGGAGATCGATCGCCGCGCGTTTACTCGGCCGAAGGACGATCTTCGCGTCGCGCTGATTAGTTCGTCGGGGGCGTACGATACGAAAACGCAGGCCCCGTTCGCAGCCTGCTCGATTATCGGTGACGCGAGCTATCGTGCCTTCGATATCGACCTGCCCACCGAACATATCGACTTCGCACACGAACATTACGACCGAGGCTTCGCGCGCCGCGACCTGGAGTGCGTGCTCCCGCGCGACACCGCACGCAAACTCGGTCTCACGCTCACCCAACACGTCGTGAGTTGGAGCGGCTATCTTCTCGACTGGCCGACCTTCATCGAATCGACGATACCGCAGATGCTCGCTCGCCTGCGCGCGGACGGTGCGAACGCGGCGCTCATCGTCCCGATATGACCGATGTGTCACAAGACGGCCGGTCTGGTCGCCAACATTCTTGAAGCGCACGATTTTTCGACCGTCGTCATCGGTACGATGCCGCGACTGCTCGAAGCCGCGCCTCGCTCGCTCGTCACGCCGCATGGCGATGCCCCGATCGGCGAACCCGGCGACGGGGAACGGCACCGTGAGATCGTCGCACGCGCGATCGATCTTTTGAGAACGGCCGAGCGACGAACGCCCCCGGTGCATATGGCAGCACCCACTCATCGTGAGAACCTTTCCACACCATCATCCGCGCCACGAGCGTAAAAGGAAGATCCATCCATGAACGATACCGCCGAACTCGATATTCGAACGATTCCCCCGGCACGCAAGCACCCCACGATCCACGCGCGCCTCGAGACCTTAGCCTCAGGCGACGCCCTCACCCTGCTCAACGACCACGATCCTCGCCCGCTGCGGTTCGAACTCGAGCACGATCACCCGGGAGCGTTCGCCTTCGAGTATCTCGAGAGCGGCCCCGAGCTCTGGCGCGTGCGCATCCGGCGCTCGTAGCGCGGGTTTTGCTTCAGTCGTTCGGGCGCGCCGTATACCCGACGCGCCGGATCGTTCGAATGATGGGGCGGTCGCTACGGTCGGCGAGCTTCGTGCGGAGATACGAAATATAGGTCTCCACGACGTTCGGCTCGACCGCGGTCTCGCTGCCCCACACGCGGTCGAGGAGCTGTTCGCGCGTAAACACGCGCCCGGGCTCGCGTAAGAGAGCGACGAGCAAATCGAATTCGCGCGCGGTGAGATCGACGCGTTTGCCGGCGCGTTGTACCTCGCGCTTGGCAACGTCGACGGTGATATCTTCGAACCTGACGAAATCGCGTTTCAGGAGCTGCGGGCGCCGCAATTGCGCGCGCAGACGCGCCGCGACCTCGCCGAGGTGAAACGGTTTTGCAACGTAATCGTCGGCTCCGGCGGTCAGCGCTGCAATTTTATCGTGCGCGTCGCTTCGCGCCGAAAGCATCACGATCGGCGCTTCGGTGTGGCGGCGCAGGAGCGGGACCAGCGAAACTCCATCAATTTTTGGCATCATGATATCGAGAACGATGATATCGGGCTGGAGCGTTTGCACGACGGCGAGCCCCTCGACACCGTCCGCAGCGCAGCGCACCACAAAATCGTACTGCGCAAGGCCGAGTTCGAGCATCTCCCGCATGTTGCGTTCGTCGTCGATCACCAAGACGGTTGCTTTATCGAGTGCTTCCATTGAGATCCTCATCGGCGACCGGGAACGAAAGGGTGAAGACGGTCTCTCCGGGTTCGGATTGGAGAGCGACGCGACCGTTCCATCGTTCCACGACGCGCCGCACGATCGCTAACCCTAGCCCGAGCCCTTCAGGTTTTCCGGCGGGCTTCCCGCGTTGAAAGCGCTCGAAGATTCGCGCTCGGTCCTCCGGGGGAATGCCCGGACCTCGGTCGATGACGCGAATCAGCGCGCGGGCCCCATCCGCACTATTCTCAACCGTAATCGGCGAATCGGGAGCATAACGAATCGCATTTTCGATCAAATTCCCGAGCGCGTCGAAGAGATCGTCGGTATCGATGACGATGCGTACGCCGGAGCTTCCGACCGAAGCGAGCGCGCGATGGGGATAGCGCCGTTCGATCGTCGCGACGATCTCGGCGCACGCTTCACGCACGTCGATGAGGCGCGGAATGCTCGCGCTCGATTCCAAGCGCGCGAGCGTCAACATCTTCTCCACAAGATGGCGCATGCGCGCCGTCTCGGCCTGCAGCCCGGAGATGAGGCGCGGATCGAGCGAGGCGGCCTCTTTCGACTCGCCGAGAATATCGATGTACCCGGAGACCACCGTAAGCGGCGTGCGCAACTCGTGCCCGGCTTCGGCGAGAAAACGTTGGTACTTCTCCGCCTCGGTCCGTTGTGCATCGGCTCGGAGAACGAGCGCGCGGCGTTCCTTGCGCGCGATATCGTTCGTTTGCATGAATCCAAGCGCGATCGCGATCGCGATCGTCAGCACCACGAACGCAACGTCTGCAAAAAAGAATCGCGCGAGCGCGGGGCCGGCGGGAGCGATCGTTACGAAGAGGCCGTCTCGCCCCACGGTGGTCGGACGAATATGCGCAACAGCAAGCGCGAGATTCACCAACGGCGTCGCGCCACGCCGGCGCGCCGCTCCGGGCGCACCCGGCGGCGGGGCGGGCGGCAGCGTGCGCCGATCTAGGCGCACCCCCATGGCATCGACGAGACTACCCGTGCGCCGGTCGACGACGATCACGTGAAGGTCGGGTCGCAACAGCGTGCGTGCCGTCGTCGCATCCGGAGGCACCGCCGCGGCGAGCAACAGCCGCGCGCTCTCCGCTTGCGCGGCGATCGTCGAACGCAGCGCCCGAACGTGAAGGTTCCACGCAATCGCACCCACGGCAATCGCACCGGCGATAGCGAGGGCGGCGAGCAGCGCTATGCGACGTATCATTCGGGGTCGATCTTCGCCCTCTATTCTTACGACAACCTGTGGAAGATCACAGCATCACCTTCGACCGCACCCGATACCGTACGTTCACATCGCATCGAGGACCGCAGAGGAGAGAACCATGACCCATCGGAAGCGCGTGTTTGGAGGCTTCGTATCGCTCGCCGTACTGCTTGCGTGGTGCGGCTGCGCCTCGGGCGCCTCCACCGGTAGTGCTGCAAGCGCGAGCGTGATCCCATCGGCATCGGCGGGAAGCGGCGCCGGAGGGAGCGCCAACTATACGTGCCCGAGCGCGATGACCTCCTCCGGGCCCCTCAACTGCGCGGCCCTGCCGCTCGGCGACCGAAAATATTCGCATTCTCCGCAGCAAGGGTACATCTACTCGTGCAACACGCCGAGTGGAAGCCCCGCAGTCGCTTCCGCCCCGTGGCTCGATACGGCCGACGGCACGTGGAACGTTGAGACGAAAGATATCGTCGAGGGGAGCCACTCGTTCGCGGGAACTTTCTCCGAAAGCGTCAGCGGAGCGACGCGCAATATCTCGAGCAACGGATTGCCCGAAAGCCCGTGGGCGACCGGAACCTTCCCCATCTCGCCGAGGGACCCGGCCTACCAGTACGATCGCAATCCCAACAGCATCACCGCGCAGAACTTCAACTTTACCGTACCGGCGAATCCGACGATCGCGTCAACGCCGACGTGCCTCACCGGCGGCCCGATCGGCATCACGATTACCGGCGTCGCCGTGTTCGACGGTTTCGATGCCGCGGGCTACGATGCGGTGGCGCGTGAGGTGCAAGACGGCTGCCACGGGCACCCCGATCGGAGCGGCACCTATCACGTGCATGGATATCTGCAGACATGCGTTCCCGATGCCGGTTCGCCGACGCAAAATTCATCGCTCTTGGGGTACGCGGCCGACGGGTTCGGAATATACGGGCCGTGGTACGACGGGAAAATTCTCACCACCGCCGATCTCGATGAATGCCACGGAACGACGAGCCCAGTGGAGTGGGATGGGAAGGTCGTCACGATGTACCATTACGTTTCAACGTACGATTTTCCATATACGCTCGGTTGCTACCGTGGAACGCCGACGTTCATATAAACCGGCGATTAGGATTCGGAGCGGTGGGTATATCTTGCAACATGAAGCACAAACATACCCACCTCGATAAAATCGATTCGAAAGAGCGCGCAACCGAGTTCCGCGATGCGATTCTCAGTGCCGATGCGACCGGCATGATCGCCGGCGAAGAGCTCATTACCGAAGCCGAAACGATGCTTCCAACGTTACCCGACAAGAGCGCTCGCCCACGCGGCCACGCGTAGAACGAGCGCTATCCATCCGCCGAGGAATGCGGAACCGTTACTGGATCAGCGTGGCGTAGAACACCTTGTTGCGCCAGTAACCGTGCGCCAGGATCCGGCGCCCGACGGCAACCGTCCCGGTCATTTTCCGATTTAACGCAAGTTGGTCGTCGATAACGAGCGTACCCTTGCTCCGTTGAATGGTAACGAGGTGGCCGGTTACGCCGGTGATGGTTCCAGCAACGTACTGGTGTCTATACATATCGTCGGCCTTCGTACACGTGCCGTTCGAACGCCATTCGTTTCCACGCCACGTTCCGCACCGCGAGTCCACGTAGGGAGTCGCCATCATCGTTGCGTAGAATACCTTATTACGCCAGTATCCGTGCGCGAGGATCCGCCGACCGACGGCAACTTTCCCCGTCAATTGACGGTTGAGTGCGAGTTGATCGTCGATGACGAGCTGCCCCTTACTGCGCTGTACCGTCACGAGATGCCCCGTTACCGAGACGATCGTACCGGCAACGTATTGATGCTTAAAGGTATTGTCCGTATCCGTGCAGCTCCCATTGGGGACCCAGGTATTACCCTGCCAGGCACCGCAAGCCGAATCGAGGTACGGCGATTGCATGCTCTGTGCGGCGGCAGGCAGTGAAAATGCCGATGCAGATAACGTCAAAACGGCACCCGCAAGCAGCTTCGAGACATCGTTCATATTTATATCGCTTCTCTACGCACTAGAACGTAGCTTTTCGGATATACCCCGTTCGAAGCGGATACATGCAGGCAATTTCACGAGAGGCAATCGGGTTCAATGGGAGAGCGACTGGAGAAGTTCCTTATAGGTCAGCGTTTGCACGACGAGGGTAACGGGTCCGCCGGGGCGCAAAACGCTGAGCGTTAACGTTGGATTATTGAGTTCTGCGGTGAATTGTTCAATCGTCATTGCCGATACGTTCTTGCCGTTGATGTTCGAGATGATGTCGTCGGCTCGCAAACCCGCGCGATCGGCCGGCCCGTTCGGAGAGACATCGACGACCCGGAACCCGTCGGGCACCTTGCGGTAGAGCATGAGCAGGTATCGCCCCGGTGCCGTAGGATCGAGAGCGAGCCCGAAACGCGTGAAACTATTCCATTCGGCAAAATGCTTCGCACGGTAATCGGAGAAATCGGCGAGCAGCTGATCCATCAGGTCGCTCCCCATATCGGCGATCTCCGCGGAAGGCGTGCGATGGGCGAACGCGGGATTTTCAGACTTTGCTTTCTGTCCGCGGTAGAACGGAATTCCGTGGCAATCGGCGATAAAGAGATCAACCTCAACGCTGGCTACTTGCGGGCTGATACTCCAGGTATAGTTCGGCACGATGACTCCACCGATGCGGTCATCGTCGCATTTTCCCGAGAGCGCCCCGATAGTACCGAATTCGCGTTGCGTTAACGTGACCGGAATAAGATAAATTTCGTTGTGCGCCGTAAAAAATGGCGGTATACGGGCCATGACCTTGCTGAGGAACACCTCGTTTATCGCCTTGCTTATGGGCGTGCCTTCGCCTCGCGGCGCCAAAACGTAGCCGATGCGATAGGCGCTCGAACTTTTTTTCGCCGTCGTGGCGGCACCCGAGGAGGCGGCGCCGTTCATCACGAGCGATATCGTCGCGGAGCTCGGACCGTACGCGCTCCCGGGCAACGCTTGTTCGAGCCCGCGGGCGACATAGCTCGGGTCGAGTTCGGCACCGTGAACGATCGCGATCACATTCCCGGTGCGCGCGTCGAGGATCGGCGCCCCGCTATCGCCGTGATAGGTAGCGGCATCGAACTGTACGAGCTCGCCGTCGAGCCGAATCGCACTGACGATTCCGCCGTGGATCGACGGGCGAAGCGCGTCTCCGTTTACTTTTTTGAAGGCGATGGTTGCCATGGGGTAACCGATCAGCGCGATGCTCATTCCCTCGCGAATGGTCGCAGGCGGCGCGAGGGCGAGCGTCGGACGATTGCCGATGGGGACGCTGAGAATGGCAACGTCGCGCACGTGATCGCGCTGGACGATGCGCGCGGTATATCGTTCGCGTTCGTTGCTGTCGAAGACGACGTCGACTTGCGACGCTCCTTCGACGACGTGGTTGGCGGTGACGATCGTCGTGTCGGTTGCGGTCGTCGCGACCGCGAATCCCGACCCGGATTGCGTTCCCGAGGGTCCGAGGGCAACGATGAAGACGACGGCAGGCTTCGCCGCGGCAACGATATTCGAAAGGTCGACCGGCGCGGCCGACGGCGGCGTGGCGATCCCGAGCAACGTGAGGGCGAGCATTAGCGGGAGATAGTGGCGCATCGGTTCTCTCCTTACTGCGGTAACCGTAACGCCGCGAGCCGTTCTTTTTTGGAAGATTTGAAGAAGGCGCGCGTGTGGTAGCAACCTTCTCCGGTGCCCCCGCGATTGAAGCGGCTATGAACGACCTCCGCTCAAACGCCCAATTCCCCGACGAACAGAGCGAGGACGGGCGTTTCCTGCGCCAGCAGGACGCCTTCCGCGACTGGGTGCGCGGCGACGGGATCTCGCCGTATCCCGCCGTCGCCGGACGATACCATCTCTACGTCTCGCTCGCGTGCCCGTGGGCGCACCGCACCATCGTGACCCGCAAATTAAAGAAGCTGGAACACGCGATCCCGATGACGGTGGTCGACCCGATTCGCGACGAACGTGGATGGCGTTTCGGCGACCGATTTCTCAGCGAACTCTATCGCGCCACCGACCCGAGCTACCGCGGGCGCGTCACCGTGCCCGTGCTTTGGGGCACGGAAAGCAACCGTATCGTCAGCAATTCCGACGACGACATCATGCGTATGTTCGAAACCGAGTTCGATGCGATAGGCGACGCGTCGCTCGATCTCTATCCGCAGGCGCTGCGCGGCGAGATCGATGCATTGAACGAAGAGATCTTTACCAGCGTGAACGACGGCGTCTATAAGGCGGGCTTTGCGACCTCGCAGAGCGCGTACGAAGAGGCGGCACGTGCGCTCTTCGCCATGCTCGACCGGCTCGACGAACGGCTCGCAACGCGTCGCTACCTTTTCGGCGATCGCCCGGTGGAAAGCGACTGGCGCCTTTTCGTGACGCTCGTTCGGTTCGATGCCGTGTACGTGGGGCATTTCAAGTGCAACCTCCGCCGCATCGCCGACTACCCGAACCTTTCGGACTACCTGCGAGACCTCTATCAAATTCCGGGCATCGCCGAGACGGTGAACTTCGACCACATCAAACGTCACTATTACATGACCCACGACGATATCAACCCGACGCGCATCGTGCCGATTGGGCCGCTGCTTCTGCTCGACGCACCGCACGGGCGCGAGTGCCTGAAGCACGGGTCGTGAGCCCACGACGAGTTCTCGTGACCGGGAACCGGCTACATCGGCGGTCGCCTGATTCCCGACCTGATTGAGGCACGCTGCACCGCGTGCTGCACGGCTCGCGAAGCGACGCGCCTTGGTGGCCGCGGGAGCGCCGTTCCATGCATTCATCTTCGACGGCCTAGCGCACGCCATCGCGGCACGAGCGGAACGAGCGGCTTCCGGCTAGTAGGAGCCGAAGCTTCGTTTCGATGCACGTTTTAATCTACACCATCGGCAGCGCCGGGGATGTCTACCCGTTCATCGCAATCGGCGAATCGTTGCGCCGGCGCGGGAACGACGTAGAGGTGCTGACGAGCGCACAATTTCGCGAGAAGGTGGAAGGCGCCGGGCTCGGCTTTATCGAGGCCGGCAGCAGAGAGCAATACGAAGAGGTTCTACAAAACCCCGACCTCTGGCACCCGAGAAAAGGGGCCGGCGTTGTTTTGCGCCTTTTCAGCGATGGTTGGCCTTCGGCGTACGCATTTCTGGTCGGATGCGTTCGGCCGAACGAGACGGTGATCGTTACGAGTACGTTGGGAATGGCCGCGCGCCTGTTGCAAGAAAAATTGGGAACGAAACTCGTTACGGTGCATTTGCAGCCCTCTTCCCTGCTTTCGGCGACCGACCCGGGAGCGCTCGCAGCGTTGCTGTGGGCAAAACACCTGCCGCTCTGGGCGCGGCGTGCGCTGATCGCCTCGATCGACCGCGGCATGAGCTTGTTGCTTTGCCCGAAACTCAATGCATTTCGCGCCACGATCGCGCTGCCGCCCGTCCGAAGCGTACGGCGATGGATGAATTCGCCGGAGCGCGTCATCGGTGCGTTCCCGGCATGGTACGGAGCGCCGCAACGCGATTGGCCTCACAACGCCGTGTGCGCGACGTTTCCACGCTTGGCCGCCGCACCCGACGAGCAACTTTCCGACGCGTTGCGCGCTTTCTTGGAATCCGGAGCACCGCCGATTGCCTATACGCCCGGCTCCGCCCACGCGCACGGACGATTATTTTTCGAACGCGCCCTTGCGGCGACCCAAAAGCTCGGAATGCGCGCGGTGTTCGTAACGCGCTATCGCGATCAAATGCCCGATAAATTGCCTTCGTGGATCCATTACGAGCCCTACGTTGCGTACGACGTGCTCGCGCCTCGCGTTGCGGCGTTCGTCCATCACGGTGGAATCGGAACGAGTGCAACGGTGCTTGCCGCCGGCACGCCGCAATTGATAACGCCGTTCACGTTCGACCAGCCCGATAACGCCGCGCGGCTCAAAGCGCTCGGCGTCGCCGAAAGCGTCGCTCCAAAAGCTTCGGCGAAACGCTGGGCGCGCGCGCTCGCGACGCTCTTAAAAGATCCGGCGGTCGCGAACGCCTGCCGGGAGATCGCAGCACGAATGGCCGCCGAGGAACCCGGCGGCGAACAAATCGCCACGTTGATAGAGCGACTGTAAGTGCCGGCACCATCGGGAGAGGCTCGTCGTGGTCGATCGGTTCCGTGTATTCTTATGGAAATCTGTGATCCCTCACATGAAAGGACAGAATTCTCCCGCTTATCCTGGGTGCCTCACTCTCCAGCGATTGCATGAAGGAGCCCGCACGATGAACCGCCGACAGCCACTTCTCGCCGCCTGTGCGGCACTCGCACTGGCCCTCGCCGCTTGCGGTGGGGGTGGCGGGTCGAGCGGCTCCAGCACCATTCCCGGGACGAGCGCCGGCGCGACCTCCGCACCGACGACGAGCCCGACCTCGACGCCGACGACGAATCCCACCGCCACGCCGACGACGAGCCCGACGGCGACGCCAATCACCTCCGTATCGGCGAGCTATACATGCCCCTCGGCGACGACGTCGTCGGGAGCGCTTGATTGCACGAAATTACCGATCGGCGATCTCAAATATTCTACCAGCGGACCTTCGCAGGGCGAGGTCTACCTCTGCAACGCCCCGAGCGGAACCCCGCCGAGCGAGAACGTCCCATGGATCGATCGCACGACCAACACGTGGGACATGCTGACCAAGCTCGTCGTCGAGGGGAGTAACACGTTCACCGGCCAGTTCAGCGTCACCGTGAATGGCGCGACGCGGAGCATCGCCGGCGACGATCTCCCGACGACCTATTGGCCCGTCGGCACCTATCCAATTTCAAAGAGCGACCCCGCGTATCAGTACGACGGAAATCCGAACTCCGTCATCGCGCAGAACTTCAGTTTCAGCGTCCCCACCGATCCCACGGAGGCGACGACGCCCGGTTGCCTGACCGGTGGACCGGTCGCGGTGACGATCACCGGCGTCGAGGTCTACGATGCATTCGACGCAGCCGGATACGATGCGAACGCTAATGAAGAGCAGGACGATTGTCACGGACACCCCGATGGCAGCGATACCTATCACATCCACGGATTTCTCCAGGATTGCGTTCCCGACGCAGGATCGCCGACGCAAAATTCGTCGTTGTTGGGATATGCAGCCGACGGATTCGGGATCTACGGCCCGTGGTATAACGGCAAGATTCTCACGAGCGCCGATCTCGACGAATGCCACGGCATGACGAGCCCGGTGATGTGGGACGGAAAACTCGTGACGATGTATCACTACGTTTCGACGTACGATTTTCCATACACGCTCGCGTGTTATCGAGGCACGGCGACACGCATATAAACCGGTGGCGCGAGGCGCTTCGTCGCGCGCGCGCCGCAGATCCTTGCTATGCGAACGACGAGGGATATGGGAGAGCGACGAGACGTGAAACGCAAGTTTGTAGATTGCGAAGAAGGTGGCAAGCGCGATCGGAGAGGTTATTCGTCGAAAACTGGCGTCGGTCGCATGCCGACAACCTTCCTCGTGCCTCGATACGGGCGCTACTCAGCGTGATAATGCGGTGTCAGCTCACCTCGCGGAGTCATCCCATACCGCGGAGTCTCAAGCGAAAAAGCCCCGCATCGCTGCAGGGCTTACGTGGTAGCGCCAACGAGGGATTGAAACTCTCTGCGCGCCGCACGACTTTCGCATTTCACTCGTGAATTCGTGTCACGCTAGCCCGCCTCGTCCCTCCCAGTCCCGCCTGGTTGGCTGACATCTGTGGACTCCTTCGCTGCTAAGCGGCAAGTGTCCACGGAGGCAAGCCAGCTTCATCGCTTATTGCTTATTCGGCTCGCTCGCGCGCTATCCCAGCAACATCGCGCACGGCGTCGATGTCGGAAATGAGGCCGGGGCCAACGGGATTCCATCCGAGTTGCTTCTGCGTGAGCGCGCTCGAAGCCGGAAGGTCCGCGGCAACGAAACGCGCGAGCCAGCCAAAGTGCTCAGCCGCCTCCTCCGGCGCGATTGCCTTCACCGGAACGTCGATGCGCCTTCCGATAGCTTGCGCGATCTCGCGAAGCTCGACACCTTCCTCGCCGACCGCGTGGTAGCGCGTTCCGGGTTCGGCGTTCTTTTCGAGCGCAAGGTGATAAAGATTTGCCGCGTTTAGCACATGGACCGCGGGCCAGCGATTCGTTCCGTCACTGACGTATGCGGAAAAGCCCTTCTCGCGCGCTAGCGCAATGAGATATGAGATCAGACCCTGCTTGAGGGGGTTGTGAACCTGCGGAAGCCGCACGATTGAAACGCGCACGCCGCGTGCCGCGACGGAGTCGGCCGCTTCCTCCGAGACACCGCGGGGGAATTGCGAACTTGGCGCCTGCGCATCCAATTCGGTTGCGGCGGTACCGGTCCCGGAGGTGACCAGGAGTGGCCGGTCCGATCCGGCGAGTTTGGAGCCCATCGTTTCGATCGCACGGCGATCGGCCTCGCAGTTTTCTTGAAATTTCGAAAAATCGTGATTGAACGCGAGATGGATCACCCCATCGGCTTTGGCAACGCCGCTCCGCAAAGTGCTCGGATCATCGACCGATCCGCGATGCACCTCGGCGCCAAGCGCAGCGAGCCCTTCGGCCGACGAATCGGAGCGGGCGAGCGCGAGCACCTGGTACCCTGCAGCGATGAGTTCCGCGGTGAGAGCGGAGCCGATAAATCCGGATGCTCCGGTGACAAAGATGCGCATTGATGATGCCTCCCGATGGGTTGATGTCAGTATATGACATCAGTATATCAGGTGATGTCAATATCTGCCATCACCTGATATACTGCCCTTTATGAGCCGATGGGAACCGAATGCGCAGGGTCGCCTGATTCAGGCAGCGATGGATCTCTATAGCGAACGCGGATTCGAGCAGACAACGGTCGCGGAGATCGCCATGCGGGCAGGGCTGACCGAGCGTACGTTCTTCCGGTACTTTAGCGACAAGCGCGAAGTCCTGTTCTTTGGTTCGGAGATGCTGGAACGAGCGATGGTAGAAGCGCTCGAAAAGGCACCACCGGAACTTTCACCGATCGACGCTGTTGGTTTGGCGCTCGAAAGCGCCGCCGCACTTTTTGTCGATCGCCGGCCGCATGCACGGCGTCGTCAAGCGATCATCGAC
>JAJYMV010000151.1 GCA_021786705.1 bacterium
CTATCGCGAGCAAGCGGGAAAAGTGCTCGATTTGGAGCGCGTCGCCATTCGCTATAACTCGGAATGGCTCGGAAAACTCGGCTTGAGCGACCTCATCGGATTGCTCTCGAAAACGACGGTCGCGCAGATGCTCGAACGGAACGACTTCGACCAGCGCTACCGCGCCGGTACCGCGATCTCGCTGCACGAGTTTCTCTATCCGGTCGCTCAGGCGTACGATTCCATCGCGGTCGAGGCCGATCTCGAACTCGGCGGCACCGATCAACTTTTCAATTTGCTGCTCGGGCGCCATTACCAGCGTGAATTCGGTCAAGCGCCGCAGATCTGCGCGACCGTTCCATTACTCGTCGGTCTCGACGGCGTAAAAAAAATGAGCAAGTCGATCGGCAATTACGTGGGGATCGCGGAGAGCCCCGAGACGCAGTTTGGAAAACTCATGTCGATCCCCGACGAACTCATGCCGGTCTACGCGCGGCTCGCCGCCTTTCGTTCGCGCGAGGCCGCCGATGCGCTCGCCGCGGCGCTCCGCGACGGTACCGCAAATCCGATGCAATTGAAAAAAGACCTTGCTGCCGAGATCGTGTCGCGCTACCACGGCCCCGAGGGCGCGCGCCGGGCGCGGGAGCACTTCGAAGCGACCGTCCAACGCCGCGAGGTCCCCGCCGAGATGCCCGAATTACGGCACGCCCCGGCTCGCCTGAGCGCGCTCATCGTTGCGGCCGGTTTTGCGGCGAGTAAGCGGGAGGCCGAGCGACTTTTAACGGGGAGCGGCGTGAAGCTCGATGGTATCGTCATCGCGGAGCCGAACGCCGCTTGGGACGGCGAGCCCGCCGTGCTCTCGGTGGGATCGAGAAAATTCGTGCGCCTGTTGAAAAGTTCTTAGGGAGGAACGATGTCGTCTACGCCGGTGACCTATACTTCGTCGCAAGCGCCGTTAGGGGGATCGCGTTTCGTTTGCAAACGCTGCAAGCGCGAATACAATCCGCCGCAACCCGGCGAGCGACCGATTCGCTGCGAGTGCGGCTGGTGGTACTACAACGACGGCGTGGCGATTCGCGAGACCTATTGGCAACGCATCGCTCCCTATCGCGTGCCCCCGGATCTCCGGCACCTCTTCCCGACCGATTAACGCTCGCTGACCAAGCGCGCGATCGCGCTGGCTTCGATCACGTACCGCTCGCGGCAGAAATCGCAGAATGCCTCGGTGCTCTCGCCCGAGGCGGCGATCTCCGCGAGCGTCTCTTCACCTAAACCGACCAACGCGCGCTCGACGCGCTCCAGCGTACAGGGGCACGCGAACCGGAGCGCGAGTTCGTGCTTCGAACGCAGCGTTTCCTCGCCGGCGAGCAATGCGAGCAATCCCCAAGCATCGGTACCCTCGGCGATGCTGCGCGCGATCGGTCGTAGCGAGCGCGCCCGTTCCTCGAGCCGATCGACCGCTCCGGGATCGGCGCCCGGTAAAACCTGCGCCATCAGTCCGCCGGCGGCACGTACCCCCTCAGGGCCCATCAGCACGCCGAGTGCGACGACCGACGGTATTTGCTCCGAGTTGGCAAGGTAGAAGGCGACGTCTTCGGCGATCTCGCCGCTGGTGAGCGGAACGACGCCGTTATACGGTTGACCGATCGCATACGATTTCGTAACGTGCAGCGTTCCGCTGCCGACGATCCCGGCGACGTCGGCTTTCCCAAGCGCGTTGGGCGGGAGATCTGCGAGCGGATGCGCGGCATACCCCCGCGCTCCCAGCGTTTCTTCATCGAGCAGGCGGCAGTCGGCGCCGAGCGTTCCCAACGCTCCGTCGCCGGAGATCCGCAACGTCACCCATTCGCGTGGAGCGAGCGAGATGCCGAAGAGCGCACTTGCGGCGAGAAGGCGCCCCATCGCCGCCGTTGCGGTCGGGCTCGAATCGTGCCGGTCGCGCATTTCGGCGACCGAGCGCGTCGCGACGACGGCGGCAAAGGCGAGGCCGGAGCCCGGAGCGACGGCGGAAACGACACGATCGAGATGCATATGCTGGTGGACTCTCGTCCAGGGTGCGCCGACTTCCTGCCGAAACGCGCGGCCATGCGTATCGCAGTGATTCACGGCGTCAATTTAAGCCTGCTCGGCGAGCGCGAGCCGGCGACCTACGGGACGATGACGCTCGCGCAGCTCGATGCCGAGATCGAGCGTGCCGCTCGGGAACTCGGGCTCGCGGTCACGACCGAACAGTACGAGGGGGAAGGCGAGATCGTGCGCGCGTTGCACCGCGCGCGCCTCGACGCCGATGGGGTGGTGCTGAACCCCGGGGCCTACGCGCATTACTCCTATGCGATCGCCGACGCTATCGCGAGCATCGCGATTCCCGTCGTCGAGGTACACCTCTCCAACACGGCGGCTCGCGAGGAATTCCGGCGGCGCAGCGTCACCGCGGCGGCATGTCGGGGCGTCGTCGCCGGATTCGGTGCCGATTCCTACCGCCTCGCGCTCGCGGCACTCGCGAAAAAACCCTGAAAAATCGAGGTTTTTCAGGAGAAAACCGAGAGGATGCGCCCGATAACGTGCGTATAGAACGGCATCGAGCGGCGCCATTCGAAACCCACATTTGATGCTGCCGGCGCGCCGTTGCTTATAGGAGATTACGAGTTTGACCAAAGCCGATTTGATCGAAAATGTCGCCTCATCCGCGGAGCTCTCGAAGCGTCAGGCGGGCGAGATCGTGAACATGATTTTCGACGACATCGAAAAGGCACTGCAGAAGGGCGACCGCGTTGCGCTGACGCCGTTCGGCAGCTTCGTCGTTCGCGCGCGTAAGGCGCGTGAGGGACGCAACCCCAAGACCGGCGAGAAAATCAAAATCGCCGCGCGCAAGGTTCCGGCGTTCGTTGCCGGTAAGGGCCTGAAGGATGCCGTCTCGGGCGGACGTTCCGGCGGAGCAAAGAAGGCCGCCGCAAAGAAAGCCCCTGCCAAGAAAGTCGCTCCCGCAAAGAAGAAAGCGGCGAAAAAAGGCCGTCGCTAAACGCGATCGGTACGCTTCGAAGGGCCGCCGTTTCGGCGGTCCTTTTTTCTCGTTCGGGCCGGTGTGGAGAGGAAAAACCCTCCGAAACTCTTAATTGCCACCAGCCGGAGCGCACGCTTCGGTGGGCAATTTCGGGCTGTAGCGCAGCTTGGTTAGCGCGCTTGACTGGGGGTCAAGAGGTCGCTGGTTCGAATCCAGTCAGCCCGACCATATGCAGCAGACGGCGGGAGCCTACGCCCCGTCGTCGTGCCGTACGCGAAAGTCGCCCCGTTCTGTAGATGGGGCGCGATTCGTTTGCGAGACGAGCGGCGAATCCTCGAGCGCAAACCGCAGTCTCGGCGCTTCGCGGCTCGCACGACGCTTGGAACTCCCGCGAGCGAGACGACGCGACCGCAGAGCATTGCGTTTCGAGTTATGCCGTGCATGCACGTCGCTTCGCGCTCCGGCTCCCGGCCGGGATGGCCGCTCCACGTCACGATTCGTCCGTCGACCGATAAATGCGGCGCTCGATGCGCCGATATTGGTAGTGGGAGGCTTATATGCGTACTCTTGCTTCGCCCGCACTCGTTGCGGCACTCTCTTTGCTCGTGGTGAGCCCCGCTGCGGCGCAGCAACTCGGCCCCGCGACCGCAGCTGGGCTCAACGCCGATGCCGCCGCCGCGGCGCGGCGCGTGATGATGAACGCGTTACAGCATGGCGGTAATCACGGAGGGTGCGCCCCGCTCCCTGGGGGGTGGTCCGTACTGAACGCGACGGTGCGTTTGCCCGCCTCCTACGGTGGATACGGCGCCTGGGTCAATATCGCCGAGTTGCTTCCCGCGAGCGATAATCTCGCGGGTTTTCTGAAGAGCCATAGCGGCGGGCCGTTCTATCGCACCGCATCGGGCTCGGAGCGCAGCGTCCA
>JAJYMV010000153.1 GCA_021786705.1 bacterium
GGCGCGATGCAGCGCATCTCGCGATCGATCCGTCGACGCGCAAACACCTCGAGTTGCTGCGCGCCGAGGGCGCGAACGAGCGGGCGACGCTCCTGGCGACGCTCGACGGGTGCGCCACCTCGATGGGCTCCCGCCTGCTCGCGCGACGGATCTCGGCACCCTCGATCGATCGCGAAACCATCGAGCGACGGCTCGACGATGTCGCCGCACTCGTCGAGACGCACGCGCTGCGCGGGCACTTGCACGAAACGCTCCGCCGTTGTTTCGACCTCGAACGGATCGCACAGAAAATTTCGTTGCGTCGTGCAAACCCGCGCGATCTCGCATCGTTGCGGCGCACCCTGGAGGCGACGGCCGAACTTCCCGCGCTGCTGCCCGAGGCGCTCGCTCGGCGGCGGGCACCGTTGTTGGGTTTCGAAGCGCTGCTCGCCGATCTTCACGCGACGCTGGTCGAGGAGCCTCCGGCGCGTCTAAGCGATGGCGGCGCGATTCGCCCCGAGGCCGACCCCGAACTCGCCGAATGCATCGCGTTGCGCGGCGATGCGCGCGGAAGCATCTCCGCATTGGAAGAGCGCGAGCGCGAACGGACCGGCATCAAGAGCCTCAAGGTGAAATATGCGAGCGCCTTCGGCTACGCAATCGAAGTCGGGCACGCCTATGCAGCGCGGGTTCCCGCCGAATACGTCCGTCGCCAGACGCTCGCCGGGAGCGAGCGCTATATCACCACCGAGCTCAAAGAACTCGAAACGGCGATAGCGAGTGCGCAGAGCCGCCAGGAACGTATCGAGCAGCGGCTCTTCGCCGAGCTCGTCGAACGCATCGCCGCGCGCGTCGATGGGCTCGCCGCCGCCGGCGCGGCACTTGCGGCGATCGACGTCAGCGTCGCGCTCGCCGAAAAAGCGGCGACGCGCGGATACGCGCGCCCGGAATTTCTCGACGAATCCCGGATCGAGATCGTCGATGGCCGCCACCCGGTGATGGAGGCGGTGGTGCAGCGTCGCTTCGTTCCCAACGACGTGCGGTTGTTGGAGCGCGAGCATCGCTTCATTCTTCTGACCGGGCCGAACATGGGCGGCAAATCGACCTATCTCCGGCAGATCGGTTTGCTGACGATTCTCGCGCAGATCGGTTCGTTCGTTCCCGCCAAGAGCATGAAACTCGGCATCGTCGATCGCATCTTCACGCGCATCGGCGCGGGGGACGATCTCGCTTCGGGGCAATCGACGTTTTACATGGAGATGGCCGAAGCGGCGAATATCCTTCGTCGCTGCACGGCACGCTCGTTGCTGCTCGTCGACGAGATCGGTCGCGGCACCGGAACGATCGACGGCCTCGCGATCGCGCAGGCGATCTGCGAGTATATTCTCGCGCTCGGCGACGGTGCGCCGATGACGTGTTTTGCGACGCATTTTCACGAACTCTGCGCGCTCGCCGAGCATTGGACCGGCGTAGCGAACTATCATATCACCGCCGTCGAAAATCTCGGACGGGGCAACGAGCCCGTCTTTTCGCATCGCGTCCAGCCGGGGAGTTCCTCGCGCTCGTTCGGTATCGAAGTGGCGCGCATGGCGGGGCTACCGGCGAGCGTCGTCGACCGCGCGCAAGAGATCGCCGAGACGCTCGGAGCCGGCCCCGATCTCGAAACGCGGATTCCGATGCGTCGGCGCTCCGGCCCAACCGAGAGCCGCGAACAGTTGCGGTTGTTATAATGCCGCAGATCGCCGCCCTCGACGAACGGACCATCGGGCAGATCGCCGCGGGCGAGATCGTCGAACGGCCGCTCTCGGTCGTCAAAGAGCTCGTCGAAAATGCGGTCGACGCCGGCGCGCGCCGCATCGAAGTCTCGTTGTTGCGTGGCGGGACCGAACGCATCGAGGTAAGCGACGACGGCAGCGGAATCGCGATCGAAGATATCGCGCTCGCCCCCGCGCGCCACGCGACGAGTAAACTCCGGGATGCCGAGGATCTTCAGGCGGTCGCGACGTTAGGATTTCGCGGTGAGGGGCTCGCGAGTATCGCGGCGGTCGCGCGCCTCACGATCGTTTCGCGCACGCGTGACGAAGAGATCGGCGCGAAGATCGTCGCATACGGCGAACGCGTCGAGCCGATCGTGCGCGTCGCCGCTCCGACCGGAACGAGCGCGGTCGCGGAGGCGCTCTTCGCCAACGTTCCCGTCCGGCGCGAGTATCTGAAATCGCCGGCGGCGGAACTCGCGCGCGTGAATTCGTGGTTGAGCACCTTCGCGCTCGCCTATCCGGAGATTTCGTTTACCTTTCGCAACGACGGCGAGCAACACTGGGCGATGCCGGCGACCGCCGATCCGCGCGAACGGCTCGCCGCCGTCTTCGGGCGCGAAGCCGCGAAGACGATGTTGGAGATCGATGCCTCGGCGGCCGCATCGATGCACGGCGGATTGCGTGGGTTCATCAGCGCCCCCGGCAACGAACGAGCGGATCGCCGCATGCAGATCCTCTTTGTGAATCGGCGGCTTCTTCGTAGTTCGCTCCTCGCCGGCGCGTGGAGCGCGGGGTATCAAACGTTTTCGATGATCGGTCGTCAGCCTTACGGCGTGTTGATGCTCGATCTTCCGCCCGAGCACGTCGATGCGAACGTTCATCCAACCAAGAGCGACGTTCGTCTGCGCTTCGGTTCGCAAGTCGGCGAGAGCGTCCGACATGCGATCGCCGCAACGCTGCGCGGCGATGCGCGCGAACGATTGAGCCGGGCGCTGGGAGCCGAGCCCGGCGAGCACCTCTCGCTCGCGCCGCCGGAGCGCTACGAACAGGCGCGTCTGCTGCAGTACGATCCCGAACCCGGTGACGCACCGGCCGCGGCGCCGAACGGCATGCGCGTGCTCGCGCAGGTCGATGCGACGTATATTCTCGCGACCGACGGGCGCACGATTCTCCTCGTCGATCAGCACGCCGCGCACGAACGGATCGCGTACGAACGAATCGTCGCTGCCGCCGCCGCGCATGCGCCGAGCGAACCGCTGCTCGTGCCCTCGATCGTCGAACTCGATCCCGCGCAGAGCGAACGGCTCGAACGCGCGCTCGAACTTCTTCGCGAAGGCGGGCTCGAAATCGAACCCTTCGGGGAGCGGAGTTATCGCGTTACCGCGACCCCGGCCGGCTATGGCGCGCGATCCTTCGATGTGGCGGGCTTCCTCGACGATCTTTCGGAGGAACATCCGCAACGCGACGTGCGCGAGCGTATCTGGGCTTCGCTGGCCTGCCATTCGGTAACGACGGCGGGCGAGCGGCTCGCCTTTGCCGAGATGGTGCGGATGGTCGACGATCTGCAACGGTGCGTGAATCCCATGCATTGCCCGCACGGACGCCCCACCATGCTTCGTCTCGAACCCGAGAACGTCGCGAGGCTCTTCAAGCGCGCGTGACCGACCTCTGCGTGATCGTCGGCGCGACGGCGTCGGGTAAGAGCGAGGTAGCGATGCGGATCGCTCGTGCGGTCGGCGGAGAGATCGTCGGTGCCGATTCGCGGCAGATCTATCGCGGCATGCGCGTCGGCACCGCGGCTCCCGACGACGCCGCGCAGCGCGAGATACGCCATCACTGCGTGGAGTTTCTCGATCCCGAGCGGCGCTATTCGGCCGCGCAGTTCGCACGCGATGCGATCGCGGCGATCGAAGATATTCGCGCGCGCGGGCGCCGCCCGCTCGTCGTCGGCGGGACGGGATTCTATCTGCGCGTTTTGCGCGGGGGAGTCGCGCTCGGTCAACGGGGCGACGAGGAACTACGCGCGCGTATCGCGCGCGAGATGCGCGCGCATCCTCCCGAGGTGCTGCACGAATGGCTCGCACTGCGCGATCCGTCGCGCGCCGCGGCGATCGAGCGGAACGATCAGATCG
>JAJYMV010000021.1 GCA_021786705.1 bacterium
CTTCGTCAACTACGCCTATCCCACGAGCGTGGCGATGAAATGGCAGGCTCCCGACGGGCAATGGAACGACGGCATTCTCACCTATCCCAACGGGTACGTTGCGGGCAAACGCTATCCGCTCGTCGTGTACAATCACGGCGGCCCCGAAGCGGCTTCTTCGGAGAATTTCATCGGCGGTGAGATCGGGCCGTTGCGCGATCTCTTCGCCGCGCGCGGCTATATAGTGTTCGAACCGAATTATCGCGGGAGCGACAACCTCGGCAACGCGCACGAGCACGCGATCTATCGCGATCCCGGCGTCGGCCCGGCGAGCGACGTTATGTCCGGAATCGACCAACTCGAGCACCGCGGAATCGTCGATACCGCGCGCATCGCAGTAGTCGGCCATTCCTACGGCGGCTACCTCACCACGTGGTTGATCTCGCACTATCATATCTGGCGCACCGCGGTCGTCGCCGACGGTGCGGTGGATTGGACCGAAGAGTACGAACTCGCCGGCGACGGCAACATGGCGTGGACGCGCTATTCGCTCGGCGGTTCGCCCTGGAATCCGCGGAGCGCGGCGCTCTATCGCACCGGTTCGCCGATCACCTACGCCGGCCAAATCACGACGCCGACGCTCATCCTTTCCGGGACCGCCGATATCACCGTGCCGATCACCGAATCGTTCGCGCTCTATCACGCGCTCGCGAGCCGGCACGTTCCGGTGCGTTTCATCGGCATCCCCGGCGCGCACCACACGCCGCAGGACCCGGTGCATCTCGAGCTCTACTATCGCGCGATCCTTCACTGGGTCGTCGCCCACATGTAGCGCGCGCTTTGTCACCCCGAGTCGGGCACGTGTGTCACCCCGAGTAGATGGCGAAGCCATCGTATCGAGGGGCACGTGTGTCACGCCGAGTAGGGCGCTTTAGCGCCCGTATCGAGGGGGTGCGTGTGTCACCCCGAGTAGATGGCGAAGCCATCGTATCGAGGGGCCGCTTCGCAGCATCAGGAGCCGCATGAATTCGCAAGAAATCCTCGAAGATAGGTGTATGACAGAACTTCGTTACGCCGTGGTTCTCGAACCGAGCCCGATCACTGAGGGAGGCGGGTATAGTGTAACCGTGCCGGCCCTTCCGGAGATCGCTACCGAAGGAGCCTCGGCTGATGAGGCGCTCGAAATGGCGCGCGACGCCATCACCCTCTCGCTACAGGCCCGCCGCGACCTGGGTCTAGAAATTCCGCCATCCGATGCTGAAGGCGCTCGACTAGAAATCGTTAAGATCGCATCAGCGTAGCCTCGAATGCCGAAATTACCGCGTGTATCGGCTCGCGCGTTTGCGCGAGTCTTGCAACGTGCGGGTTTTCGGCTCGTCCGCCAGTCGGGTTCGCATGCTCCAATGCATGTTGGCGATATGAAAACGGCAACTATTGCCGCGATGCTAAAAGCCTCGGGCTTAACCGTCGAAGAACTCATCGAGCTCCTTTAGGAATCTTAACGAAGAGAAAAATCCCTCGATACGATGGCTTCGCCATCTACTCGGGATGACAAGAATGCCGCGCAGCCTACTCGGGATGACAAGAATGCCGGGCAGCCCACTCGGGATGACAGGAATGCTGCGCAGCCTACTCGGGATGACAGCCTTTGTCACGCCGAGTAGGGCGCTCTTTAGCGCCCGTATCGAGGCGCCGAGGCTACTGCTGGCGCGAGGCTTTATCGGCGAAATACGCCGCGATGCCTTCGCGCCAATCGGGCATCGTAATCCCCAGTTCGCGCAGGCGCGTGTTTTCGAGTGCCGAGTAGCGCGGCCGGCGCGCGCCTGCCTTCCATTCGCCGCTGCTAATCGCGTCGAGCGGCGCGTCGATCCCCGCCTGGCGCAACGCTTCGGCGGCAAAATCATACCAACTCACCGGCCCGACATTGCACGCATGCACGACGCCGCGTGCGTTTGTCTCCAACAGCGCGCGCAGCGCCTCGGCGAGATGCCCGGCGTAGGTCGGCGAGGCAACCACATCGCTTACCACGCGCCCGCGCTCCCCGGCGCGCGCCTGCGCGATCAGGCGATCGATGAACGTGTAGCCCTTCGTCGCCGATGGGCGCACGCCGTAGACGCCGCAGGTCCGCACCACCAGCGCATCGCTGCGCAGCCGCTCTACCAGCAGTTCGCCCGCGTATTTCGAGAGCCCGTAGGCGCTGATCGGGTGCGCGCAATCGTTCTCGCTATACGGCCATTCGGTCGCACCGTCAAAAACGTAATCGGTGCTGATCGTTACGAAGCGCTTCCCGCTCTGCGCGCAAAGTTCGGCGAGCCGCTCCACCGCCACGGCATTAATGCGCAGCGCCGTCTCCACTTCGCTCTCGCAGCGATCGACGTTATGGAAGGCCGCGCAATTGATCACTACCTCCGCATCGCTGCCTTCAATCGCTGCGTCCATCGAGGCCGGAACCGCGAGATCGACGGTACTGTGCCCCGGCGCAACGATGCGATCCCCGCTCCACCGGCGACGAATTTCGCTACCGAGCTGCCCCGAGCCGCCGATCAAGAGCACGCGCATCAGGCGTGAACGCGAGGGCGACCGCCCTTGGAACCGTTTTTTCGAGCGGCTTCGCGCTTGGCTTCGCTGCGAACGGAACCCCCAATTTTTCCAATCTCGCTCATCCAACGACGATTACCGAAGACTCCTTCGATCAAACTCGGAACGTAATGATCGACGTCGATGGATTCCCAATGTAAACTGTCTCCCGGTCCCCATATTTCAACTTCCGCTGCTTGTGCGGGGGTCGCATTCTCGAGTCCCTGAAGTAGTTTTCTTGGGATCACGATTTCTACGCCGGTAGCCAGCGCGATTACAAACGCATCTTTTCCAGGACGATATTTCGCGGAAACGGCTCGTGGGCGCAACCCCTCGCGTACCTTCGCCGCAGCAATCGCCGCTTCGATTTGCTCGTCGCTCGTAACGATACGTGCTCTTTTGCTCACGGGTACATTATAACCCAAGCACGTTTGGGATACAAGGTTGGGATCCACGCATCAGGCGTGCCTCCGCCGCGCCTGCGCGGCGATCGCGATGCCGACCACCAGCACCATCAGCGCGTTTCCGGCAATCATCTCGCTCACCACGAACGCCGGGCTCGGGTGGCGCAGCACGATCGCAACGAGCGTAAGCCCGGTAACGAGTAACTGCGGAATCGCGAAGCCCAGCCGATGCGTCGCCAGCCCGTAAGTCACCAGCGCGGTGGTCATCGCGAGCAGCGCCATCGCCGCGGCATAGCCTTGCATCAACGGCAGCGCGGCATCGAACGCCGTTCCGACGAGCACGTGCAACAACAGCAGCCCAGCGTAGTGATAAGCGACCACCGCCGCCACGCCTATTCCCGCGGTCGCCGCGAGCACCAGCGCGAGCACGCGCCGCGTGCTCTCGCCGCGCGCCGCGCGATGCGTGAAGTGCGGCAGCAACACCGTCGGCGCGAACCCGATAAAATAGAGCACGATCTTTCCGCCGAGCGATGCCGCCGCATAGAGCCCCGCGTCGTGCGCGTTGAAATAGTGCTTCACCAAAATGACGTCGGCGGAGCCCATCACCACGCCTGCGATCGCCGATGCCGCCGATCCGCCGAGCGTCGCGCGAACGCGCGGCCAATCGATGTGCGGCGCGCTGGCGGCGATGCCGCGATACCGGCCGAGCAACACGAAGATAATTACCGCTGCGCCTATTCCGAGCCCAATCATAAACGCCGCGAGCCCGCCGAAGAGCCCCAAGCCCAGCAGCACCGCCCCCACGAGCAGCAGCACCTTGCCGATCCCTTCGCCGAGCATCGAAACGCCGAAGAGCGTGAACGCATGCGTCCCTTGGCAGAACGCCCGCAGCGAAGAGGAGAGCGTCG
>JAJYMV010000129.1 GCA_021786705.1 bacterium
GACGGGCTTTTCGCGCGCTCGGTTGCTTTTGAATCGCCACAAATACGCGTTTGAAGCGCGCGCGGTCATCGGCTCCGGCGGAACGAAGGACGAGTAACGCAGCATCGAACACTATCGACCCTGTCTCGAGCGCCGTCGGAGGGTGGGAATTATTCCTCGGAACACAACTCGAATGAAAGAAAGACGCGGTTAAGCGCGCGAACCCTCGCTAGACCTGCATTTGCTGGATCTCTTGGTACGCGGTCAAGAGTTTGTTGCGTACCGCGAGCGTAAATTGAAAGGCGAGATTCGCCTCCTCGACCGAGGTGATCACCTTCTCGCTGTTATGCGTCTGCCCGGCGGCGAGTTCGGTGGTGAGTTTGTCGGAGGTCGCCATCTTCTCGTTCACGCCGCCTAAAAACGACTTGACCGCATTCTTGAACGATCCGCCGGCGACCGGTGCGACCTCGGGGCTCGCGTTGGGAGTGCCGCCTCCCGGCGTGACGTCGGGAACGAACGTCCCCGGTAGGACCTGACGCACGGCATCGGCGTAGCTCTTGATATCCATACGAAGCTCCTTACGAATCGCTAGCTGAGGAGGCCGATTTCGGCACTGTTCATCAGACGCGTCTCTTTGATCGCGGCGACGTTGGCCTGGTAGGCCCGCGAAGCGGCCATCATATCGACCATCTCCTTGACGACTTGAACGTTGGGATAGTGAACGTAGCCGCGAGCGTCGGCCTGCGGATTCCCGGGATCGAAGACCAGACGATCCGGCGACTGGTCCTGCGTAATGCCGAGCACTTCGACACCGGCTTGGCCGGGGTTCTGGGTGTGGAATGGGTTGAACGGATCGCTGCTCGATTGCGTCGTCGCATCGGGCTTCTGTGCGAAGACCACCAACTGCCGTTTGAACGCGCCGCCCTGCGGCGTCAGCGTTGTATTGGCGTTCGCGATATTGTTGGCGATAACGTCCATCGCCAGGCGCTCTGCGGAGAGCCCCGACGCACTGATATCGATCGCGGTATAAAAGCCCATATTACGGTTGTTCCTTGATCGCTTCGGAGTATCGGTTGTACTGCTGCAGGAGCAACTTCGCCATGTCCTGTGCGTACCCGGCGTTCATCGAGAGATGCGCCATCTCTTGATCGATATCAACGTTGCTCCGGTCGACGCGCATCTGCGTGCCGGTATCGATGATAGGAACCGGGTCGAACGGCTTGGGCGGCGCTCCGTCGCCGATGGCGAACTGCCGCGCGCTATTAGTCTCCATCGGCAACTCGCTCTTCGAGGGCGGCGTGCCCAACGATTCGGCGAGCAATTCCTTGAAGTCCGTGGTCGTCCGCCGATAGTTCGGCGTGTTCACGTTCGCGATGTTATTCGCAATCTGCGTTTGCTCGAGACCTGCGCCGGACAAGCCCTCCTTGAGGACGTTGACCGTCGATCCGAACGAGAGCCCTGGAATCTCTGCCATCGTCTTCTCCTATCGGCGTCCGCGCCGCGGAACTTGAGTCTCGCGCCCCCGGTTCACGCGCGGTGCGCCGCGAATTGCGCCTCGTAGAGCGCTGCGTATGCACCGCCCCGCGCTATCAGCTCCTCGTGGCTCCCCGACTCGGCGATGCGCCCGTGTGCGAAGTAGAGGATGCGATCCGCCCTCCGGATCGTCGAAAGCCGGTGCGCGACGATCAGCGTCGTGCGGCCGGGGAGCAAGCGGTCGAGCGCCGATTCGATCAGCGCCTCGGAGTGGGTATCGAGCGCGCTGGTCGCTTCGTCGAGGATCAGAATCCGCGGATCGCGCAGGATCGCCCGCGCGATCGCGATCCGCTGCCGCTGCCCGCCGGAGAGGCGCACGCCGCGCTCGCCGACCTCGGTCTCGTACCCCTCGGGGAGCTCCGAGATGAACTCGTCGGCGTTTGCCTCCCGAGCGGCGGCGATGACCTCGCGCTCGTCGGCTTCGAGCCGTCCATAGCGGATATTTTCGAGAATGCTCCGTCGGAAGAGCTGCGGATCCTGGGGAACGATCGCGATCGCGGCGCGGATATCGGCGAGCGGGTAGGCGTCGAGCGGACGTCCGTCGATCGCGATCTGCCCCGACTGCGGCTGGTAGAAGCGCGGGACGAGATTGATAAAGGTGGTCTTGCCGGCACCCGAAGGGCCGACGAGCGCGACGATCTCGCCGGGCGCGATATCGACGCTGACGCCGTCGAGCGCCGGGCTCTCGCCCTCGGCGTACGAAAACCGAACGTTGTCGAACGTGATCCGGCCGGCGATCGCCGGAGCGGAGACGGGGCGAGGGAGCTCGGCTTCCTCGGTCGGCAGATCGACGATCTCGTAGATGCGTCCGATCGCGACGATCGCCCGGTTGAGATCGCCAACGAACGCTGCGACGCGGTTGAGGGGGTTGACGAGATTCACGAGCAGGAGATAGTAATTAAAGACCTCGCCGACATTCAAGCGCCCGACCAAGACTTCGCGGGCGGAGAGCCAGACCACCACCGTTACCGCGAGGATCATAATCGAGCCGACGACCATCGGCTGCGTCTGCACGAACTGCGTCATTTTCAACGACGCGGTCACGTATTCGTCGGTCCGTTCGCGAAAACGACGGACTTCATAGGATTCGCGCCCGAAGGCTTTGACGATACGCTGCCCCTGCAGCACCTCGCTCAGCGCCGCAATCACTTCGGCGATGCGCATCTGCGTCGTCGTCGTACTCCGCGTGATCAATCGCGAGAAGCGAGAGACGGCGAACGAGATCACCGGAGCGACGAGCACCAAGACCACGGTGAGCAACCAGTCGAGCCTGAGCATCACCGCGAACGAAGAAACGAAGGTGACGATCGAGACGACGAGCTGCGGAAGCGAGGTCGTCACCGCGTCGCTGACGATCTGCAAGTCGGAATTAAAACGCGAGATGAGGTCGCCGGGGCGCCAACGGTCGAAGATCGGCAGCGGCAGCCGGAGGATCCGGTCGACGAGCTGCAGGCGCAGCATCGCGATAAAGTGTTGACCGCACCACGCGGTCGCGTAGGTCTGGGCGTAGGTCGCCGCTTGCGCGGCGATCAGCGGCAGAGCGATGAGCCCCAGCATGCGGTAGAGCACTCCCAGATCGGGGTGCTTCGCCTCGAGAACGCGGGAGATAATCTGGCCGAAGGCCCAGGGCGGAACCGTGGTGAGCACGCCGGCGACGGTTCCTAATGCCACAGCAACCGCGAGGCGTCCGAGATAGGGGCGTGCTTCGCGCGAAAGACGCCCCAACGTTTCCTGACGTGTCATGATATCGGCGCGAAGTTGCCGCAGGGCACCGATGAAACCTCTCGGGGCTCCCGGCGGTACGTGCAAGCAAAGGGAGAATCGAGAATGGACTGTTTCTTTCACGCTCGCGTCCCGGCGGTCGCCGAATGCCCGACCTGTTCGAAGGGGATCTGCGCGACCTGTCGCGACAGCAGCGGCCTCTGTCCGAGTTGCCGCCTCGCGGCCCGGATCGAGGGCGCGAGTTCGCAGACGACGCTGACCGGCGGGCGCGCGCCCAATCGCGGCACCGGAGCGACCTACGACGGCGGCGCCGTCGTGCCGCCGCGGGCGGCGACGGTGAGCGTCGGCGACCCACTCGACCCGGTCGAATCGCGCGCGCTCGTTGCGCTCGGCTATCCGCTTCTCCCGCTCGCATTGCTCTCGTTGCTCGAACGCCGCCGCTCGCGTTTCCTCAAACGCGCCGCGATGCAGGCGATCGGCTTTAACCTCGCCTTCGCCGCCTTCTGGGGAGTGCTCCAACTCATGAGTTCGCTCGCGATTCCGTGGATCGGGGTCGAATCGGCGATCCTCATTCCCTTTCTCGTCCCGCTCTTTTTGGTCGCATCGGTCTACTACGGCGTGAAGACCTAGATC
>JAJYMV010000075.1 GCA_021786705.1 bacterium
CGCAGCACTGCAGGGGTAGTTCGCGCGGCCGCCTTAGAGGTTGGCGAGCCGGCCGCCGTCGACCACGAGCGTCGTGCCGTTGACGAACGCGGCATCGCTCGATGCGAGGAAGCAGATCGCGGCGGCGAGATCTTCGGGTTTGCCGATCGCGCCGGTGACCTTTTCCGCCCCGCTCTTGACATTGGGGTTGTTCCACAACATCGGCGTATCGACCGCGCCCGGGGCGACCGCGTTCACGCGAATCTTCCGCGCGGTGAGTTCGATGCTGAGCCCACGCGTGAACGCTTCGATGGCGCCCTTCGACGAGGCGTACGGTACGACGTTCGCCGTCGTCGCGTGCGCGTGAACCGAGCTTAAATTCACGATCGCACCACCGTCGTTCATCTGCGGAACCCCGTACTTACAAAAATAAAAGACCGAACCAAGATTCGTCGTTATGACGTGAAAGAAATCGGCCTCCGCAATATCGACGATCGGCGTGAACGTCATCATCGCCGCGTCGTTAACGATCGCATCGATCTTCCCGTACGCCGCCACCGTCTTCGCAATCACCGCCTGCACTTGCTCCGAGTTGCCGACATCGACCGCGACCGCGAGCGCCGTTCCGCCCGCAGATACGATTGCGTCGACGGTGTTTTGCGCGGATTCGACATGCAGATCGGCAACGACGACGCGCGCGCCCTCGCGGGCGAATTGCAGGCAGGCGGCCATGCCGATTCCCGATCCGCCGCCGGTCACGATACAGGTCTTGTTCGTAAATCTCATGATGCGCTCTGGCTTCTGCCCGCGTCCTCGCCGCTCCGCCTTGCACGGCGGAGCTCGGCGCGCGGCGGCGAAGCTCGGCGCCATGAGCGAGAGCATGCATTTCGGCGTAGCGACGGCCGACCACCAATGCGAGGCCTACGACGGGAACGACGATATTCGCGATCTCTGGGAGCGCTCGCGCGGGCTCACCGAGCGCGGCAAAGCGACCGATTTCTGGAATCGCTATCGCGAAGATATCGATCTCGCCAAGGGACTCGGCTGCACCATCTTTCGCCTCTCGCTCTCATGGGCGCGGCTGGAGCCCGAACCGGGGCGCTGGAGCGACGAAGCCTTCGCCCACTATCGGGAGTTGCTGGAATATCTGCGCGCCGCAGGCATGCAAGCGGTCGTCACCATCCATCACAATACGTGGCCGTTGCACGTGCAGGCCGCGGGCGATGGCGCGGGGTTGCTCGATAGCGCCTTCCCGGATCGCATGGCCGGTTACGCGCAACAGGTCGCACGGCGCCTTGGCGATCTCATCGATTATTACGTCACGCTCAACGAGCCGAATCAACTCGTGTACGGCTTTATCAAAGGCTTTTGGATGCGCGCGTACCCGATGCCGCCGGGGCAGCCGCCGGACACGTCGCCCGAAGCGCAAATGGATGCGGTGCTGCGTTTGATCCCCAACCTGTTGCTCGCGCACGCACGTTCGCGTGCGGCGATCCGCGCCGTCGTACCGGCGGCGAAGGTCGGCGCGAACCCATTGGTTCTGGGGCTCCCGCGCTGGTTACAAAACCTCGTCGATCGCGGCGCGACGCATGCAAAATCGCCGGAGCAGTTACGAAAACATGCATCGCGAATCGTGCAGGCCGGTATCGTTGAGAACGGTCGCGTCGATTGTTCGGTCGCGCAGGTCGCGATCACCCACGAACGCATGGAACAAGTGCTGTTTTCCGAACCCTATTTTGCAACGCACGCGGCGGCGCTCCATGCGAAGTCCGCATCGATCCCCGAGTCGCCGACAAACTGGAAAGCGACGATCGGCGTGCTCGAAAGTTCCGAGGCCTCCGAGAGCGTCGGCGCGCGCTTTCCCGATGCGACGGTGCTCTATTTCGCCGATATCGCCGCCGGCCTCGCCGCACTCCGCGCGGGGACGATCGTGCTGCTCTATAGCGACGAAGCCTTAGTCGCTCCCTATGCAAACGGCGAGCTGACGATGACGCGGCTCCCCGGGTATGCGCGCCATTACGCCGTCGCGGTGCCGCCCGGGCATCACGCCCTGCTCGATGCTATCGATCGCGCGATCGAATCGCTGCGCCCGCAGCACCCCGAGATGCCGCGCGCGCACGGCCGCACCACCCTACATCATATCGGCAAGCGATCGGCGCTCGCGCCCCCCGATCCGCAACGCGAGATCGGTGCATCCGTCGCACAGATTCGCAAACGTGGCCGGATACGCATCGGGATTCATCCCGGCGTTCCCGGGCTCTGCGAAGCGGACGGCAAAGGGGGATTTCGCGGCCTCGAGATCGATCTCGCGCACGCAATCGCACGCGAGGTTTTGCAGAGTGACGCGCCGCGAATCGAATTTATCGAACTTACACAGAAGAACCGGATCTCGGCGACGCGTTCGTGGCTGCAAATCTTCGATAAGTGGCGTCGGACGCTCGCGATGTTCGGCACCCTCGTCGGCACCAACTGGTGGAATCTAGCGATGCTCGGCGCGCTTCCCGAATTTCTCTGTCCGCGCGAATGCGTCGGAGCGCTCGATTTCGTCGGGCTCGATTACTACTGGGGCGTGCCCTCGATTCGCCCGAGCGAGATCCAGCGGCTCGGCGCGGCGGCGGAATGTCGATACGCGCAAGCGCCGGTCTGGCCGGGCGAGCTCGAACGCATTCTGCGCCAGGCACACGAGCAGTTTCCCGATAAGCCGATCGTCGTTATCGAGAACGGCTGCGTGACCAGCGCCGATGGGTTCTCGCGCGCGGCCTATCTCGCCGCACACGTCGAGGAAGTGGATCGCGCGGTCGCTGCCGGAGTACCGGTCGAGGCCTACCTCTGCTGGAGCATTACCTCGAATCGCGAATGGGGCTTACCCTTCGACGACAACAGCGATTTTGGGCTCTATCATATCGATCTCGATACCGACCCGGAATTAAAACGCACGCCGACCGAAGCGAGCGCGCGTTACACCGAGCTTATCGCACGCCATCGGGGGCCGCAGTAAGCGCGCGTTTCATCACCGGATCGCCGAGCACGTCGGCGAGCGATCGCGCGAGCCGCACGCGCCCGTAGCTCTCGACCGTCAGGAGATCGTCGTCGAGCATCCGTTGGAGCAAGCCCATCAGCGGTGCGAAAAAATCGCCGCTATCGAGCAGGGCGATCGGCTTTTGGTGATAGCCGAGTTGCTGCCAGGTTAATGCCTCGAAGAGCTCGTCCATCGTTCCGAAACCGCCGGGCAACGCGAGAAATGCGTCGGAGAGGTTTCCCATCATCGCTTTGCGTTCGTGCATCGAGATCACGACGTGCAGCGCCGTTAATCCCTGGTGCGCCACCTCGGATCGTTCGAGTGCGTGCGGAATGATGCCGGTCACTTCGCCGCCCGCCGCAAGCGCCGCGTCGGCGAGCGCTCCCATCATTCCGACGCGCCCGCCGCCGTAGACGATGCCGATGCCGCGCTCGGCGAGCTCGGTGCCGACGCTGCGAGCGAGGGACAGGAAGGTATCGTCGCGCCCCGGGCGCGATCCGCAAAAGACGCAGATTCTCTTCATCGCAGCCTCACGAGTTGTACGTTTGGGAACGTGAGGCCTGGTGCGCGAGATCGGTTAGACGCCGTACACGACTTGGTTCTCGACCGATGCGCCGTTCGGCGAAACGGAGGTCAGGATGACGCGGATCTGGCCGCCTCCAAGCACGTTGAGCGAGATGGGAACGGTAAAGTATCCGTTCGCATCGGCGGTAACGTCGCTTTGAAAGGTTCCCGTACCGATCTGAAAGAGGCCGCCGATCGTGCTCGTGCCGGTTGCAACGATGTGGATCTGCGAGTTCGGAAGCGTGCGGCCGCTGAGGGTGAAGGAACTGCCGGTACGGGTGTTCGCCGCCGGAGTGACG
>JAJYMV010000040.1 GCA_021786705.1 bacterium
CCAGATGAGCCGAATGTTATCGCCGACCGAGAGTTTGCGAAAAATCGAGTTTTCTTGCGCGAGGTAACCGATGCCGCTGCGCGCGCGTTGGTACATCGGTGCGTGCGTGAGATCGACCTCGCCGTCGCCGTTCTCGAGCACGACGCTCCCGCTATCGGGTTTCACCAATCCGACGACCATATAAAACGTCGTCGTCTTGCCCGCGCCGTTGGGGCCGAGCAGCCCGACCACTTCGCCGGTGCCGACATCGGCGCTGACGTTATCCACGACCGTGCGATCGCCGTAGCGTTTTACAAGGCCGCGTAATTCGATCTTTCGGTCGTTCATTCTATTCTCACCTTGGAGAGCGCGATATCGGCATCGACGGTCCGGCCGACCGCGTTCATTCCGCGTTCGCCGTACACGTGAACGTCACCGCTGCCGTGAAGCGATTGCGTGCCGCGCCGGTAGACCAGGGTCCGGCAGGTGAGGCGCACCCCGGCCTTGTTCTCGGCACGAACCCCGCCGCTCATCTCGATCGAGCCGTCCCGTTCGTCGACGATCGCGTACGGCGAATCGGCGACCAGCGTCGAGCCGTCGCGAGCGGTGAAGGTCACGCGAACGTCGCTCAGGCGCACGCGCGCGTCGCTCGCCGCACCGATGCTGTGAATCGTCCGTGCGAGGAGTTCGTACTCGCGCGTGTTGTTGCGGCGCGTCTGCACGATGCGAATCGGTCGCTTCGCGCTGCCGACCGCTCGCACGGTGAGGGAGGGCAAGCCGGGCGAGTGCGTCGGGCTCGGGCTCGGAACGCCGTGCGGCGGCTGCGGCGAGGAGCACGCTGCGAGCCCGAAAAGCGCGAGAAGCAGTGCTGCGCCGCGTTTCATAGGGATTCACCCATTCCATAGCGAGCGCTCGCTAATGCAAGCGCCATGGTCGGCAGCCAGAGCCCAAAAAGCACCAGCGTCGAGGTATCGATCGTGCCCTGCACGAGCGTGCCGACGAGCCCGGCGACGATCGCGCCCGAGAGCACGCGCGCGCGCGGATCGGCGGCGGAGAAACGACGCATCCATTCGCGGCCGAATCGCCACCATACCGCGAGCATCGCCAGCAATCCGAGGATTCCCGTCTCCGCGAGCAGCGTGAGATAGAGATCGTGCGCGTGATAGGCGACCGCGTCGCCGTCGGGGAGCCGAAGGTGCGCGTAGATCGTGCCGAAGGTGAACGGCCCGCTTCCCGTCAACGGAAAGCGGCGGACGATGCCCAATGCCGTTTGCCAGATCGAGAGGCGCGTGAAATTCTCGCTGGGATCGTGATGGACGTTGAACGCGATCGCCACGGCGACGGCGGTGAACGCGGCGACGGCAATCGCCAGCGTTCGTTGTTTGCGTCTCTCGCGAATGACGAGGAGCGCATAGGCGATCCCCGCGCAGCCCGCGGCGACCCATCCGGTTCGCGAAAAACTCAACGCCAACGCCACGATGCCGCTCGCCGCGGCGAACGCCGCGAGCGCTCGCAGCCACGAGTGTTGCGAGAGCGAGGCGACGGCGAGAGCGATGGGCACGATAACGAGCACGTATCCGGCGAGTTCGCCCGGAAGGATGAAGCTCCCCACCGCGCGCCCGTGCTGCGCGGCATAGATCGCTGCCGGGCGATGGAGCAGCACCGCGGCGATCGCAACGACGAATGCGAGCGATGCCGCGCTCAGCAGCCCGGCAAACATGACCGCGCCGTTTCCACGCCCGTCGTAACTGGTGAGGATGCCGACGTGCCAGAGAATGCCGAGCAGAAAAATCCCCAGAAACACGATGCCGTAGAGCGGCGCGAATCCCAATGCCGCCGAGAGCAGCGCCGCGCCGAGCCAGAACAGCAGCGGCAGCAGCATCGGCTGCTCGACGCGCTTCACGAATACGAGCACGCCGCCCGCGACGGCCGCGAGCAGCCCCATCGCCGCGAGAATTGCGAGTGCGGCGCCGTGCGAGAGCATCGAGACCCCCGGTATGCTCGCCGGCGTCAGCATGATGAACGATGGGAAGAGCGGCAGGCATGCAAACGCGAGCGCACAGCCAAGCGCGAGGATGCGTTTCAGTGCAGGTTGAGACACAGTGCAGCCCTCTCGGCGATCCGTCGCGTCGCACCGGGTTCGCCCATGCGTTCGCGCCCGATCTCGCCCATGCGCACGCGCAGCGCTTTATCGGCGAGCAGCGCGGCGAGCCGCTCTCCGGCTCGCTCGGGATCGCTCGGGAGCATCGTCATGGCATCGCCGAGCAGCGCGCGCTGCCGCATTCGATACCAGCGTTCGGCGCGCGTGCGTCCATCGTCGATCGCCGCCACCGCAATGCCCGCCGCAGCGGCGGCTTCATTCGCCGTGCCGGCCTGCCCGAGAACGAGCGCGGCGTGTGCGAGGAGCGCTCCCACGCCACCGCTCCAGAGCAAGACGCGTGCGTCGCCGCGCACGAGTTGCGCGCGCCCATCGGCACCGCCGCGCTCGTCGTACCTCCATCCGTCGGCGGCGAGCCGTTCGACGAATTGCCGTGCGTCGAGACGCGGCGCGACGGAGAGCGCGCCGACGATATGCGCTCCGCGCGCGCGCGCGGCGGCGAATGCCGCGCAGAGAACGCTCGCCTCGTGGTACGCTCCAGCGCGGCTTCCCGGAAGCAAGAGCACGAGCTCGTCATCGCCCGCGAGATGCAGATCGACGACGAAATCGCGGTCGTGGAGATCGACGATCGCATTGCCCGCTTCCACCGCCTCGATGCCGCGCGCGCGACAATCCTCGGCGGTCGCACGATCGCGCACGAAGACGTAGGCGGCTTTGCGCATCGCGCGCAGCTCCATCGCTCCGTAGCGTGCGACCGAGACGCTTTTGGCGGTGCCGACGAAGATCGTGCAGGCGCGCGCCTGCAACGCCACGATCAATGCGAAGATGTCGCCGACCGCGATGACCACGTCGTAGCTATCGCGCGCCTTCTTCAGAAAATGGAATTGGCGAATCGTCAGCCCGATCAGCCCCCCACCGATATCGTCGACGATATTGCGCAGGTTGAACATCGCGATGAGTCCGCCGCTGGGGAGCGCCGCACGGGGGCCGACGACGCGCGCTTCGGCGGTCGATTGCGGCTCGCCGACGAGCGGGAGATGGTCGAGCGCGATCCCGGGAATCGCTTCGTGCAACGCAATCGCGAGGCGTTGCGCGATCGCCGCTTCGCCGTTGCCATTGCTGACGAGAAGCACGCGCGCCTTATTCACGGTTCTCCAATAATGGCATTAGCTCGAAATCCGCGATGCGGAAGCGGCGTGCGCCGCCGTCGTACGCGAGTTCGGTTCGCGAAACGTAGCGCGCGTAGGGGCCGGCGTGAACGATCGGCACCTCACCCACGTAGTCCGGAGCGAACAACGTATCGTGGCTATGCCCGCCGAGAATGAGATCGATCCGCTCCACCGCCGCAGCGAGGCGGCGATCCATCGAAAGCCCGAGGTGGGAGAGCACGACCAGTGCTTCGCCGGCGGGAATGCGTTCGGCGTAACGCCGCACCACCTCGATCGGATCGAGAAAGCGCCAACCGAAGAGTTTTTCCCACGGACTGCCCTGCGGATATTGCGTGACGAGCAAGCCGAGAAAGTGCGTCGGCACCTCCAGCGCGAGAATGTAGTCGCTATGAAAGGGAAGCGCGCGCCCCTTCGTGTCGACGAGGTTGCTGCAGAGCAACGGGTGCTTCATCATCGCCGCGCGCGCGCGCACCGCCCCGAAGAGATAGTGGAATTCCCTATTGCCCATCGCCTGCAGATCGTA
>JAJYMV010000067.1 GCA_021786705.1 bacterium
AAAGCCTAGCAATGCCGATGGCGGATTGGCTGCGCGGCGGCCGCAATCGTGAGAAAATGCGCGACGATGCGGCGCAGTGGGTGAAGTGCCCCAGCTGCGGCGAGGTGCTCTATCGCCCCGACCTCTCGGCGAACCTCGACGTCTGCGCGCGCTGCTCGCATCACTTTCGCATGCATGCACACGACCGCATTCTCTCCTTGATCGACGGCGATTTTGAGGAGATCGCGCGCGGCGTTCTGCCCGCCGATCCGCTCGCCTGGACCGATAAGAAGAGCTACCCGCAAAAACTTGCCGCCGATGCCGCGAAGAGCGGTATGGACGAGGCGGTGCTCTGCGGCTTCGGGCGCATCGGCGCGTACGATCTCGCGCTCGGCGTGATGGACTTTCATTTCCGGGGCGGAACGATGGGTTCGGTCGTCGGCGAACGCTTGACGCGCCTCATCGAAGCTGCGACGGATCGGGGGCTTCCCTGCGTGATTTTTACCGCTTCGGGCGGGGCGCGCATGGAAGAGGGCATGCTCGCCCTGATGCAGATGGCGAAGACGACGGCGGCGGTGGTGCGCTTGAAAGCGAGCGGGCAGCCGTTCGTTACCGTCCTGACCGATCCGACGACGGGCGGCGTCTCGGCCTCGTTCGCTTTTCAGGCCGACATCATTCTCGCCGAGCGGAACGCGATGATCGGCTTTGCCGGCCGTCGCGTGATCGAGCAAACGATACGGCAGCGTTTGCCCGACCGATTCCAGACCGCCGAGTTTCTCCTCGAGCGCGGACATATCGACGGCGTGCTCGATCGGCCCAACGTGAAGCCGACGCTCGAACGCATCTTAGGCTATGCGCGCGCCGGCGTGCAGCGCCGTCAGCGCGCGGAGCTCTCGGCATGAACCCGTTGCTCGAACGCGAGAAGGGGCTGCTGGAGCTCGAGCGCCGTATCGACGATTTGCGCTCGGCGAACGAAGGACAACGCATCGATATGTCCGCGGAGATCGCCTCGCTCGAAAGCAAATATCGCCAATTACTCGCGGAGGTCTTCGGATCGCTCTCGCCGTGGGAGAAGGTCCATATGGCGCGCCACCCGCGGCGCCCGACGACGCTCGATTATATCGCGGGCTTGGACTCCTTCGACGAGTTGCACGGCGACCGTATGTTTCGCGACGATCCCGCAATCGTCGGCGGTTTCGCGCGCCTCGGCGGGCATTCGATCGTGGTCATCGGGCAGCAGCGCGGCCGCGACATGAAAGAAAATCTCGCCCGCAATTTCGGCATGTCGACGCCGGAGGGCTATCGGAAAGGCGAGCGTCTCGCCTTGCTCGCCGAGCGCTTCAATCTTCCGCTGGTCACCTTCGTCGACACGAAGGGCGCCGACCCGGGGATTCTCTCCGAGGAGCACGCACAGTCCGAAGCGATCGCCGCATCGCTCGAAGTTTTCGCCGCCCTGAAAGTGCCGACGCTCGCCGTCGTGATTGGGGAGGGCGGCTCCGGCGGCGCGTTGGCGTTGGCGATCGCCGACCGTGTGTTGATGCTCGAACACAGCGTCTACTCCGTCGCATCCCCGGAAGGATGTGCGGCGATTCTTTGGGGCGATGCGAGCAAGGCCGATGAAGCCGCCGCGCATTTGAAATTGACCGCATCGGACCTGCGCGGCTTCGGGATCGTCGACGAAATTATTCCCGAACCGCTCGGCGGCGCGCACCGCGATGCCGCCGGGACGGTGACGCGGGTGCTCGACCGCATTGGGGCGATCCTCGATCTCTTGGAGGTGTATTCGCTCGCCGATCTCCTCGCCGCACGGTATGAAAAGTATCGCCGCTTGGGAAGTTGGCGCGACTCGGTCGCCGGCTCCGACGGCGCAACGTGATCGTCCGTCTTGCGCGCCATCCGTTCGTTCGCTCGGTGCGACGCCTCGCGGCGCTCGCCGTGGGATCGGTGGTCGTGCTTTTGGTGGCTGCGCAGTTCGCCCGCGTCGTCGGGACCGATATCAAACTCGAATCGGAGCTCCGTCAAACCCGCACGAGTATCGCGGCGTACGAACGGCGTGACGTTCGTTTGCGTCGGCGCATCGCGCGCCTACGTACCGCACGCGGGGCGATTCCCGAGATCCACGAGCGGCTTCGGATGCTCGCACCGAACGAACGCATGATCCTCGTCGAACCTCCCCCCTCGCCCGCCGTCCATTGAACCCATCGGGTAAACGCCGCGGAACCGTCGTGCAGATTCATGCACACGGTGCGCTCGTGCGTCTCGAGAACGGCGAGCTCGCGAGCATCAACGAAATGGAGGTGGCGGCGTATCGAAAATTTCTCGATCGCGCGTTGCAGGGCGAACGCGAGATCGAATTGGAGATCGTCCAACGCAATCGGCGTCTAGAAGCGAAGGTCATTCCGGTTCAGCGCGACGAGGCATTCGAGGAACGATTGCTGCGCTTCAACCAAGGCGATGAAGCGGAAGGCGTGGAGGGAAAACCTGCGGTATCGCCGCAGCGTCGCCGGCGCTTCGTTCCCAAGAAACGCGACGATATTCAACCTTGAGCGGATATCTCGCCGTCATTTCCATCGGCACGAATTCGACGCGCGTGCTGCTCGCCGAATCGATCGATGGGCGGCCGCATGTCGCTGTCGAGCGCTCGATCGGCACGCGCTTGGGCGAGGGGATCGGCGAGAGCGGGATGCTCGGTGAGGAACCGATGGAACGGACGCTCGAAGCGGTGCGCGTCCACGTCGGCAGCGTACGCGGCCATTACCTGCGACTCTATGCGATTGCGACGAGCGCGGTGCGACGAGCGACGAATCGTGAGACATTTTCGCGTGCGGTCGAACGCATTACCGGAGTCCCGCTCCGCGTGCTTTCGGGTGAAGAAGAGGCGGCGGCCTCGTTTCGCGGCGCGCTCGCGAGCCTTGCGCCGAGCCCGGGGGCCGTCACCGGGGCGATCGATGTCGGAGGGGGGAGCACCGAGTATGCGATCGGCGAGGGAAACCTGCCGGAACGCTCGCTCTCGGTGGAGATCGGCGCGGTGCGGCTCACCGAGGAAGTGCCGCAACTCGGCGGCCATCGCGGCCCGGTCGACGCGGCCTCGCTCGAACGCGCCCGAGCGATCGCCGGCGAACGGCTCGCGCCGTTGGGAGCGCTGCACGGCGCGGAACGTATTGCATTGGTCGGTGGGAGCGCCACGAGTGCGGCTTCGGTCATCCGTGCGAAGCGCGGGCGCATCGAACGCTTCGAACTCACGCGCGAACTCCTCGATGCGACCTTCACGCGTCTCACCGCGCTCGGCATCGAGGAGCGCCGAGCGCTCGAAGGCGTCAAAGCACAACGCGCCGATATTTTACCTGCGGGCGTGCTGATTCTCTCGACCGCGCTGGAATGTTTGAAGATGGAGCGTGCGACGGTGACGGCGGGGGATCTCCTGCTCGGCTTTCTCCTGCAGCAGCAGGATGCGCTGGCGGCCGCGCGGCATCAGGGCGGTGCGGGAGGGTGGTGGAATCGGTAGACACAGCAGACTTAAAATCTGCCGCTCGAAAGGGCATCCGGGTTCAAGCCCCGGCCTTCCCAAATAATTCCGACAAAACTCCGTAAGAAACCAACCTGCGCGCTCGACGGTTTGACCGAGTATGTCGGCATCATTATTCTCACCGTTCTCTTTGCGCGCGATCGATATTCCCAATCGCGTCGTCGTCTCACCGATGTGCCAATATTCGGCACTCGAGGGTACCGCTTCGGATTGGCATCTCGTCAATCTCGGTCATCTCGCGCTCTCCGGGCCGGGATTAGTTTTTTTTGAGGCGACGCATGTCAATTCGGAAGGGCGCATCACGCCGCATTGCCTCGGTCTCTATAGCGATGAGAACGAACGCGGGCTCAAACGCGTCGTCGATTTTCTCAAGACGTGGTCGAAGAGTCGCGTCGGCGTCCAACTCGGTCACGCCGGGCGCAAGGGCGGAACGAAGCCTCCCTTCCCGGTCGGCGATTTGCCGCTCGATCCCGCGCTCTGGACGCCGGTCGCACCGAGCGCGCTGGCGTACGATGAAGGCTGGGCGCAACCGATCCCGCTCGACCGCGCCGGGATCGCGAAGGCAATCGCGGATTTCGTTGCGGCGGCGAAACGCGCGCAACGCGCCGGCGTCGAAGTGATCGAGCTGCATTTCGCGCACGGATACCTCGCGCATCAATTTCTCTCGCCGCTGAGCAATCATCGCGACGACGAGTACGGCGGATCGTTGGAGAACCGCATGCGCTTTCCGTTGGAACTCTTTCAAGCGGTCCGCGATGCGGTATCCGCGGAGATGCCCGTCGGCGTTCGGATATCGGCGACCGATTTTGTCGAAGGCGGCTGGGATATCGAATCCTCGATCGTCTTGGTGAAGCGGCTCGCCGAGCGCGGCTGCGATTTCGTCGACGTGAGCGGCGGCGGGCTCTCGCCGTTACAAAAAATTCATCCGGCACCAGGATATCAGGTTGGTTTTGCAAAGGCGATCCGAGCGGCGACGGGGATGGCGACGATTGCCGTAGGCCTGATCGTCGATCCCGAGTATGCAGAACGCATCGTGCGCGAAGGTGATGCCGATTTCGTGGCGCTCGCGCGCGGATTTCTGCGCGATCCGCGCTGGGTGTGGAGCGCCGCGGATATGCTCGGCGGCGAGAGTTTCGTGCCGCCGCAGTACGCGCGCGGGCGTCAGACGGCTCGTCCATAGTCGATTAGGCGATGAAATAAAAAAGAGACGGTGCTCCCACCGCCTCTTTTTTTGCGGGATGAGAATCTAGAAGGCCCCTATCCCGTCGGGCGTACCGTTTCCAGTGGGGCCGTCGTACCCAACCTCCGCGGTGCAGAGATAGGTGCCGCCGCAGCTACCGTTGCTCCCGACGGTGACGTCGTAGAGCGATGCAGTATGGCTATACGGGTAAGACCCCGCTGTAACGCTGCTTGCGTTTCCGGCGAGTGCATAGACCGATGCGATCGTCGGCGAGGAGACGCTGGTGCCGCCGAAGACGAGCCAGCCGCTCTGTCCGCGATACGCATAGCTGTCGTACACCGAAACGCCGGTATTGGGATCGGCGTCGGAGGAGACATCGCCGACGACGCGCATCGTGCAGACGCCGGGGTTGTTAGCGACCGTCGCAGTAGCGCTCTGCCACGACGGCTGCGGGTCGTACTTGCTGCAACCGCTCCCCGTTCCTTCTGTGCTGCTCGTGCTCCAGACGGTTTCACTCCAGCCGCGCGCGACCGAGGTATTGCGGTCGAGCGTCGTGCCCCCAACCGCCGTGACGTACTGCGATGCAGCCGGATACTCGACGCCGTAGCCGCCGTCGCCCGCGCTAGCGGTGATAGCGATGCCCGGATGATCGTAGTACGAGGTATCGTACGACGTGTCGCTCGAGCTTTCGCCGCCGCCATAACTATTGCTGATCTCCGTTGCACCGAGTTGTGCAGCCGTGTTGACGGCGGTGCCGAGATTCGTGAGGCTCGCAGATGATGCCTCGACGAGCAAGATGTGACAGTTCGGGCAAATCGCGGAAACCATATCGAGATCGAGCGAGATCTCTTGTGCCCAACCGCCGTTATTCCTCGGAAGGCTGGTGCCGCCGTTTTGGTTGACGATGCGCAAGCAACCCGTCGATGTCGTGCATGCCGGGAGCCCGAACGTGGAGCGATACGTTGCGAGGTCGGAGGCGGCGTTAGGATCGTTGTACGCGTCGACGATGCCCACGGTCTGGCCGGCGCCGTCATTCGCCGAGGCGGTGGTGAGGTTGTAGGCCGATTGTAGGTCGGCCGGATGATAGCCCGCTGGATTGGTGGAGCTTGAGGTAACATTGTCGCGCAGCAGAGCGTGACAACTTGCGTAGCCGATCGTCGGAGCGGCGCAGACGGCATGGTAGGCGCCCGGCGGCGGAAGTTGACCGAATCTCGGCGCGATGCCGGTTGCGCGCGCCGCCGAGAGCGGTGCGATGGGTGCTGAGGCGGCCGGAAGCGATGAGGTGCTTCCTCCACCCGAGCATCCCGCAAGCAGGGCGGCGGCGAACGCCGTTACAGCGACGAGGAGAGATGACTTCATGGAAACTCCTTTTTGTCGTGTGTGAGGTGCAGCAAACAGACCCGCGGTCTGCGGATGGTTAACGTTCGGTTAACTTTTCTTATAGAGGGGTGATCCTCCTCTACGAAGCTCCCCGATCACCGGTGAGGACGATTAAACGGCGATACCGAAACCGAGCCCGAAATAATGGGAGTGGATGCCGGCGCTCGTCGATTGTGCGCCCTCGATATCGAGTTCGAGCCGCGGAGTGGCGGCGTACTGAAAGCCGCCGTCGAGCGTGAAGGCCCCGGGTGCGTCGGGGGCGGTGCGTGAGAGGGCGACGCCCTCAAGATAGACCTGCAGGCGCGGCGTAAGGAGATCGGTGAGGGCCATCGAGGGCTGGAAGGCCATGTAGCGCCGCCGCCCCCGGCTCCCAAAGCCGCTCGAATCGATGGCGGCAAGGGTCATCCCGAGCCCGGCGCGCGGCCCCAAGGCGGTCGCGAGATCGAGATTGAGGGTCGTCGAGGGAGCCCCGAGGCTCACCCCGGCCCGAGCGGTCGGAAAACTTTGGAGCAGATCGAACGCTCCGCCGAGGGTCGGCCGGTCGAGGAACTGCCACTTCAGGCCGATCCCGAGATCCTGGAGCCCGGCGAAGGGCACGGTGCTCCCCGCAATGACGTTGGGAGCGTTGATATCGGCTTCGAAGCCATGCCCGAGCCCATAGCGCACGAATCCCTGGCCGAGGCTGAGGTTGCTCCCGGCGGCATCGACCGTATTCTGGATGCCGAACTCGCCGACGAAATGATGCGGAGCGACGGCACAGGTGGAGAATCCGATGGTCGGACGGTTGAGAATTGCGAGGAGCCCTCCGTCGCAGAGGCTCGTCGGCTTCGGTGCCGCGGCCGCTCCCAGCGTTGCAATCAGCGTTGCGGCGAGGGCGAACGCGCGACATGTCGAAAGCATCGCATCGACCTTTGCAGGCGCGAAAGAGTCTCCCCTGCTCGTAGGATGGCACGGAATGCCTCCTTGTAGTGAGATGAGGCATCGCTTCGATACGTTTCCCGTTCATCTGAGGAGGACGCCGTACACGTGAAAATCGTGGTCACCGTCAAGTTGGTTCCCGACCCGAATGGCGTAAAGAATATCGATCCCGCAACCAAGCGATTGGTGCGCGCGGGAGTCGAAACCGTTATCAATCCGTACGACGAGTATGCATTGGAAGCCGCGTTGCAGCTGAAAGAGCGCATCGGCGGCGATAGCACGGTGACGGTTTTCTGCATGTCGCCCGAATCGCTGAAAGAATCGTTGCGCAAAGCGTTGGCAATGGGTGCCGATGGTGCGGTGATGTTGAGCGATGCGGCGCTCGAAGGCAGCGACGTGTGGGCGAGCGCGCATGCGATGAGCCTCGCGCTCAAACGGATCGGTTTCGATATGCTCGTCGTCGGCGGCTTGACCGACGACGGCAGCACCGGCGCGGTTCCAGGTGCGCTCGCCGAATTTCTCGGCGTCCCCTGCCTGACCAACGTGCGCAAGATCGATGTCGCCGATGGCAAGGTTCGCGTCGAGCGCGAGACCGATGGCGGCTACCAAGAAGTGACCGGGGCGTTGCCGATGCTGGTGACCACCGCGTTGACGATCGGCGAGCCGCGTTACCCATCGCTCAAAGGCATCATGGGAGCGAAGAAAAAGCCGATCGAGATGTTGAGCGTTACCGATATCGGAGCAGGCGACGCGGTCGGCGCCGCGGGTTCGAAGACCGAGTTGCTTTCGTTTGCGCCGCCGCCGGCCCGCGGGGCGGGGAAAATAGTTACTCCCGAAGATCCCGCCGCCGGCGCCGCGACGATCCTTGCGTTCCTCCAAGAGAAAAAGTTGGTGTAATGAATAACGTTATCGTCTACGTCGAACAGAAGAACGGTACGACCCGGAAGGTCACCTTCGAAATGCTCTGCGAGGCGCGCAAGATCGCCGATGTACTCGGCGGGCGTGCCGTCGCCGTTGTGCTCGGTTCCGGCGCCGCGCAGGTCGCCGAACAGATCGAAGGCTATCCGATCGACGCGATTCAGATCGTGGAAGATCCCGCGGTCGAGAAATTCTTGCTCGATCCGATCGTGCATTACGTCGAACTCGCGGCCAAAAACCTCGGCCCGTCGCTGATACTCGTTCCGAACACACTCTCGGGGCGCGATCTCGCCGGTCGTTTGGTCGCACGCTTGAACGCCGGCATCGCCGCCGACGTTACCGAAATATCGGCTGCGAACGGACGCGTCGAATGCGTGTCACCGAAATTGGGCGGAGCGTTGGTCACGCATTGCGTGCTGCGCGCGGGCGATTATGGAATCGCGACGATTCGCCCGGGCGCCTTTACGGTAGCCCCGGGTGGGAGCGGAGCGCAGATCGATCGACTCGAGGCTTCGAACGCCGCCTATCCTCTCACCATCGAACGCGATGTCGAAGAGGGCTCCGGCGAAATGGCGCTTGAAGAAGCGCCGGTCGTTATCGCCGGCGGGCGCGGTATGGGCGGTGCGGAGCCGTTCACCGCAATGCTCAAGCCGCTCGCCGATGCATTCGGCGGCGCGGTCGGTGCGTCGCGCGCCGCCGCCGATGCCGGATGGGTGAGCTATAGTTTGCAAATCGGTCAGACCGGAAAGACCGTGAGCCCACCGCTCTATATTGCCGTCGGTATCTCGGGTGCGATCCAACACAAAGTCGGTATGCGCGCCTCCGGAACGATCGTGGCGATCAACAAAGATGCTTCGGCCCCGATTGCGGAGTTCGCCGATCTCACCGTCGTCGGCGATGCCTTTGCGATTGTTCCCGAGCTGACCAAACTCGTCACGGCGGCGAAGCAGTGAAGCCGCTGCGGATCGCGGCGCTCGTAGCTTTTTTCCTCGGCGCGCTCGTCCTTGCGGCTACGCCGCAGGCGAGTGCCGGTCTCTTCGGCCATAAAAAAGCTGCCGCGACCCCGTCGCCCTCGCCCTCGGCGCTGCCGACCGCGACGCCCGAACCGCCGAGCATCGCGATCCCGCGCCTGCAGGCACGCCTCAAGGCCCATCCCACGGATCGACAGGCGGCGCTCGAACTCGCCGGCGTCTATCTCAGCACCGGCCAGGCCGAGCAGGCGCTCTCGCTGACGCAACAGCTCTTGCAAGCCGGAAACAAAGACGCGCGCATTTACTATCTCGACGGCTACGCTCAAGAACTCGTCGGCAACGCCGGCGCGGCACTCGCCGATTTCCAGAGCGCCTCCGACCTCGATCCCACCAACGTCGGCATTCTCTCGCAGCTCGCCGATCTGTACGCGCGCAGCGGAAAGTTTGATTTAGCCGAGCGCGCCGCCAAGCGCGCGATCGTCTTCCACAAAAAGAGCGCGCAGGCATACGTCGCACTCGGTGCGGTCTATGCCGACCAGCAAAAATACGATAAAGCGCTCGCCCAGTTCGCGATCGCGCAAAAGCTCGATCCGAAAGATCCGACGCCGTCGTTACAGAGCGCGCGTATCTACCAGCAACAAAAACAGTTTCCGAAAGCTCTTGCTGCGGTCCACCAAGCGCTGGCGATCTCTCCGGGCGACCTGGATTTGCTTCTCTTTCGCGCCTCGCTCTACGCGGCGCAGCACGACGACGCAAAGGCCATCGTAGCCTACGATGACGCCGAATACGCCGCGACAACCGATTCGGATCGCGTCAAAGTGCTTTTGGAGAAAGCGACGTTTCTTGCCGGCGAGAAGCAATATCCGCAGGCACTGGCAATTTTCCAGGAAGCCCTGAAGAAATTTCCCGATAGCGCCATCGCGCATGGAGCGATCGGGGATTACTACGCGCAGCAGAAAGACATGAAGGACGCGCGCGCACAGTGGCTTGCGGCGTTGAAGATCGATCCGAGCAATCCGGCAGTCCTCGCGCGCCTCTCGCAGGACGCGCTCGGTCGGCACGACGTTGTTGCCGCGACCACCTACCTCTCGAAGTTGGTCAAGGTGCGCCCGTCGGCACAGAGTTACGCGATGCTCGGCCAGGTGTACTTTTACCGGAAACTCTATAGCCAAGCGCGCGTTGCATGCGAGCAGAGTTTCCAGGCCGATCGCCAGCCCGACACGTTGGGGTGCATCGCGAGTGCCGATTTCCATCTCCACAACTACGGCGAGGCGGCGCAGATCTTTACCGCTCTCGACAACAACGCGCCGGGCTACCTGGATCGCCAACCCGACATGTTGATGGTGGCGGCGCAAACCTACGCGCGCAATAACGACAAAGCCAAGGCGATCCTCGCGTACCGCCGGGTGCTCCGCGTCGTCGCGCGCAACTCGCCGAATTATCGGCAAGCGCTTGCGGGCCTGAAGGCGCTCTCGAAGAAACCGAGTTCGCGCCGATAGACGTGAAAGGGCTCCGTTCGTGAGAGTCGTCACCGACATCGCGCTCGGAGCCCACCTTCGCGGCAGCACGCACCCGGAATCACCGGATCGTGTGGAACGCGTTGCCTCAATGCTTCGCGAGCAACCCGGCATAACGGTGGTCGAAGAAGATGTCGAGGCCGACGTTGCGACGCTGAGACTCGTGCACCCGCAGCGCTATATCGATCTCGTTGCGCGCGAATGCGAAGAGGCCGAGGGATTCCGCGATCTCTCCACCGGCGACGTCCTCGTCGATGCGAACTCGTTCTCGGTCGCGCGCCGGGCTGCGGGCAGCGCGCTGCGCGCGTGCGAATGGACCCAAGGCGACGGTGCTCCGAGCTTTGCGCTCGTGCGGCCGCCGGGGCACCATGCCGAGCCCGCGCGCGGCATGGGCTTCTGCATTTTTAATAACGTCGGCGTGGTCGCGCGCAGCATTCATGCGCGAACGGGTGCGCGCGTCGCGATCCTCGATATCGATTATCACCACGGAAACGGGACGCAGGCGCTGGTCGGCGAGGGCATTTCGTATATCTCCTCGCACGCGTGGCCCGCATATCCGGGAACCGGCGGCCCCGGCGAGCAGGCGCGCACCGCGAGCGGCGACGTGCTGATCAATCTGCCGATCGATCCGCGCGGAATCTCCACCGAAGGCTTCGTCGCACTCTGGGAACGCGTCGCCGCGTTCGTCGAACGAAACGTGCGTCCCGAAGCGATTGTCGTCAGTGCGGGATTCGATTACGTACGCGGAGACCCGGTTGGGGATCTCGGCGTCGAACGGAGCGCGGCCGGGGGATTGGCACGGATCTTCGCAGGGCTCGCCGGGCGCCTCGGAGCGCCGTTACTCTACGTGCTCGAAGGGGGCTACGACGTTGAGAACGTCACCGCTTCGATCCTGGAGATCGCCGCCGTGCACGATCTCGGCACCGCCGATGCAAGCGGAGCTGCGGCCGGGGCGATTCCCGCATCGCTCCAACGTATTCTCGACCGTGTCGAAGGGGATCTCTCAGGCGCGTGAAGCGCGGCTAGGGCGCAACCGAGGCAGCGATTTTCGCGAGTTCCTTGGCATCGAGCGAGCCGACGAGCGCGTAGTGCATCCCGTTCTTCGACCACGAGAGGAGCGAGGTCGATCCGCGCGAGGCGAGCTTTGCCTGGATGCTGCCGACCCGCAGCGTGCGCGCGTGGAGGCCGTCGAGATCGAGAGAGGCACCCGCATTTTCAAAGAGCGAGATCATACGTATGCCGTCCGAGTAGAGGAGATGCGCCTGAGGAACGCCCTCGTCGGTCGTGCGGTCCGCGGCGATGGCGATGAAGCCGTCGGGCAGATAATGCGGGCGCCGCGCTTTGAAGGGCAGGCTTCGGAGGACCGCGGCGATATCGTTCGACGGGCGGTGGTGAAGCGTACGATCGACGCGCTTGAGATCGCTGGGAATAGCAAAGACGCCCGCCGGAATATCCTTGGCATAGGCGAGATTTTCGAAGCGTTGCTCGCCGAGCAGTGCGCCGTCGTCGCCGAAGACTTTCCGTTCGAGAACGAGGTGGCTGCGAGCGTCGAGCCAGAGCCGCATCATCGTATTCCCGGTATACGTATTGACGAGTGCGACGATGTCGACGGGAAAGCCGAGAAGGTGGCCGGTTCCTTGTTGTACCGGACGATAGTTGCGCAGCATGAGGCCGACGTTGTCGGCGATGACGATACGGTCGTCGAGCGCGCGATTGCGTTCGACGAGGACGCGATGGTGCTGCGGATCGAGCACGTAGGTGGTATCGCCGTGCTCGATCTCGGTCTCACCGAACGCCGAATGCGGGACGATATACCAACGGTGCGTGAGATCGGGGGCCCGGTGTTCGACGCGAAAAACCGTCGCCTGCGTTCCGTGCGTGCCGAAGCGAATGCTCTCGATCTCGCCGACGTAACTGACGACACGCGGTGCCTGCAGCGCAGCGCGGAGCAGCGGCGTGGCATCGCGCTGCGCGGCAAGGGCTACCCCGGGGAGGAGCAGCACGGTAGCGGCCACGGCGGCCGCGAGGTTACGGAGCGGCATTCCCTCGATCGCTTGCGAGGACGATCGGTGCTTGCGAACTCTCCTCGAACGGCTCGGTCGCCATCAGTGCGGCGTGATCGCGAAGATCGTGGAGGGCGTTGATCTGCGAGCCGGGGTGATGGAGACGCGGCAGAACGACCGGTGCGAGGAACGCGGCGATCGCGAAGAAGAGCGCGGCCGGCACCGCGATCGCCGGGCGCCACCAGGCCAGAAGGCCCTCGAAGAAACGCGAACGCTCCCGTTCGCGCGCGCGGGCGAGCGTCGCTGCGGCGAAGCCGAGCGGCAGTTCGAACGACTCGCTGCGTGCGTGCGCGCGCACCAGTTCGGTAAGGCGTGCCTCTTCGTCGTGGATAGCTGCGCAGGGCACGCATCGTTCGATATGCGCGAGTATGGCGGCATCTGCACCCGGTTCGAGGGCGCGATGCTGGAAGTCGATGAGTTCTTCGCGAGTTGGATGGCGATCGGTAGTCATACGTTTGAATATTTCAGCACGAGGCGACGGAGTTGGTTACGAGCACGGTGCAAGCGCGATCGTACCGTGCCGATCGAGCAGCCCATGATCTCGGAGATTTCTTGATAGCTGTACTCCTCGATATCCGCAAGGGTGAGCACCTGGCGCTGGTCCGGGGAGAGCGCGTCGAGCGCTTTTGCCATGGTTTCGCTATACTGCCCCTCGAGGTACTCCTCGATCGGCTCCACGGCGAGCGGGCGCTCGCCTCCCCATTCCTGCGGTGCGTTATCCTCTGGGATCTCATCGTAATAACGTCCTTTTCGTCGCCGAAGTTCGTCGCGATGCAAGTTTGTGATAATTCGAAAGAGCCAGGCCTGAAACGAGGTCCCCGGCGTGAAGCTGCGCCAGGCTCGGTAGACGCGAATGAAGGCCTCCTGAACCAGGTCGCGGGCGTCTGGTTCGTTGCGCGTGAGGCGGTAGGCATAGGAATAAGCGGTCGAACCGTACTGTTCGATCGCTCGTTCTAAAAAAGCCGCCTGTTCGGCGCTCGGCGCTTCGATGGCCTTTCGCGGTGCTCCCACGGGCGTTGGGGTTCCTCATCAGGCATGCGAGAAGCCTGCCGAGGCGCTCCTCGCTAGCGTTCGCGCATGAGCCGGCGGGCGAGCCGCCAGAGGATCCACGTTACCGCCAGGGCGATCAGCGAAATCAGTACGATGTCGAGGATCACGATGCCGGCATATTCGCTGCCGCCGCATGCCGCGACGATGCTGGCGACGAGCGAGAGTTCGAAGAGTTCGAACGGGTTGCTCGTTTCGCCGTCGATCGAGCGAGCCTCGGCGAGCGCGCCGCCCGCGACCCACGCGGCGCTGCGGGCGATAAAGGCGACGCGTCCATTGGGGCCGACGATAAAGAGCTCGTCGTTATGGACGTAATGCCCGGTCGTATCTTCGATCGACGAAATCACGAAGCGATCGAGGAGGGATTGCACCGTCGATCCGGTGCCCGTGGCGAGCGTCCAACGCGATGGATTCGCGCCGAAACGAATGCCGTAGTTCTTCAGCACGGCGGGAGAATCGTAGGTGGGATCGATGGAAATTTCCAGCAAGTGCAAGTGTTTGGGATCGATCTGCGATTGGAGGCGCGCAAATTTCGCGCTTGTGAGGGGGCAGAGATCGCCGGGAGGGCAACGCGTATAGATAAAACTGAGCAGCAACGTTTTTCCACGAAATGCCGTCGAAAGGTTAAACGGATGTCCGGCGGCGTCGACGAGCGTGGCATCGGGCAGATAACTTCCCAAGTCGATCGGGATGACTTTGCCGCGCGCGGGAAGCCCCGCGATGAACGGGCGCGCCGGCACCGCATCGCGCAGCGTCCACGGGTGCGTCGAGCGATCGAGAAGGCCGTCGATTCCGAGGCCGGGGCGGAAGCTCGCCGATCGCGGAACGCGCAACCGATAGGTTCCGGCATCGAGTTGGAGCGTCGCTCCGCGCGTGCTCGCGATGACGGTCTGTCGCGGTGCGACCGCGAGCACCGTTGCGTGAATGGGGAGCAGCGAGAGCGCCAAGAGGAGCGGGTACATCACTCCACGATACTGCTTTTAGGCCCCTCCGGGGTGGATGAAGGTCGCTATCGCCATCCAGATGCCCAACGCGACGATCACCGCCGAGAGCGCGACGGCAATCACGTTACCGAGCAAGCCGTTCCTTCGCTCGCCGATGACGCGTTTATCGTTGACGAGAACGAGGAGAAAGCCGAGAACGATCGGCAACACGAAGCCGTTGAACGCTTCGATATCGTTGGTCATATTCACGAGCGGCAGGTTCGGAATGAGAACGATGCCGGCGGCGAGGGCGACGCTGCCGATGTAGAGCGCGTAGAAGCGCTTCGCTTTCAAGCAACTGTCATTGAGCGAACAACGCCACTCGAACGCCTCGCCGAAGGCCCACGCCGTCGCCAGCGAAACGACGAATGCACCGAGCATCGATGCGCCGATGAGTGCGGCGCCGAAGGTGACGCCGGCGAACTTTCCGACGAGCGGTTCGAGCGAGAGCGCGGCGTGCGCCGCGTCGCTGACCGGAATGTGATGGACGAAGAGCGTGGCGGCGGTCATCACGATAACGGCGATCATAATGAGTTGCGTTGCGACCGATCCGATGGCGGTATCGATGCGTGCGAAAGGCAGGTCGCGGGCGACTAAGCCTTTATCGACCGTCGCACTCTGCTGGTAGAAGATCATCCAAGGCATGATCACCGCGCCGATATTCGAGGCGATCAGCAGTAAGTAGTGTTGGTCGCCCAACGGTTGCGGGCCGAGAATACCGTGGAAGATGACTGCGTGTAGGCTCGGTTTCGCCGCGAACGCCGCGGGAATAAACAAGAGCTCCATCGCGCAGAGCGCGAGAGCGAAATACTCGGCACGTTTGTAACTCGCGGTGAGAATGACGACCGTCAGCGCGACCGCCGCAAGAACGATGAATGGCGCGGGTGGAAGGCCGAAGATCGCCGCTGCGCCGGCGATGCCGGCGAACTCGGTCACGAGCGCGGCGATGTTTGTGACGAGCATCGTTCCCAGCGAGACCCACGCCCAGCCGATTCCGTAGTGCTCGCGAATGAGGCGCGCGTGCCCCTTCCCGGTGGTGGTCCCCAGGCGCACCGTCATCTCCTGAACGACGAAGAGCGGAACGATCAGGAGCAATTGGAGCAGCACGAGCGAGAAGCCGTACTGAGCCCCGGAGGTCGCGGCGGTGGTGATGCTGCCGGCCTCGGTATCGGCGAAGGTGACGACGATGCCCGGCCCGGCGACGGCAAGCAGCCGGAAGAGCCACGTCTTCCAGGCGGCCCGTGGGGATTCAGAGAGCGAGCGACGAGCTCCGAGCGAAGCCATGCCTGTTAGGTTAGCCTAAAAAGCATGGCCGCCCTGCGCCTAATGTCTCTCGGAGTTCGTTTTCGAACGCTGCGTTTCGCTAGTCTCCCGGCGGGAACGTGTAGAGCGGGGGGGGGATCGATTTTCCGACCTCGATGACGATCTGCTGATGGGCGACCAGCGGAATCTGCTTCGCATCGCCGGTATAGCGGTTGCCGTTGAGCCAGACGCTCACCGGGCCTTTGAAGCCCGCCACGTCGTTCGCGCGGAGCGGTTGCCCCCAGATCGCGAAGAAGTCGCCGAGGTGGAAGAGACGCACGTGCGGCGATTCGACGTGAATGATCCCTTCGCCGTCGTGGGTGTGAATCCAATAGAGGCAGCCCGCTTGGGGATTGTTGGGGTTCGGAACGAAGCCGACGTACTGCGGAATGGCGATCTGTTTGCCGTTGACGAAGAGCGAGAGATGTTCGTGAACGTGGAGGAGGATCGGCTCGGGTGCGCTATCGCATTTGATGCCGTTGACGGGGAGCCCACGGCCGCCGATTGAGGTATCCCCTTTGGGGAAGAGATTCTGCCCGAGCGTCCCTCCGTCGACGAGTTGGAAGGGCGTCGGCTGCGGTTTCGCACCGGGCGCGAGCGATGCTGCCGGCGTCGGGGTAGCGTAGATCGCGGCGATCCGTTGCGTTTCGTGCCAGCGGAAAATTCCGAAGCCGAGGAAGACGAGGACGACGATGGCTGCGAAGCCGAGGTAGATCGGACGCATCGGATCGCGCTGCGGCGGGCCGTGGGAACCCCCACGTTCGTCACGGCGGCGTTGCGCGCGGCTTTGCTGGCTCACAGTGGAATCCTCGTTTCTTTACTTGAGAGTGATGGATGAGTTATGCGATTGTGGTCGCGGTACGAGCGTATGGAGCATCGTTCGGTTCGAGAACGCGCCCGGGGAGAATGTAGTTCCGCACGTAGTCGGCAACCGCGTCGGCGAGCGGCGGAATCTCTGCGGTATAGCCGGTCGAGCGCAAGCGGTCGATGCGCGCGCACGTGAAATACTGGTACTTCGCGCGCAGATGCTCGGGCATCGGTACGAATTCGATGCGTTCGGGGACGCCGAGCGCGCTGAAAATCGGACGCACGAGATCGAGCCAGGTCTGCGCCTTCCCGGCACCGACGTTGAAGAGCCCGTTGCGGCCGCTCGCGGCGAGGTGCAGCGTCATCTCGACGGCGTCCTTCACGTAGAGAAAATCGCGGCGTTGCTCGCCGTCGGCGTACTCCGGACGATCGCTTTTAAAGAGCCGAATGCTGCCGTTCTCGCGTATTTGCTCGCAGGCTTTCGCAACGACGCTGCGCATCTCGCCTTTGTGGTCTTCGTTGGGCCCAAAAATATTAAAATATTTAATCCCACAGATCAGGTCGAGCCATCCTCGGCGCGAAGCGTAGCAATCGAAGAGATGCTTCGAATACGCATACGCATTGAGCGGGCGTAGATCGGCAAGCGGAGCTTCGTCGTCGAGCGTCGTCTCGAGCGAGCCGTAGGTCGCCGCCGAGGAGGCGTAGACGAAACGGATCCCGCGTTCGATCGCCCAGCCGGCGATGCGTTTGCTGTACTCGTAATTGTTGCGCATGAGAAAATCAGCGTCGCACTCCGTCGTGGAGGAGCAGGCACCGAGATGGATGACCGTTCCGATCGGTCCGAGCGCTTCGGGATCGCATTCTAAGGTCTCGGTGAGGTCGTCGGCGTCGAGGTAATCGGCGAAGCGAAGCGGCACGAGGTGCTTCCATTTTTCGCTCTCGTCGAGCCGGTCGACGACGAGCACGTCCTCGATGCCGCGGCGGTTTAACGCCCAGAGCACGGTGCTCCCGATGAGCCCGGCGCCGCCCGTGAGAAGAATCCGCCCGTTATGAAGGTCGTGCATGGTCGAAGCGTCTCGGTTCCCTAACCGACGTAGCGTACCTCCGTCATCATCCCGCCCATCATGTGGACGGCATTATGACAATGCAGGAGCCAGGTGCCGGGATAGGCATCGGCGGTGAATCGCCAGGTCATGCGGCCGGTCCAGGGCGCGACCACTGCCGTATCCTTGAGGAGCGGGCGCGCGAGCGGAACGCCGTTGGTCGAGACCAGCGCAAAGCGGTGCCCGTGGAGGTGCATCGGGTGCTCCATGTCGCTGCGGTTCTCGAAGGTGATCTCCACGCGGTCGCCGCGTTTCACCAAGAGCGGCGGGACGTTGGGCCAGGACATGCCATTCATGGTCCAGCGGCCGGGAACGCTGGGATCCTTATCGAGGATATAGTGGGCGCTCCGGTCGGCGCGGTATGGCGGCAATGCCGCGGCCCTGCCGCCGGCGCCGAGATAACTGAAGGTCTCGATACCGGCGAGCATCGCCGAGACGCCCATCGGCGAGCTCTGCTCCATGCCGGGGGTCGCGACGAGCACCGCTTGTTCGTAGGCCGTCGGTGCGGAGAGGAGGGTCTGGAGCAGCCACGCGCCGGGCTTGCGCACTTCGAACCAAGCATCGAGCCGCTCGGCGACGCCGAGGCGCAGCGCATCGACGGTGACCGGGGCCTCGAGGCGGTTTCCGTCGGTATGCGTGACGGTGAGCCGGTGGCCCGCGAGCCGCAGGTAGCGGGTCTGCGTCGGATTGGCGTTGAGGATGCGCAGGCGAACGCGGTCGCCGACGTTCACCGAGAGCGGCGCTCCGCTCGGGTAACAACGGCCGTTGATGCAGTGCGCGAGATAGGCGACCTCATCGTCCATTTTGTCGCCGGGTCGCATCGATTCCATCTCCGAGGAGTCCATCGGGTCGGTCATCGGTGCGTCGCTTCGGCCGTGCATAGCGGCGCGAAAACTTTTCATGTCGGCGACATCGTGGAGCACGATGACGAACTCTTTGTCGGCGTGCTCTTCGTTGGGCTCGTCGATGACGAACGCGCCGAAGAGTCCGCGAACGTCGCCCGCACCGTCGTGATCGTGATACCAGCGCGTGCCGGCCGGCTCGGCGTTGAATTCGTAGCGAAAGCTGCCGCCGTTGGGAACCGCGGCTTGCGTGATCCCCGGAACGCCGTCCATATCGTTGGGAAGAATGAAGCCGTGCCAATGAACGGTACCCGGGCGCTCCGCATCGTTGCGGAACGTGACGCGCACCTTTCCTCCGCGAACGACGCGCAGGAGCGGGCCGGGGATGCTGCCGTTATAGGCGAGCGTCGGATACGAAGCACCCGCACCGGGCGAGAAGGCGTAGGGTGCGGCACGAAGGGTGCGTTCGAGGACGCCGTTCTCCGCCGCCCGCGCATCGAATGGCGCGACCGCCGCAACGAGCAATCCGCCCGCGCCGACGGCGATGAACGAGCGACGCTTCATCTAACGGGAATCTCCGACGACGATACTCTGCGTGAGATGCATTCCGTCGTATTCCAGTCGCAGCGTCCACGGGCCCGCCATGGCGAAGTGCACCGTCGCGGTCCACACGTGGGGATCGGCGGTCGGGTGGAGCGCCGTCGTCGAACCGTGCATCGCGCCGCCGCCCATCGACATCGAGGCGACGATCTGTGCCGATTTCGGAACCATCATCGGGAAACGGACCGAGACGACGACGGCGTCCGTACCGGCGACCGGCGTGGTGGCGATCGTCGGCATCATGCCGTGCATGCCTCCGTCGAGGCTGGAGAGATAGGCGACGATATCGGCGACCTGCGGTTTGGTGAATCCGAAGTTCGGCATCGGCGCGCGCGGATGCGCGATATAATTGGCGATCTGCGCGGGAGCGAGGCGATGTTCGATGCCGTAGAGTTTTGGCCCGACGCCGCCGCCGAAGGTCGCGCCGTGGCAGCCGCTACAACCGTTGGCCGCAACGAGATGCTCGCCGGCTTCGACCTGCGCGTTGGAGTTCGCAGGCATCGTCATGCCGGGCATCGTCATGCCGGGCATCGATTGCACGTTCATCCCCGCCATGCCGACGCTCGCCTGCGAGGGTTTGATGGAAACGAGGCGAGCGCCGACCGGCGGGTTCCAAAGATAGCGTTTGCCGCGTTGGAACGGCCCCGCCCAATCGAAGGCAAACGCGATGGAGGGACGCGCGCCGGGCTGCATCGCGAGCTCGCCGGTGACTTTGAGATTCGGGAGAAAATTGTATGCATCGTCGAAGATGTATTGCCGGTTCAGCGTGTCGCTCGAGGCGACATCGTAACGAACCAAGACGTGATTGCGCCAGCCGAAATCGCGTTCGATCTCGAGCATCGCGCCGCGGAACGGCGTCGCGCCGACGTTGAGATCGGGGCGCGCGTCTTCGCCGCGATAGTACATCGTCTGGACGAACCACGAGCGCGTCTGGTAGCTGTAATAGAGCCCTTGCCGCGTGAACGCATCGCCCGCCGCATAGATGCCGTTGCTATTGAAGAGCGGTGCGGTGCCTTTCATCGCGACGGCGCCGACTGCCCACGGCGTGAGCATTCCGCCGTAGGTGACGTTGAGATCGAGCGTGCGCGGGCCGCCCTGCGGGTTGAAATCGAGCGCGTTGCCGACCGGGCCGCTGCCTGCGAGCCAGGATGCATTGTACATCCAGTTGCCCTTCATGCCGCTCAATGCGGTTCCCCAGCGCGCGTCGTTGGGATTGAACGTATTTTGTCCGCTGGTTTGCGTGGCGAGCAGATAGTTGCCGAGCGTCCAGCCGTGCGCCGGCATGAACGGAAACGGCGTGTGGAATTTCCCGACCTGAATCGAGTTGCTGCCGTGGAAAAGCCCGTTCCACGAAAGCCACATCTGTTCGGTGACGCCGGGGAAACCGCTGTCGACGATGGGCTGCTCGCTGTACCACGTGACGTGCGGTCCGATGAATCCGCCGCCTAAGAGCGAGAGCGTCTGCGCGACCGTCGATGCCGGGTGCGATTTATTTGCGAGCAATGTCTCGACTTGCAAGCGCAACGCGAGCGGAAAGGCCTGCCGCTGCTTGCGATAATCGAGGTCCTGAAAATTCGACATCATCGTCATCATGCCGTAGGGGGTCATGCCGGGGAAGGTGGTGTGGCAGGCGGTAC